>JACZJU010000074.1 GCA_014860395.1 Burkholderiales bacterium | reverse complement strand
CAGCGCCCATTCGAGGGCGCAAACCGCCAGGGCGGCAGCAACCACCGCCAGGTAGGCGGTTATTTCCTTGCCCCAGGCCTCGAGCTCGCGGATCTCGGTAGAAAGACCGATCACCACCGCGATGGTCCCCGGGCCGGTTATCCCGGGCAGCGCCAGCGGGAAGAAAGCCGGATTCTGGTGGTTGCCGTGCGACATCGACTCGACCGCGTCCCCCTTGCCGTAGAGCATGCCGTGGCCGAGCAGGCCCAGGACGATCCCGCCGGCCACCCGCAGCGCGCCGTAGGAGATGCCGAAGGCGGTCAGGATCAGGCCGCCGGCGAACAGGCTCACCACCACGATCAGGAAGCAGTAGAAGCAGGCCCGCAGGGCCATCGCGCGGGTCTGGCGATCGTCCAGGTCGCGGGTCAACGCGGTGAAGAATGGCAGCGTCGCCGGGGGGTTGATGATGGTCACCAGCCCGAGGAGCCCACCGAGGAAGAAGGTGACGAACACGCCCATCAATTCGGAAGTCATCGCGCGTACCCATAAAAAACTGCCGGAGCGGCGGCCCGGAAGGGCCACCATATCCGGCAGGTTGGCGCCTGAGCAGCGGGGAAGCCCGCCACCCAGCTTGGATCGAGGGCCTTCCGGCTCAGGCCTTCAGCGCGGCCAGCACCTCGTCGAGCATCTTCTTGGCGTCGCCGAAAAGCATGCGGTTGTTGTCCTTGTAGAAGAGCGGATTGTCGACGCCGGCATAGCCGGTGGCCATGCTGCGCTTCATCACGATCGAGGTCTTGGCCTTCCACACCTGCAGCACCGGCATGCCGGCGATCGGGCTCGTGGGATCTTCCTCGGCAGCGGGGTTCACGATATCGTTGGCGCCGATGATCATGGCGACGTCGGTGTCAGGGAAGTCCTCGTTGAGCTCGTCCATTTCCAAGACGATGTCGTAGGGCACCTTGGCCTCGGCCAGCAGCACGTTCATGTGGCCGGGCATGCGGCCCGCCACCGGGTGGATACCGAAGCGTACGTTGACGCCCTTTTCGCGCAATACCTTGGTGATCTCATAGACCGTATGCTGGGCCTGCGCCACCGCCATGCCATATCCCGGCACGATGATCACGTTCTTGGATTCGCGCAGCAATTCCGCCGTCTCTGCGGCAAGGATCGGATTGACCTCGCCCGCCGGCTGCACGCCGCCCGTCGGCGCCGGCGCTCCGCCCTCGCTGCCGAACCCGCCCGCGATCACGCTGATGAAGTTGCGGTTCATCGCCCGGCACATGATGTAAGACAGAATCGCGCCGCTGGAGCCGACCAGCGCACCGACGACGATCAAGAGGTCGTTCGACAGCATGAAACCGGTCGCCGCCGCCGCCCAACCGGAGTAGCTGTTGAGCATCGAAATCACCACCGGCATGTCGGCGCCGCCGATCGCCATTACCATGTGGATGCCGAACAGCAGCGAGATCACGGTCATCACGATGAGGGGCATCATGCCGTCGCTGATCGATTCGGCGTGCAGGAACTCCCGCCCGAACCAGATCACCACCAGCAGGCCGGCGAGGTTCAACCAGTGGCGCCCCGGCAGCAGCAAGGTCTTGCCGCCGATCTTGCCGGAGAGCTTGCCGAAGGCGATCACCGAGCCGGTGAAGGTCACCGCGCCGATGAGGATGCCGATGTAGATTTCCATTTCGTGTATCGACTTCGCGGCGCCGGTGAATTCCGCCGAGGCCGCCGGATCGATGTAATTGGCAAAGCCGACCAGCATGGCGGCCAGGCCGACCAGGCTGTGCATCAGCGCCACCAGCTCCGGCATTTGCGTCATTCTCACCACGCGCGATGCGTACAGACCGATGCTGCCGCCGACGACCATTGCGCCGACGATCCAGGCATAGCCGGCCGAGGTGACGTGCGGCCCCGAAACCGTCGCCAACACGGCGATAGTCATGCCGATCATGCCGTAGAGATTGCCGCGGCGCGAACTTTCCGGATTGGACAGGCCGCCGAGGCTGAGGATGAAGAGTATGGTCGCTCCGATATAGGAGGCAGTTGCAAGAGTTGCGGACATGAGTCGTCTCCGTTATTTGCGGAACATCTGCAGCATGCGCTGCGTGACGGCGAATCCGCCGAACATGTTGATCGCGGTAAGTGCGATACCCACCCACGCGAGCCAGTGTATCCACTGCTCCGGTCGCTCTGCGCCGCCTCCCATGATGGGCGGCGCGATCTGCACCAAGGCGCCGATGGCGATGATGCTGCTGATCGCGTTGGTGACGCTCATCAGCGGCGTATGCAACGCCGGTGTGACGTTCCACACCACCATGTAACCGACAAATACCGCCAGCACGAACACGGTGAAGTGGCCGAGGAAGGCCGCCGGCGCGTTCGCGCCGACGAACCAGAACGCGAGCGCCGCGATGCCGAACATGACCGCCGTGCGCGTGGCGGATGCCGGTGCGCCTGCCTCGCCATGTTTGGGCGCCTTGGGCGGCATAGCCGCCTTGGCTGGCGGCGGAGCCGGCAGCTTGAGGGCAGGCGGCGGCCAGGTGATCTTGCCCTCCTTGATGACCGTCAGGCCGCGGATGGCGTCGTCTTCCATATTGACGTTGATGACCCCGTCCTTGGTCTTGCACAGCTCCTCGGAAAGACGGAACAGGTTGGTCCCATACAGCGTCGAGGACTGCTTCGCCAGCCGGCTCGCCAGATCGGTATAGCCGACGATGGTCACACCGTGCTTGACCACCGACTTGCCCGGCTCGGTCAGCTCGCAGTTGCCGCCCCGTTCGGCCGCCATGTCGACGATGACACTGCCCGGCTTCATGCTCTTCACCATCTCGGCCGTAATCAGCCGGGGCGCGGGCTTGCCGGGGATCAGCGCGGTGGTGATGATGATGTCGACTTCCCTCGCCTGCTTGGCGTACATCTCGCGCTGCGCCTGCAGGAAGCCCTCGCTCATCACCTTGGCATAGCCGCCGCCGCCGGAGCCTTCTTCCTCATAATCGACCTTCACGAATTTACCGCCCAGCGACACCACCTGGTCGGCCACTTCGGCACGGGTGTCGTTGGCGCGCACGATTGCGCCCAGGCTGGCAGCGGTACCGATCGCCGCCAGGCCGGCGACGCCGGCACCGGCGATGAATACCTTGGCCGGCTGCACCTTGCCCGCGGCGGTGATCTGACCGTTGAAAAAGCGCCCGAAGGCGTTGGCGGCCTCGATGACGGCGCGGTAGCCGGCGACGCCGGCCTGGGAAGTCAGGGCGTCCATCTTCTGTGCGCGGGAGAGCATGCGCGGCAGCGCGTCGATGGCCAGCACGGTGACCTTGCGCGCTGCGAGCTGCTGCATCAATTCAGGGTTCTGCGCCGGCCAGATGAAGGTGATCAGGGTCTGGCCTTCGTGCATCAGGCCGACTTCTTCAGCGGACGGGACGCCTATCTTGAAGACGATGTCGGATTCCGCCCACAGCTTGGCTGCGCTGTCGGCGATCTCGGCACCTGCGGCGCGGTAGGATTCGTCACTGCAATCCGCCGCGTCCCCGGCGCCGGATTCGACCGCAACCTTGAATCCGAGCTTGATGAGCTTTTCGACGACTTCGGGTACGGTGGCAACGCGCTTTTCACCGGCGGCTGTCTCTTTTGGTACGCCTATGACCTGAGGCATGAATCCCCCTTGATTTTTAACTGGATACTGACTCTCGGTAGCACCGAAGCGAGCACAATACCAAGTGCAGAGCAAGTGCAACCTTGACGAGAGTCAAGACTTGCGTACTGTACTTACGCTAGCCGATTTTGGTTTGATGTACATCAAACATGGATCAGACCCTATGCGCGCCGGCGCAAGGCCGGAAACGCGAAACGCTCAATCAATTCGAACAGGCCCTGGATAATGAGGGCCAAGGCCGCGGCCGGAATGGCACCCGCGAGCAGGGTCGTGTTATCGTTCAGCGCCAGGCCTTGCACGATGCGTTCGCCGTAGCCGCCCGCGCCGATAAACGCGGCGATGGTAGCGGTGCCGACGCCGATCACCGCCGAGGTCTTGATGCCGGCGAGTATGGCCGGCGCCGCCAGCGGCAGTTCGATCAACAGCATTCGATCCCTCGGCGCTAGGCCCAGGGCCAACGCCGCCTCGCGCATGCCGCGCCCCACTCCTTCGATGCCCGCATGGGTATTGCGCACGATGGGCAGCAGCGAATACAGAAACAGCGCGAGCAGTGCCGGCACGGTGCCTATTCTGCCCAGCAGCGGGATCAGGAAGGCGAGCAACGCCAGCGAAGGGATGGTCTGGATCACGCCGACTACGGCGAGGATGGGCTGAGCCGTGGCTTCGATTCTGGCCGCGAGCACCCCCAATGGCACCGCGACGACCATGCCCGCGGCCAGCGATGCGAACACCAGCAGCAGATGCTAGCGCGTGAGGCGCCAGAAATTCCCGCCGAACAGCGCGCTCAAGAAATTGCGAACGGGCGCCGCGTCAGTGCTGCGGCCCGAGAGGAAGGCCTTCGCCACTGCGGCAAAACTTTTTCCCTCCAGCTCGGCGGCGGCGTTGAGACGGATCATCTCGCGCTCGCTGATCCTGCCTTCCAGGCCCTGCAATGCCTTCCACGCCTGCGGCAGGCGCTGCGGCAGGTCCAGCCGGTAAAAGAGCACTGCGTCGTAGCGCGGGAACACGCCGCGATCGTCCTCGAGCAGGCGCAGGCCGTAGCGCTCGATCTTGGCGTCGGTGGAATAGATGTCCATGACATCGATTTGCCCCGCCGCGATGGCCTCGTAGGCGAGCCCGTGATCCAGACCGCGGGGTTTTTGCCGCATTCGGTATGCGGCTTTCACGGCAGGCCAGCCATCCGCACGCGCGATGAATTCCTGCCCCAGCCCGAGCTTCAACTCGGGATGGCGCGCGAGATCGGACAGCGTGCGCACGGACAAGCGCTCGGCCTGGGCTTCGCGCATGGCGAGCGCATAGGTGTTGTTGAACCCAAGACGTACACCCACGCCCAGCCCCTCGGGCGCGAGCCGCCGCTGGAGTTGTTCCAGCGTGAACCCGCCTTCGAGTCCGAGGATCGCCCGCGCGATGGTGCCGGTGTACTCCGGATAGACGTCGATCGAGCCGGCCTTCAGCGCTGCGTAGACGATGCCGGTATTGCCCAGACCCGGGCTGTGCTCGGCGCGCCCGGGCACGCTCTGGGTGATAATCTCCCCGAGGATGTACGACTCGGTGAAGCGCTTGGAGCCGACGTGCAGCACTTCTTCGCTATGCACGACACCCGCCGTGGCGAGCAACAACACGAACAGCAAGGCCTTCACGGAACCACCGCGGCGGCCGCGCCCGCGCCGAGAAACTGCAGCGCCGCGAGCCGCGCGTACAGGCCTTTTTCGCGCACCAGTTCGTTGTGTGTGCCGGTGGCGATAATGCGGCCCTCGTCCATCACCACGATGCGATCGGCGTTCTGCACCGTCGCCAGGCGGTGCGCGACTATGAGCGTGGTGCGGTTCTGCATCAGCCGCGCCAGCGCCATCTGCACGTAGTGTTCGCTCGCCGCATCGAGCGAGCTGGTCGCCTCGTCGAGCAGTAGCACCGCGCGGTCCGCGAGCAGCGCGCGCGCGATCGACAGCCGCTGGCGCTGGCCGCCCGAGAGGCGCACGCCGCGCTCGCCGAGAAATGTGTCCGCGCCCTCGGGCAGGCGCTCGATGAACTCGCTCGCGTAGGCCGCGACGCAGGCTTGCTGCACGTCCTCATCGCTCGCGCCGGGCCGGCCGTAGCGCACGTTCTCGCGCACCGAGGCGGCGAAAATCACTGGGTCCTGCGGCACCAGCGCGAGCCGGCTGCGCAGCGCGCGCGGGTCGGCGCGGCGCAATTCGACCCCATCCAGGCTGATCACCCCGGCGTCGACGTCGTAGTAGCGCAGCAACAGCTGCAGCACGGTCGATTTACCCGCGCCGGAGGGGCCGACCAATGCGACCCTCTCGCCCGGCTTCACTTCGAGCGAAAAATCCGCGAGCGCCAGCGCATCCGGACGTGAGGGATAGTGAAAGCTGACCTTCTCGAACTTCACTTCACCGCGCGGGGGCTCCGGCAGCGGCTGCGGGCTTTCCGGCGCGCGAATCTGCGGCTCGGTGGCAAGCAGCTCCATCAGTCGCTCGGTGGCGCCGGCGGCGCGCTGCAGGTCGCCGACCACTTCGGACACCGCGCCGAAAGCGCCCGCGACCAGCACCGCATAGAACACGAAGGCGGACAGTTCGCCTGCGCTGATGCGTCCGGCAAGCACATCGTGGCCGCCGATCCACAGAATCACGCCCACCGCGCCGAAGGCGAGCAGCATCACCAAAGCGATCAACAGCGCGCGCTGGCGGATGCGTTCTGCCGCCGTCGAAAATGCCTGTTCGACGCGCTCGCCGAAGCGCAGGCGATCCTCGTTCTCATGACCGTAGGACTGCACCGTGCGGATTTCGTGCAAGGCCTCGTCGATGTACACGCTGACGTCGGCGACGCGCGCCTGGCTCGCGCGCGACAGGTTGCGCACGCGCCGCCCGTAGAGCAGGATGGGCGCGATCACCAACGGCACGCCCAGCACCACCAGCGCCGTGAGCTTGGGACTGGTGACGAGCAGCATCACCAGGCTGCCGAGCATGATCAAGGTGTTCCGAAGCGCGAACGAGGCGCTCGATCCGATCACCACCTCGAGCAGCGAAGTGTCGTTGGTGAGGCGCGAGATCACCTCGCCCGTGCGCGTCACCTCGAAAAACCCGGGGGACAGATCGAGCAGATGGCCGAACACCGCGCGGCGAATGTCCGCGGTGACGCGCTCGCCGATCCAGGAGACGAAATAAAAACGCGTGTAGGTGGCGATCGCCATGACCACGATCACGCCAAGCAGCGCGAAGAGCGCGGCGTCGAGCAGAGCCGCATCGCCGCTCGCAAACCCGCCGTCGATGACCCGGCGCAGGCCCTGCCCCAGCACCAGCACGCAGGCGGCGGCCACCACCAGCGCCACCATGGCGATCGCGACCTGCCTGCGGTAGGGCGCGAGAAAACCGAGGACGCGCGCGAGCTGGCGGATGTCGCGGTTGGCCGGCCGCTCCGGAATGCTGTCCCGCAGTCGCGCCACGCTAAGAGTCTACTTCGGAATTGGGGGAATGCATGCCCACATTTTCCCCTAAATCGGCAGCAATTTCGGGAATTCTGATAGTGCCGCTAGGCGCCGGCCAAACGCCGCTCCAATGCCACAATCCAGTGTTCCATCGGCAGCGCGGTTCCGCTTTGCAGATGGCTCATGCAGCCGAGGTTGGCGCTGACGATGGACTGCGGCGAGCCTGCGTGCAGGGCAGCCAGTTTGTTCGCTTTCAGACGGCCCGCCAGTTCCGGCTGCAGGATGGAGTAAGTGCCGGCGGAACCGCAGCACAGGTGACTGTCCGCCACCGGGGTCAGCTCGAATCCGGCGGCCAGCAGTATGCCTTCGATCACGCCCCTGATCTGCTGGCCGTGTTGCAGCGAACAAGGCAGCTGCAGCGCAAGTTTGGGTGCGGCGGACGGTTTCCCATTGGCAAGCAAAGGCTGCAGCCGCGCCGCTTCGGCGGCGATCACTTCGCTGATGTCTTTGGTCAGCGCGCTGATGCGCTGCGCCTTCGCCGCGTACGCGCGGTCGCGCGCGAGCAGATGGCCGTACTCTTTTATCGTGGTGCCGCAGCCGCTGGAGGTCATGACGATGGCCTCCACACCGCCCTCCGCGGCCTCGACATAAGGCCACCAGGCGTCGATCAGCGCACGCATGTCATCCAGGCCGTCTTCCTGCGCATTCAGATGAAAGCGCACCGCGCCGCAGCAGCCTGCGCCCGGCGCCTCTATCAGTGAAATGCCGAGCTGGTCGAGCACGCGCGCCGCTGCCGCGTTGATGTCGGGCGAGAGCGCCGGCTGCACGCAGCCGGCGAGCACCAGCATCCTGCGCGCATGCCGCGGCGCCGGCCAGAAGCCGGCGGCGGGCACTGCGGCGGGAACCTTGTCCTGCAGCGCGAACGGCAGCGCCGGACGCAGCCACCGGCCCACTTTGAGCAGCGACCCGAACAACCAGCTGCGCGGCAGCACCATGCGCAAGGCCAGCCGCTGCATGCGCGCCAGCAGCGGCCGCGGCACGCGCTCCTCGGCGAGCTTGCGCCCGATGTCGACCAGGCGTCCGTACTGCACGCCGGAAGGGCAAGTGGTCTCGCAGGCGCGGCAGGTGAGGCAGCGGTCCAGGTGCACCTGCGTCCTCGTCGTGACCTCTTCGCCTTCGAGCATGCCCTTGATCAGGTAAATGCGCCCGCGCGGTCCGTCGAGCTCATCGCCCAGCAATTGATAAGTCGGACAGGTCGCGGTGCAAAAACCGCAATGCACGCACTTGCGCAGGATGGCGTCCGCCTCCAGGCCGTCGGCGGTGCCTTTGATGAAATCAGCCAGCTCAGTTTGCATGAAGCGAACGCGATGAGAAGACGTTCATAGATCCGGATACATCCGGCCGGGATTGAAAACGCCCGCGGGGTCGAAGGCCTGTTTGAGATTGCGGTGAATTTTCGCCAGTGCAGGCGCAAGCGGCGTGAACACGCCCGCACTCTTGTCGGCTGCACGAAACAGCGTCGCATGCCCGCCGGAGCGCGCCGCAGCTTCGCGGATGGTGCGCGCATCGGCATTGCTCGCCAGCCACCTCTGCGCGCCGCCCCACTCGATCACTTCCTCGCCCGGCAAGGCCAGCGGCGGCGTGACCGAAGGTACGGAAAGCCGCCACAACGGTTTGTCGCTGCCGAAAAAAGCGTCCGTCTGCTCGCGCATTCCACTCCAGAAACGCTGCGCCTGCTCCGCTTCCATCGCCTCGCCGCCGATGGTTTCGCGCGCTGCCTTTATCGCGCTTGGCGCACCCGACAGGCGCAAGGCGAGATAGCCCTCGGCCCAGGCGCTGGCGCTGATCGGCAACGGCTGTCCACCCCAGTGATTCAGCATCGCTATCGCCTTGTCCTGCGGCAGCTCCAGCCTTGTCGTCGCTTCGGCAAACGGCAGCGGCAGCACTTTGAGCGAAACCTCCAGTATCAGCCCCAGCGTGCCCAGGGAGCCGGCCATCGGGCGCGAAATGTCGTAGCCGGCGACATTCTTCATCACCTGGCCGCCGAAGCTCAGATCGTTGCCGCGCCCGTCGAGCATGCGCACACCGAGCACGAAATCGCGCACCGCGCCCGCGGCTTGGCGCCGCGGTCCGGACAGCCCGGCGGCGATCATCCCGCCCACCGTCGCGCCGGCACCGAAATGCGGCGGCTCGAACGCGAGTGCCTGGCTCTGCGCGCGCAACACCTCCTCGAGTTCCGCCAGCGGCGTGCCGCAGCGCACCGTGATCACCAGTTCCGTCGGTTCGTGGGCGACGATGCCGGCGTAAGCGCGCGTGTCCAACACCTCGCCCGCGAGCGCCTGGCCGTAGAAGTCCTTGGTGCCGCCGCCGCGCAGCCGCAACGGCGTCTTGTCCGCCGCAGCGGAGCGGATCCGCTGCGCGTATTGTTCGATCACGTTTTGCATGTCAGAACCGCGGCAGCTCGGGATACGGCAGCCGGCCGCCCTCGGCATGCACGCGGCCGAACTCGGCGCAACGGTGCAGCGACGGGATGTTCTTTTCCGGATTGAGCAGGCCGTCCGCGTCGAAGGCGCGCTTCACCGCACGGAACATCTCCAGTTCGTGGGGATTGAATTGCACGCACATCTGGTTGATCTTCTCTATGCCCACGCCGTGCTCGCCGGTGACCGTGCCGCCGACCTCGACGCTCTTTTCCAGCACTTCGCCAGCAAAGGCTTCGGTGCGATGCAACTGCTCCGGATCGTTGGCGTCGAACAGGATCAAGGGATGCAAGTTGCCGTCGCCCGCATGGAACACATTGGGGCAGCGAAGATTGTATTTTTTTTCCAGGGTCGCGATGAAGCGCAGCACTTCGCCGAGGCGCTTTCTCGGGATGGTGCCGTCCATGCAGTAGTAATCCGGCGACAAGCGGCCCACCGCAGGAAACGCCATCTTGCGTCCCGACCAGAATTTCAGGCGCTCGGCCTCGTTCTGGGAAATGCGGAAATCGTAGGCGCCGGATGTCTTCAGCACCGCGGTCATGCGCGCGATCTCGTCCTCCACCTCTTCCGCGGTGCCGTCGGATTCGCACAGCAGCAGCGCGGCTGCGTCGAGATCATAGCCGGCATGCACATATTCCTCGACCGCGCGCGTGGCCGGCTGGTCCATCATTTCCAGCCCGGCAGGAATGATGCCTGCGGCGATCACGTCCGCGGCGGCGTTGCCCGCTTTCTCCACATCATCGAAAGCGGCGAGTATCACGCGCGCGGTCTGCGGCTTGGGCACCAGCTTGACGGTGATTTCCGTGGCTACGGCGAGCATGCCCTCGGAGCCCATGATCAGCGCGAGCAGATCGAAACCGGGCGCATCCAGCGCCTCACTGCCGAATTCCACCATCTCGCCCTCGATGGTGCAGGCGCGCACGCGCATCACATTGTGCACGGTGAGTCCGTACTTCAGGCAGTGCACGCCGCCCGCGTTTTCGGCCACGTTGCCGCCTATGGTGCAGGCGATTTGCGAAGAAGGGTCGGGGGCGTAGTACAGGCCGTAGGGCGCGGCCGCCTCGGACACCGCGAGGTTGCGCACGCCCGGTTGCACCCTCGCGATGCGGGCCACCGGGTCGAGGGCGAGGATGCGCTTCATCTTGGCTAGCGACAGCAGCACGCCCTTGGCGTGCGGCAGCGCCCCGCCGGAAAGGCCGGTGCCGGCACCGCGCGCCACTACCGGGAGTTTGAGTTCGCGGCATACGCGCAGGATGCGGCTGACCTGCTCCTCATTCTCCGGCAGGGCCACCACCATGGGCAGCTCGCGATAGGCCGATAGTCCGTCGCATTCGTACGGTTTGGTGTCCTCCTGCCGATAGATCACCGACTCATCCGGGAGGATGGCGCGCAGCGCCTTCACTGCGGCGGACTGGCGCACCGGGTCGAGCAAGCGGAAACCTTCGTTCAT
>JACZJU010000073.1 GCA_014860395.1 Burkholderiales bacterium | reverse complement strand
GCGGGGCACAACGCCATGATTTTCGGCGATCTGAACGATCCGCAAAGCGAGATCGCGCAGCGCGTCGCCAAGTACGCCAGCACGCAGATCCGGGCCGACCTCAAACTAAACCCGGGCGTGCGCTATCAGGGACTGTGACATGGCCGAATCTTTGATCTACCGCGAACTGGGCGGCCCGAGCCGCCGTTACTGGAGCCTGCTCGCGCTGCTCGCGATCCCGCTCGCGCTAGCAGCCGCCTCCTACTTTTACATCGAGCACCACGGCCATATCGTGACCAGCATGGACAATCAGATCGTCTGGGGCATGCCGCACGTGTTCGCCGTTTTCCTCGTCATCGCCGCGACCGGCGCGCTCAACATCGCCATGGCGGCTTCAGTGTTCGGCAAGGCGGTCTACAGGCCGGTGGCGCCGCTGTCCGCGCTGGTTTCGCTTGCGCTGCTGGTGGGTGGCCTCGCCTTGCTGATGCTCGATCTGGGGCGTTCCGACCGAATGATCGTGGCGATAACGAAATTGAATCCTGCATCGCTGTTCGCCCGCAGGGTCATCTTTTACGACGGTTTCATGGCAAGCGTGGGGGTCTACTTGTGGTTCCTGCTGGAGCGGCGCATGAACCGCTATATCAAGCCGGCGGCCATCGTGGCTTTCCTGTGGCAGTTGCTGCTTATCACCACCACCGGTTTGGAGTTTGGCTTTAATTTTCGTGCGGCTTACGATTCGGTGCTGTACGCGCCGATGTTCATCGCGTTTTCTTCGGCTTACGGCGCTGCGGTCCTGATTCTGGTCTTGCTTGCCGTGTGCCGCTGGGAGGATCGACCGGTTTCGGAAGCCTTGCTGCACCGACTCAAGAACTGGCTGGGCATTTCCGTCGGCGCCTCGCTCTTCTTCGCGCTACTGTTCCTGGGGACCAAGTACGAGCTTGTGCGCTCGCGCGATGTCGCGCGGTTCATGCTTTTTGACGGAGGCGTGTACACCGTGCTGCTCTGGCTAGGCCAGCTTGCGATCGGCGGAGTCGTGCCGCTCGCGCTGCTATTGCGCTCGCAACTGTCGCGCGCGGCCCTTGCCGCTGCCTGTGGGCTGGTGGTGCTGGGCGGGCTGGCGCAAATGTACGTCACCCTGATCGGCGGGCAGGCGTATCCGCAAATCCTGTTTCCAGGATTGGTCGAAACAAGCAGTTTCTTCGACGGCGAGATCCATCCGTATACGCCGAGCCTCGTGGAAGTGCTGCTTGGGTTGGGTGCGGTGGCCCTGGCCGGCGCGATCATCGCCATCGCGCTGCGCGCGCTTGCCTTTTTGCCAGAGCGCCTGGACCCGGCGGCCGGGCCGCAGGCCTGAGGCCGCGGCGCCTGCCGAGGGTGGAGGGACGCATGCACCGATTTCTCATTTCCGCTGCGCGCAAGTCTTCGGGCAAGACCAGTGTCAGCGTCGGTCTGGCGGCCGAACTGTCCCGGCGCGGACTCGCGGTGCAGACGTTCAAGAAGGGACCGGATTACATCGATCCGATGTGGCATTCGGCCGCAACCGGCCGCGCCTGCCGCAACCTGGATTTCAATCTTTCCACGCCCGAACAGTTGCGGATCGAGTTTGCGCGCCATGGCGCCGGGGCCGATGTGTGTCTGGTCGAGGGAAATAATGGCTTGTACGACGGCCTCGACCTGCAGGGCAGGAACAGCAACGCGGCGCTTGCGAAGCTGCTCGATCTGCCGGTGGTGCTGGTGCTCGATGCGCGAGGCATGACCCGCGGCATCGCGCCGCTGATCCTCGGC
>JACZJU010000072.1 GCA_014860395.1 Burkholderiales bacterium | reverse complement strand
TGTGCGCACTCTGAAACCCGGCGTCGAGTACCGCGGCAAGCTGCTGCCGGTGATTCCCGGGATGACCGGGCAGGTCGACATCCTCACCGGACGGCGCAGCGTGCTCCACTACCTGCTCAAGCCGATCAACAAAACGCTGGAACGCTCGCTGACCGAGCGCTGAGCACAGCGCGCATTGGCCGCCCCGAAGATATCGGTCGACGTAGGGAAATACTTGGAACTGCGGCGATCACACTTGCGCGGACGGCGGTCCGTCCGCGCGGATCGCCGATTGCGTGCGGATGAAAAGCACATCCGCACGCAATCGGCGATCTTGGAAAAAACCCCCGCTCTGTCCTTGTTTTTATCCGTAACCGCGTTTTCTGAACGGATGTGCTTTTCATCCGTTCAGAAAACGCGGTTGGCGCGCGCGGCGCGCAAGTCCCATCGTCGCACATGAGCACATCCGAGAACACATGGTCGCGCGGCCTCAGCCCTCGACGATCCGCCCCTCCCCCATGCGCACGATCCGGTCGGCCGCCGCCAGGCTGGCGGGCCGATGCGTGATCAGCAGCACCGTGCGGCGCTTGAGCGCGCTGTGGCAGGCCTGCAGAAACTCCGCTTCGCCCTGCGGGTCGAACATCGCCGTGGCCTCGTCGAGTATCAGTATCGGCGGATCTTTCAGCAGCGCGCGCGCGAGCGCCAGGCGCTGCTGCTGCCCGCCAGAGAGCCGCACGCCGCGATCGCCGATCAGGGTGTCGTAGCCCTGCGGCAGGCGCGCGATGAAATCATCCGCGCGCGCGGCCACGGCGGCCGCTTCGATATCGGCCTGCCCCGGTTCCGGCCGACCGTAGGCGATATTGTCGCGCACCGTGGCATTGAACAACAGCACATGCTGCGGCACGATGCCGATCTGGCGGCGCAGGCTCGCCAGCGACACAGTTGCGGTGTCGATGTCGTCGATCAATATCTGCCCTGAGCCCGGTTCATGCAGGCGCATCAAGAGATGACCCAGGGTGCTCTTCCCTGCCCCGTTGGGACCGACAATGGCGACGGTCTCCCCCGCCGCGACATGCAAGTCGACGCCTTGCAGCGCCAGCGGCCGCCCGCCATAGCCGAAGCTCACTGCGCGAAATTCGATCTCGCCCTGCACTGCGGGCAGCGCGATGCCTACATGCCCCGCCGGCTCCGGCGGCTCCTCCATAGCCTGGCGCAGCCTGGCGAATGCGCCGCGCGCCATTTGCGTCTGGCCATAGACGTCGGCGAGTCCTGCAATCGGGCGCGTCAGCAGGGCCGCGTACAACAGAAAACTCACCAATTGAGCGGGCGCAAGCCTGCCGTCAGTCAGATCCGTGCTTGCCAGGGCCAGCACCAGCACGATGCCCACGGTGGCGATCAACTGCGCCAGCGGCTTCAGCGCGGCGTAAATGCCGCGCTGCTTTGCGTTCAGGCGAAAGATGCGATCGATCTGCTCGCGGTAGCGCCTCGACTCCTGCTGCTCGCGGGTGAAGGTCTTGATCGCGGGCAGCATGCCCAGGTTTTCCTGGGCGATGGCGATCGCGGTCGCATATTCCTCCTGCACCTGCGCCGCCAGCGGCCGCATGCGGCGGCCGAATATTTTCGCCAGCAAATAGAACAAAGGAATGAGGATCACTGCCAGCAGCGCCAAAGTCGGCCGGATGCGAAACATGAGTATCACCGCGCCGCCGGCGGTGAACAACAGCGGCACGAGCGCGAGCGCGGTGCCGCTGATGTATCCGCTCAACACATAGACGTCGTTGGTGAGCAAGGAGAGCGTATCGCCCAGGCGCCGCTCGTGGTAATAGCTCAGAGGCAGCGCCTGCAGATGATCGTACAGCCTGACCTTTAGATCGGAAACGATCTTGTCGGCGGCGCCGCCGAGCAGGTAGGTATTGCCGAACTTGAGCAGCGCCTGCAGGGCGAACAAGCCCAGCATGCCCCACAGTACGGCGCCGACGCTGGCTGGCGCAGACTCGCCTGGGCGCAGCATGGCTGCGGTCAGCAAACCCCCGGCCCAAGGCACGAGCAGCGCGGCCACGCTCTCGAACAGCATCAGCAGTGCGCTCAATGCCAGGACCGCGCGATGCGGCGAGGCGTAGGCGAGAAGCGCTCGAAGATCGCTCATGATCCGAGCGCGGTTTGTTTTGGCCAGGCCATGCGTGGTTCAGCCGCGGGGTTCGGCACCGAATAGGGAAATTCAGTTTACTGGTTTTTGCGCTCGGGAAGCGAAATTCAACAGCCTGTTAATGTTAAAGTACAGCCTCACGTCAAATCAATTTTCCACTCTAGAATGGATCTCCCATGAATGGCGCCGAAAGCCTAGTTCGCTCGCTGCTCGCCAGCGGCGTGGATACCTGTTTTGCCAACCCTGGCACGTCGGAGATGCATTTCGTCGCAGCGCTCGACAAGGTCGAGGGCATGCGCTGCATCCTCGGCATGGCCGAAACCGTGGTGACCGGCGCAGCCGACGGCTACGCGCGCATGGCCGGCAAACCCGCCGCGACCCTGCTCCACTGCGGGCCGGGCTACGCCAACAGCCTCGCCAACGTGCACAATGCGCGCCGCGCGCATGCGCCCATGGTCAATATCGTCGGCGACCAGGCCACTTACCACCGGCCGTATGACGCGCCTCTCACCGCCGACACCGAGGGGCTTGCGCGCGCGTCGGCGCATTGGGTGCGCACCAGCGCGTCCTCAGCAGGCGTGGGCGCGGACGCCGCCGCCGCAGTGCAGGCCGCGAACACCGCCCCGGGGCAGATTGCCACGCTGATCCTGCCCGCGGACACCGCCTGGAACGATGGCGGCGTGGTCGCCGCGCCGCTGCCGGTGCCTGCGCGCGCCAGCGTTGCGCCGGACACAGTGCGCACCATTGCGCAGGTGCTGCGCAGCAAGGAGCCGGCGACGCTGGTTCTGTATGGGCAGGTTTTGTCCGAGGCCGGCTTGGTCGCGGCCAACCGCGTCGCCCACGTTACCGGCGCAAAGCTACGCACGCCCACGCAGGTGTCGCGCATGGCGCGCGGACGCGGGCGCGTGCCGGTGGACCGCATTCCCTACGCGCTCGAGGGCGCGATCAAGATGCTCACAGGAATGAAACACGTGATCCTCGTCGGCGCCAAGCCGCCCACGGCGTTCTTCGGCTATCCGGGAAAGCCCAGCCTGATGGCGCCGCCGGACTCCGATACTTACGTGCTGGCGCGACCAGAACAGGACGCGATCGCCGCGCTGAATGCCCTGGCCGACGAGCTAGGCGCGCCGAAGAGCGTGCCGATTCCCGAAGGCGAGATCAAGCCGCAAGTCGTGCGCGGCAAGTTCGAGCCCGTCGCTTTTGCCACTACGCTTGCCGCGCTCCTGCCCGAAAACTGCATCGTCGCCGAGGACGCCGTCACCTCCGGCCGCGCGCTGTTCGCGCCGACCTTCAATGCCGCGCCTATGGACTGGTTACAGAACACCGGCGGCGCCATCGGCCACGCGTTTCCCTGTGCCACCGGCGCCGCGATCGCTGCTCCCGGGCGCAAGGTGGTGTGCCTGCAAGCCGACGGTGCCGGCATGTACTCGCTGCAGGCGCTGTGGACGCAGGCGCGCGAAAAGCTCGATGTGGTGAACGTGGTGTTCGCCAACCGCATCTACAAGATACTCTATGGCGAATTGGTCTCGGTAGGCGCCAAGCCCGGACGCGCCTCGAACGAGCTGTTCGATCTGGCGCGCCCCGAACTCGACTGGGTCAAGCTCGCGGGCGGCATGGGCGTGGAAGCGACGAGCGTGGACACGCTGGAGGCATTCGCCGACGTGTTCAAGTCGGCCTGCGGCCGCAAGGGGCCTTTCCTGATCGAGTTTCGAATCTAAGGAACATCCAGCAACCGTCATTCCGAGGCCAAGGGCCGAGGAATCCGCTTTTGCTTATATCGTTAGAAAAGCAGATTTCTCGCTCCGCTCGAAATGACGATTTTTGAAATCGTCATTTCGCAGCGGGTTGGTGGAGGTTCCGTCTAGAAACTCAGCGCTTCCCGAAAAGCGCGCGCTCCAGTTTCGGGTGTGCGGCATAGCGTGCCAGAAACTCGGCCTCATCGCGGCCGCCCTTGGCGCGGATCGCGCGCGCGAGGGCGCGCCTTTCGGCCAGGCTCCAGCGCGACACGCCCGGCAGCGCAAAGACGACCACCGGGCTCCAGCGCGCCCAGGCAAGACGCTCGCCCGCGCTAAATCCCCCCAAAGAGCGCAGCCCGGTAAGCCGCATCGCATCCCGGCTGCATTGCGCGAGCACGCGCTCGCGCTCGCCCGGCGCCAGTCTTGCGAGCGCGGCGCCGATGCGCAGACCCGGCTCGGCGAGCGGCGGCAGGCTGGGTGTGCGCGCGCGGTCCAAATCGAACAGCATGTGCGACTCAGCCAGCGCGCGCAGCGTAGCCGCGCTCGAACGGTGGGCCGGGTCGGCGCGCATGCGCGCCAGTTCCTTGCGCATCAGCCGGTGCGCATCGGCCGTGAGCGGCCGGAATCCCAGTTTGTAATAGAACCACCACGCGCCCGAGGCGATCGCCTCGTCATTACCCTGGCCGAGCTGATACTGGTCGAAGCTGAACGATTCGGCGCCGAAAGCGTGGCGCACCATCGCCAGGGTCCGAGCAACAGTATGGGACGCCTCGCCGCCGCGAAAGCTCTCGAAGATATTGAAGGTCATCGTCGCCGCGCGCCCGATCACGAACGCCTCGCCATAACCGATGGGCACGCCGTTGCGCAGGATCAAGTAACCGCAGGTCGCTGGAATCAGCTGGCGCCGCTCGGGGATCGCGCCTATCAACACGAAGGCCAGCCCGCCGCCATCATCAACCAGGCGCACGTCGCGCGCGTTGCCGTACGCAAAGGCGTCCAGATCGCGCGAGCGCGTCACCATGGCGCTGCGCGCCAACTCGATCAGCTGCTCACCTTCGCGCAACGACGCGGTGCGCACAGCGCGATACCGGCGTCCAAGCTCCCCGCGCAGATCCGGGCGCGCGCGCCGCAGCGGTTCGCGTTGGAAAGCCGCCGGCGCCGCGGCGTGTTTGGCACGCGTACGCGCGGGCGTGTCCGGCCCCGGCGCGAGTTCGTAGCTCGGCTCGAGCGCGTCGTGGAAAGCCTCGCGCGTAAATCCGTCGCCGGGCATGGCGGCGATGCGGCGCGCGAGAAACGCGGCATCGCCCTCGCCGCGCGCGCGCAGCCGGTCCAGCGCCGCGAACGCCGGCGGGTCCAGCAATTTCAGCGTGGCCGCTTCGGCCCAGGTGAGCAGCAGCGGCAGCGCCGCAGCCAGCTTGTCCTCGAACCCGGGGTCGCTGCGATCGATGGCGAGGCGCTCAGGCCAGCGCCGGGCGAGCCACTGTACTGTCGACCAGAAGAAAGGGTAGTGAATCGCCGTGCCCGCAATGCCCGTGTCCGCGAGCGCCTCACGCGCACGCCGGAGATCAGTCCGGCCGGCGAAGCGCGCGAGCATGTGCTCGACCTGCGCCAGCATGCGCGCATCGTCCGGATAGGCGCGCAGGAAACACAACACCTCGTGCAGGCGCCAGACTGCCCGCGCCGAGCGCAGATCGGCGCGCTCCAAGCGGCGAAGCAGCGCCAGCTTCGCCTCGGCGCTGCCCGCGCCATAGTGATCCTTCAAACGTTCGAGCGCGCGCAGCGTTGCGGTCGTCATGGGTTCGTCCCGTCAATGAAACTCTGGAAGGCGGCCGACGCCGGCCAGATCGGCCGATCTATCGCCCTTTGAGTATGGCTTCTATCGTTTCCTGAACCGCCAGCGCCTCGGCGAAGCCGGGCAGGGTATGCGCGCGACCTTCAATCATTTCCGCCAGTTGATCGAGCTGCGCGGACTGGCCGATCTGCCGATTGCTTTGCGGCGTCCCTTGGGGCATCCAGTCGCTGTCGCCACGCCGCCGGCGCAGGCCGAACCAATCGTGTATCTCGATCGCGCCCGAGCTGCCCTTCAGGGTCATACGATTGAAATCGGGCAGGCTGCCGCCGACCTTGGCTTCTATCGTTACCGGCACGCCCCCCGCG
>JACZJU010000071.1 GCA_014860395.1 Burkholderiales bacterium | reverse complement strand
CGGTCCCGAAGGCATGAAGGGAGCGATCAAGAAGGCCGAGGAAATGGCCGCGGCCGACCCGCGCTATTTTATGCCGCAGCAGTTCCGCAACCCCGCCAATCCCGAGGTCCACCGGCGCACGACCGCCGAGGAAATCTGGCGCGACACCGACGGCAAGGCGGATTTCCTCGTGTCCGGCATCGGCACCGGCGGCACCATCACGGGCGTGGGCGAGGTGATCAAGGCGCGCAAGCCTTCGTTCAAGTGCATAGCGGTCGAGCCGGATGCCTCGCCCGTGCTTTCCGGAGGCAATGCCGGCCCTCACCCTATCCAGGGCATAGGCGCAGGCTTCGTGCCGGATGTGCTGAATACCAAGATCTACGATGAAGTAGTACGCGTGAAAAACGACGACGCGATGGATCTCGCGCGGCGCATGGCGCGCGAAGAAGGGCTGCTGGTCGGTATCTCCTCCGGCGCCGCGATGTGGGCCGCGCTCCAGGTGGCCAAGCGTGCCGAGAACAAGGGCAAGCTGATCGTGGTGATTATTCCGTCCTTCGGCGAGCGCTATCTATCCACGCCCCTGTTCGCCGGCTTGGCTGACTGAACCGGTCCACCTCGGACAGGCATCTATGTGCGGGGTTGCCCGCGCATCCGTGATCAATCTGCGCCTCGGTGCAGAGGGCTACTTCACGCTCTGATCCGACGCCGTTCCGCATTGTGAAACCGGAAAGCGGATTTCGGGCGAATTGTTGTTCTTGATCAATGCCCCCCATCGGGAATACCGGTATTTAATCATTGTGAATGTGCAGATGCGGTCCGCGCGCGCCAGGACCAGGCGCGGCAATCCCGATTGCGCCCCAATGGCGGATCGAACGGCATAGCGGACTTGAACTGGGCGCCACTGGGACCGAGCCCGCGATCCGGGCTCGTCGTCCTTACATTTTTTCTACACGACAGGAAAGAGGAGTTCTTTTATGGGTACCACCTACAAAATTCTGATCATGGGCGCGTCCTACGGTTCGCTGCTGGGAACCAAGCTGGCGCTCGCGGGGCATACGGTGAGCCTGGTATGTCTTCCGGCCGAGGCCGATCTGATCAACAACGAGGGTGCCATCGTGCGCCTGCCGGTCAAGGGCCGCGAGGGGCTGGTTGAAGTCAACTCGAAAAAACTGCCCGGGAAAATGTCAGCCGGTGGTACCACCGCCTTCAAACCGGCGGATTTCGATCTGGTCGCCTTGGCGATGCAGGAGCCGCAGTATCGTTCGCCCGGCGTACGCGAGCTGCTCGACGCCGTGGCCAAAGCCAAGGTTCCGTGCATGTCGATCATGAACATACCGCCACTGCCTTACCTCGCGCGCATTCCCGGCCTCGATTCCGCCAAGTGCAGAGACTGCTATACCGATCCGACCGTGTGGGACAACTTCGACCCGAAACTGATGACGCTGTGCAGCCCGGATCCGCAGGCGTTTCGCCCGCCGGAGGAAAAGGTCAACGTGCTGCAGGTCAGGCTGCCTACCAATTTCAAGTCGGCCCGTTTCGATTCGGACGCCCACACAGCCATCCTGCGCCAGCTCGCGGCGGACATCGAGGCGGTGCGCTTTGACGTCGGCGGCGCCAAGATCGAATTGCCGGTCAAGCTCAAGGTGCACGATTCCATTTTCGTGCCGCTGGCGAAATGGAGCATGCTGCTCGCCGGCAACTATCGCTGCGTGCAGAAGGACGGCATCATCCCGATCAAGGAAGCGGTGCATGGCGATATCGAAGCGTCGCGCTCGGTCTACAACTGGGTGGTGAAGCTGTGCGTGTCCATGGGCGCCGACGAGAAGGACCTGGTGCCGTTCGAAAAATACGCCGCCGCGGCACAATCGCTGGGCAGCCCGTCCTCCGCGGCGCGGGCGCTGGCTGCGGGTGCGCCCAACATCGAGCGCACCGATCGACTGGTCCAGACCATAGGCGCGCAAAAGGGCATGAAAAACGAGGTGGTCGATCGCACCGTCGCGCTGGTCGACGGCTGGCTGGAGGCGAATCGGAAAAAGGCGGCAACCAAGTAAGGCGTTGGTGCACAGCGCCCGGGGGGGCAGGCGCAGCCCGCCCCCCGGGCGCTTATTTCTTGCGCGGTGGCTGGTACATAAGCAGCTCATGCGCTTCGCGCTCCACGGAATCGCGCAAGCGCAGCAGCTTCACCTGTTTCCTGACGATCAGCGGGTAATGCCGCGCCGCATCCAGGGCCCAGCCGAGGTCCCAGCAACTTTTTTTCTGCGTGACCCAGGTCGCGGGGTCGAGGCGGCGCAAGTCGAAGGCGGCGGAGTAACTGCGCAGGGACTTCTGGTGGCGCTTGTTGCTGTACTCATGGAAATAGGACATGGCGAGTTCGCGCAGGCTGCGGTATACCGGATCGCGCCAGCGCAGGACCGCATGGTTGGTCTTGGATATCGCACCCCAGCAGCCCTTGCGGCGGAACAGCGCTACCACGTGGTCGCTGTCTCCTTCCGCTTTGAGATCCATCAGCAGCGGCGGTTCCCCGTTCACCCATAGCGCGGCCGCAGCGATCACGGCGCCCTCGATGCACAGCGCGCGGCGCTGGCGCAGGGCTTCGCGCACCGACAGGCAGGTTTCGCCGCCGACCTCGAAATTCTGCGGAATGGCGTCGATGTAGGCCTGGATCTTTTCCGGCGTATTGAGTCGCCTGAGGATTGCGAACTCGGCCTTGGTGAGTTCCAGATACTCGCGGCTGGCAAAGCGCTTCTTGTTCATCGCGCCCGTTTGCCGGGCTTGAGCCGCTTTGCCGGCCGGGCGGATTTCTTCCTCGCGGCCTTTTTGCCTGCGGGATTTGCGGCGGGAGCTTTCTTCGCTGTTCGCGATTTGGCAGGTTCGGATGGGCGCGTTTTCTTGACGGCCATCTGCTGCGCGATCTTCGCATCGGCACGGGCGCGTTCGGCGACCTGCTTTTTCGCGTTCGCGCGCAAAGCGGCGGCATAAGCGCTGCGCGCCCAGGGCAGCATCAGCTCCGGCGACTCCATTGCGTCCTCCGGCGCACGGAAGAAATTGAGCGTGGCGCGCTTGCCCTTGCGCGCATAGCCGAAGATCTCGCAGCCCGCTTGTTCGTACTCGATGCGGTTCATCTCGTCCGCCTTGAGATAGAGCGTGTCGTCGGAGATGATGGCGAACATCAGGCCGTCCAGGTACACCCCGTGGCCGCCGAACATGCGGCGCGACGCCACGGTGCCGAATGGCCCGAGCAACTCCATCACATAGTCGACGAAATCGTCGGACATCGTCAGGACCCGCCTGTGGTTGAACGCCTGTGGCCGATTGTAGGGCTTGGTGCCTCTGCAGCCAAGCCGGCCCGCTACGGCGGGGTTTGCCAATGCAGACGCTGCCATATTAGACTCACATTATAAGAATAACGAATAAACACGCCAATTCATATAACAAAGCAGCATTTGGATTCAGGCCATGAATTTTCAGCAGTTGCGTTATGTGCGCGAAACGGTGCGCCGAAAACTCAACCTTACGGAAGCCGCCGCTGCCCTGCATACCTCGCAGCCGGGGGTGTCAAAGCAGATCCGCGAACTCGAGAACGAACTCGGTTTCGACATCTTCGTGCGCCGCGGCAAGCGGATGTTCGCTATAACCGAACCGGGGAGGGCGGTGCTCGGCATCATCGAGCGCCTGCTGCAGGAAGCGGAGAACCTGAAGCGCGCGGCGCAGGACTTCAGCGACCAGGATGCGGGCGGGCTCACCATTGCCACCACCCATACCCAGGCGCGCTACGCGCTACCGCGTGTGGTGGGCGAATTCAAGCGCCGCTATCCGCGGGTCCACCTGACGCTGCAGCAGGGGAATCCGCCGCAACTGGCGGAAATGGTGCGGGCCGGGGCGGCCGACATCGCCATAGCCACCGAAGCGCTCGATCATTTCCCGGGGCTGCTCGCATTGCCCGCCTACACCTGGAGTCATTGCGCCGTGGTGCCGCCCCGGCACGCCCTGCTCAAGGCCGGAGCGCTTACCCTGGAAACGCTGGCGAAACATCCCATCGTGACCTACGATGCCGCGTTCGCCGGGCGCACGCACATCGACGCCGCCTTTGCCGCGCGCGGCTTGGCCGCGGTTGTGGTGCTGTCGGCAATAGACGCCGACGTGATCAAGACTTACGTCGAGCTCGGACTTGGGGTGGGCATCATCGCCGCCATGGCTTTCGATGCGAAACGCGATCTCAAGCTGCGCGCGATCGACTGCGCTCACCTGTTCCATTCCAATGTCACGCGCGTGGCGATCAAGCGCGGCAACCTGCTGCGCGGCTATGCCTACGAGTTCATCGAACTGTTCGCCCCGGCTCTTAACCGCAAGCTGATCGAGCGCGCGCTCGCTGGCGAGGGCGCTCTGTACGAACTTTGAGCAGTCCCATGGTCAGGTTCGCGGCGGCGACCGCGTTGCCGTACCGCGATAGAGCGGATTGAGCCAAACGATCAGCGCGGCATAACCGCAGGATTCGACGTCCTCCGGGATATAGTTGTCTACGACGCCGCAGAACTGAAAACCCTCGCGCAGCTGAAAGCGCAGCACGGTGTCGTCGATGTCACCCCAGATCACCTTCATCGCGTAGGTTGTCGCGCTCATATTGTTCGCGTGGTGGTGGAAGCCGGGAAGACGGCCGGCGGCGATGATACGCCGCAAGTTCATGTTGCGGCAAAGCCGCCGCCGCGCCGCATAGAGCGAGCGGCCTATTCCGCGGCGCCTCACGGCGGAGTCGACAAACACTTCGGCGCCGTACAAGGTCTTTCCCGCAGGATTGTGCGTGCTGAACGTGCCCCCGCCGGTCACCTCGCGCCAGTCGTGGTCCAGACCGTAGTCGTCCCACATCACGATGAGCGAGCTTGCGGAACCGACAATTTTGCCGTCGAGCATGGCGACAAACTGCCCCGCGGGAAAGACGTTCAGTTGCCGCTCGATGTATTCGCGCGACCACGGGGGTATCGTTGGATATATACGGCGCTGGAGTTCCCGTATGCCGTCGATGTCTTCGACCTGGGTATTGCGTACGATTACTGACATAAGTCCCCCCTCACAAGACGCGCCCTTGCCGGCGCGCTCGGCATTGTACTGCAGGGCGCGCCGGCGGCTTTGATTCCAGCTATTATCGGGTCATCGGCAATGCGGGTTCACCTAATAGCGCTGACTTGTGGGATATAAAAGGGTACCGAGCCCCTTTTGTCAACACCCTCAACCGGTGATAGCACCAATCGGGTGAGCTTTGCCCCGATCCCCCAACAGCCGCTGCAGATGCGGGAACCAGAGGAAACCATGACGGAAACCGTTCACATACCCAAGCGCCAGACCGTGCGCATCGCTGCGGTACAGTATCTGCTGCGCTCGATCGGCGACTGGAGTGGATTCGAAGACCAGGTGCGCTTCGTGATGCAAGCCGCAGGCGACTACAAGCCGCAATTCGTGCTGTTGCCTGAAATCTTTACGAGCCAGTTGCTGTCGTTTATGGATACTTCGGATCTGCGCAAGGCCGTGCGCAACATGAACGTCTACACGCCGCGCTACGTCGAGCTATTCCAGGAACTCGCGCAAAAGTGGAAAGTGCACGTCATCGCCGGCAGTCACCCTACCGTCAAGGAAGGCAGCCTTCGCAACGTCGCCTATATGTTTACCCCCGGCGGCGGGGTGTACGAGCAGGAAAAAATCCACCGGACGCGCTGGGAAAAGGAAAAGTGGGACAGCGATCCCGGCGACCAGCTGCGCGTGTTCGACACGCCCTATGGGCGAATTGCCATTCTCATCTGTTATGACATCGAGTTTCCGGAGCTGACACGCAAAGTCTGCGAATTGGGCACCGACATCTTGTTCGTGCCGTCGTGCACCGACGACCGCCAGGGCTACTGGCGCGTGCGCTATTGCTGTCACGCCAGAGCCATCGAGAATCAGGTCTATGTAGCGCTTACGAGCACGGTGGGCAACTTGCCGGTCGAGGGCCTGGGGCTGCACTACGGGCAGGCGGCCATTATTACGCCTTCGGACTTCCCGTTCGCGCGCGATGGCATTGCCGCCGAAGGCTTGCCCAATGTCGAGCAGATTGTGGTCGCGGACGTCGATTTGCGCAAGCTAGTGGACAACCGGCTCTCCGGCACGACGATCCCGCTGCATGACAAGCGGGTCGATGTATATCAAAACGATGTGGAAATTGTCTCTGCGCTCTGAATCCGGCACTCGTGTAGCGAGTCACTGCCGGCCGGACAGATTGCGCCTGCTGCGCGCGCGGCGTGATCAGGTAGAAGCACGGCCCAGAGCGTAGAACATGGCCGCGACCGCAAGCGCCATGATCAGCGTGGCGAGCCAGCCGAGGATCCTGAGTTCGCGCTTGATGGTGAAGCGGCCCATGATTTCCGGCCGCACCGCCATCAGCATCATGACCGCCATGATGGGCACCGAGATCACGCCATTGATTACGGCGCTCCAGATCAGCGCCCTGACCGGCGGAATGCTGGTGAAATTCAGTCCCACCCCGACCAGCGTCGCCACGGTAAGTATGGCGTAAAAGCCGCGCGCTTCGGCCAGCCTCAGCCCCAGGCCGATCGGCCAACGGAACGATTCGGCCACGGCGTAGGCGGCCGAGCCGGCGAGGACGGGCACGGCCAGCATGCCAGTGCCTATGATGCCTGCGGCGAACAGCGCAAATGCGAATTCGCCGCCGATCGGGCGCAGCGCTTCGGCGGCCTGAGCCGAACTCTGGATATCAGTGATGCCATGCAGGTTGAGCGTCGCCGCCGCCGTCAGCATGATGAAGAATGCGACCGAGTTTGAAAAAGCCATGCCGACGTAGGTATCGAGCTTGATGCGATTCAGGTGCGCCCTGGCCTGCCCGGGCGCGTCGCGCAGCGGTGCCTCTCCCGGCCCGGCGCGCTGCTCCTCCACCTCCTGCGACGCCTGCCAGAAGAATAGATACGGGCTGATGGTGGTGCCGAATACCGCGACCAGGGTGAGCAGGTAGTCGGCGCTGAGCCCGACCGGCGGAACGAAAGTGCGCCACAGCACTTCGCCCCAGGACACGTGCACCACGAACGCGGTGGCGACGTAGGCGAATAGCGTCAGGGTCAGCCATTTCAGGATCGGCGCGTAGCGCGGAAACGGAATGAAGATCTGCAGTCCCAGCGACACCATGGCGAAAGCGACGATGGCCAGATGCGGCGAGCCGCCGATGAGCAGGCGCAGCGCCGCGGCCATCGCGCCGAGGTCGACGGCGATGTTGATGGTGTTGGCCACGAGCAGCAGGCCCACTACCCCGTGCAGCAGCCACGGCGGGTAGTGTTCGCGTATGTTGGCCGCGAGTCCGTGGCCGGTGACGCGGCCGATGCGCGCGCTGACAATCTGGATGCCTATCATCAGCGGCAGCGTAAACAACACCGACCAGAGCATGCCGTAGCCGAACTGCGCCCCGGCCTGCGAATAGGTCGCAATGCCGCTGGGATCGTCGTCGGCGGCGCCGGTGACCAGGCCAGGCCCGAGCCGCTTCAGCAGCGGGGTCCTTGGTGTCCGCGTGCCGGGCTGGCTGGCGGCGTGTGCATTTTTCATGGTCTGGGCTGGTGATGGCCGCGGCGTTCTCGGGGCCTTAGTGCTGCGGATCCTGCGCCGCGGCGCGCGCAGTCTAGCGCATTCGGCCGGCAATGCCCAGAAAAATGGAGTCGCCACTGTAATACAATCGACCAAGAGAACCACCGCAGCGCTGCCGCTGACGCGTTCAGTATGGAATCGTGCACGCATGAGCGTTGACCCCGAAGCCGAGATTGACCGATTGCGCGAGCAGTTGAACCATATGCTCGCGCAGGCACGCGACAACGAAGGCGTGATGCGCCGCTTGCAGCTGTTCGAGCTGAAGCTGATTCAGGCCCGGGGCCTGCGCGAGTTGATCAACGCGCTGCTCTTCGATTACAAGCAGACCTTCGCGCTCGATGCGGTGACGCTGGTGCTGGCCGATCCGGAGCACGAGCTGCGGCGCATGCTCGAAGACGCCGGCGTTGAGCCGGGGAGCCTGGAGGGCCTGGGTTTTCTCGATGACGAGGAATCGTTGCGAGGCCTGCTCGAAGCGGGCGGCGCCCCGGTGCTGGGCCCGTTCGAGGCATCGCGGCATGCGGTTTTTTTCCCCGGCGCGAATCCGGCTCCGGCGAGCGTCGCCCTGCTGCCGCTTTCACGCAGCCAGCAGCTCAGCGGCAGCCTCAATCTCGCCAGTGCGGACCCGAGCCGATTTATTGCCGGCATGGCGACCGACTTTATGGCGAGACTGGCGGCGATCGTGGCCATCTGCCTGGAGAACGTGGCCAACCAGGAGCGCCTGCGTTATCTCGGCATGACCGATTCTCTCACCGGCGTGTACAACCGCCGCTACTTCGACCAGCGGCTGCGCGAGGAGGCCGATCGCTCGCTGCGCAGCGGCCAGGCGCTGTGCTGCATGATGCTCGATGTAGACCACTTCAAGCGCATCAACGACGTGTTCGGGCATGCGGCGGGAGATATGGTGCTGCGCGAAATGACGCTGCGCATCAAGGCGCAACTGCGTACCAGCGACGTGATGGCGCGCTACGGCGGCGAGGAATTCGCTGTGCTGCTGACGCAGACCGGGATCGAGGCCGCGCTCGCCATCGCCGAGCGCATCCGCCAGACGGTTGCCGATGCGCGCTTCATCATTGCCGGCGGGACCGGACTCGCCGTAACGATGTCGCTGGGCGTGGCGATGCTCGACCGGACCGGCCAGGCCGGCGCTGCGGCTGCAGCCATGGTCGCCGAAGCCGATGCGGCCATGTACCGTGCAAAGAACGCCGGCCGCAACCGCGTGCACGCATCCGCGGAGCTGCCGGATGCCGGGTAGCCCGGCTGGCGGCTACAGCCAGCGCTGCATCGAATAGCCGCCGATCAGCGGGCGCTGCATGGCGGCGCGGAACATCTGCCGGCCCCACTTGAATTCCTTGTACAGCACGATAAAGCGCCACATGTCGCGCAGCACCTTGGCACGGTCGCGCCAGCCCAGTGCCATGAGGGCAGCGGGGAAGTCGGCTTCGTGCGGGCGCTCGAAGGCAATTTTGAGCGGGTTCCACTGATCGGTCGTCCGGCGCACTTCAGAGGCAATCATGCTGCGGTACATTTCCTGCATCGGGCGGTTGCGCGCGCGCGCCTCCACCACCGCCTCGCCGCAGATCGCGCCCGAGTGCAGGGCGCAGCTCATGCCCTCGCCTATCATGTTGAGGAATCCCGCGGCCTGGCCGGTGATCAGCACATTGCCCTTGCCGAACACGTAGCGGTTGATCAGCGACGGCCCGAAATTCTCGCCGCAGCCCTCGTCCTCGGTGTGCGGCTGCAGGCGCACACCGTGCTTATCCGCCAGATAGTTGACGACGTTTTCATGTTTCTTCGCGAAATTGTCGCCGCGCTTGAAGCCGACGCCGACGATCTGGCGTCCGTCGCGGGCATGGCTCCAGGTGTAATGCCCCAGACCGGGATGGAACCAGAAATGGAAATAATCGGGATCGAGCGGGCAATCGATGATGTCGTGGAACTTCTGCCCGACGAAGAACCAGGGGATGGTCTGAGGGTAATCCGGGTAGATCGAGCGTATCACCAGCGAGCTCGGACCGTCGGCGCCGATCACCTGGCGTGCGCGGTATTCGACCGGTTCTCCCTGCCTGCGCGCATGGACCAGCACATGATCGCCGTTGTCTTCGAGTCCGGCGAACGAGGTCCGGTCGTGCACTTCCGCGCCGCTACTCTTGATCGCCCAGTAATCGGAGTATTTACGGTGCAGATGCGGCGTGCTGCCGCCGAAAAAGTCCATCGGCATCGACACCATGCTGGGGAAGTGGAAGGTCACACCGCGGCAGGAGGTCGGCTCGTGCAGGGTTTCGCGCGGCAGCGGGCCGAAATTCTCCAGAAGGAAGCGATGTCCGCGCGGCGACAGGATGCCGCTGCAGATCTTGTGGCGCGGCAGTTCCTTGCGCTCCAGCACGATGGTTTCCAGCCCGGCGTCCACCAGGCGCTTGGCCGCCGCGGCGGCCGACAGGCTGGCCCCGACGATGATTACGTCAACAGTACGCACGCTCATTGGTAGGCCGATTCAAGCTTGGTTGTCATTTCGAGAGTCGTTATTCCGACGGTTCCCATCATCCGCCAAATCCGCCAGGTGCACCACCGGGAGGCCGCTCACCGAGTTGAATGCGGCGGCATCTTCCATGCACTCCAGCACGATGCGCGTGACGTTTCGGCCCTGCAGTATCCAGCGCGCCTGTACGCCGTCGTCGCCGCCGGCTGCGGCCTCCAGCCCGAATTTTTGCGGCAGGGTGGGTGCCGCGGCAGGAATGGCGATGCGCTGCAAATCGAGGTTAAAAGTGCAGCCCGAGGCTGCGCGCAGGCCGTCGTAGTATTTTACTAAGCGCTGGTAGTCGGCGTGATAGGCGCGCGGCTCGATCACGTAGAGGTCGCTGGCGCCCAGAGCACGGCGTACCGTGGTCAGGCCGCTAAGGGCGACGCCCAGGCTGACGAGTTCTGCGCGCGGCAACCACTGCCGCGCGTTGCGCAGCAACAGACCGTCGGCGACAATGATTTTTCTCGCCCGGCGCAGCGGCTGCAGAAACCGCTCAAGTCGCTGCTTTGGAACCGGCATTCCCGCTTCCAGCGCGAGGGCGATGTCGGCGCCGTCGTCATCAGCGAGCGCAAGCTTGCCCGTCCTTGCCAGCAGGGCCTGCGCCCGCGCCAGGGTGACGGGGCGCTCGCGCAGCGCCGTGCCAGGGATCAAGACGGCTGTTGCCGCGGGCTGCGGCGCCGGCGGCCGCGCTGTCTGCTCCTGCATCCGCGCCTGCTCACCTTCAGGCTGCGGCAGTCGACGGCGCAGGTCCAAGGTCATCTCGACCAGACCGATATCCTCCGGGCAGACCGGTTCGCAGGCTGCGCACAGAGTACAGCTTTGGACCGAAACGGCGATGTCGGCGGCGTTCGCGCCGTGCTGCAGCGCTTTGGCGCGACCTAGCGGTGTGAGGGCCAGATCGTGGGTGCGGCGCCATACCGGGCACACCAGCAGGCACAGGCCGCAGCCGCTGCAGGAGGCAAAATCCTTATCCGGTTGAGGCGCGTTCTTTGCGAGGCTCAGCATGACCGTCAGAAAATCACGTGCCGATTGAGGATCATCGCCGGGTCGGCCGCGCGCTTCAGCGCGAGGTGCCGGTCCACCACCGCATCGCCGAACACGCGCCGGATATAGCCTTTCATCATGCCGCCGAAGCGATAGTAGCTCGCTCCCATGTCCACGCCGATGTCGTAAATCTCGTTCTTGAAGGACTGCAGATAGTCTCGGCTGTACGCCCGGCCATCGAGCATCGGCTCGAATTCGCAACCATAAGCCCAGCCTTCGGCGTCGGGCGGGATGCAGGACATTTCGTAGTGTGCGAGGTGCTCGGGCCGCAGCTTGATGCCGACCAGATAGAGCGTGTAACGCGGAAAATACTTGCGGCAGACTGCGTTGCCGCGCTCCACCGCCTCGACGAATTTGGCCGCCGAAGTCGCAAGGTCAGGAATGACCATCTGCCGGCTGCCCCAGAACTTCCACACCGCCCGCGAGAACACCACGCTGCGGTCGAACATGGTGCCGTCGCGCATGTATTCCGGGCGCCGCAGTTCGGGAAACAGCTCGCGCTTGCGCTGCAGCAGATACCAGGCTTCGCCGAGCTTCCACGGCCGCAGGGCATAGTGGGCAAGCATGCGCAGGCCGAAACCGAGTTCGCCGTAACCGCGCAGGCGCCCTCGCCAATTGGCCATGAACGCCGCTTCGCGCTCGGTCGAGTCGAAGGCGACGAGGACATTCACCGCGCAATCCATGATGGTCAGAATGCCGGAATAGTCGCTGGCGTCGTTGCGGTCGAGCAGCTGCAAATCCTCGATTGCGGTGGCGAGCGACGCATAGTAGAAATAATGCATGCGCAAAGGCGTGTAGCGGCGCACGCGCAGCGTGGCTTCAGTGATCACGCCGAACTGGCCGTAGCCGAGGATTACCCGCTGGAACAACTCGGCATTGTGCGTATCCGAGCATTCGACGATGTCTCCCGTCGGCGTGACCACCTGCAGCGCCAGGGCCTGGTCGGCGCTGCAGCCCAGGCGCGCCGAATTCACGTCTATGCCGCCCACGCCCAGGGTGCCGCCGACCGACGATGTCAGGTTGAGCGGGGCGGACAGATAGTCCAGGTCCTGTCGGCGCAGTTCCTCGGCCAGGCTGTGCCAGAAGATCCCGGCCTCGGTGCGCACCGTCAGCGCGTTGGCGTCGATCGCTAGCACCCGACTCATGCCGGTCATGTCCAGCAACACGCCGCCGAACGCGACCGTTTCGCCCTCGGTGGTCAAACCGCCGCCGCAAACGGTGACCGGCACGCGGTACTCCTGCGCGGCGCGCAGCAGCAGCGCGACTTGTTCGGTGCTGCGTGCAATGACCACGCCGTGCGCCAGACCGTGGGCGGTGCCGCCGGCGTCTGTGGCGAAAGCAGCGCGTGCCGCGATGGTTTCCCGAAGGTCGATGCCGTGCGCGCGAACCGCAGTGGAAAACTCGTCCCAGTTCGGGCCGTTCCAGCGCGCTGGATTGGTCTGCTGGCGCTTGATCCCCTGCAGGGCGTCGGGCGCGACGTGGCAGGGGCCGACGGTGCCGGGCTCGACCGCATAGGAGCCCAAAGGGCCGGGCTGAACTACCGGAGTGCCCAAGCGCGCCCTACAGGTCGAGCCGTTGCGCCGAGTTCACGATGGCATCCGTTCGGGCTCATAGCCCGAACCGTTGCACCGAATTCACGATGGCATCCGTTTGGGCTCATAGCCCGAGCCGTTGCCATATCGTGGAAACCAGCCCAGCCTGGTTCATGGTGTAGAAATGCAGGCCGGGTGCGCCCTCAGACAGCAGCCGGTCGCACAGCTCGGTAATCACATCCAGGCCGAAGCTGCGGATCGAGGCGAGGTCGTCGCCATAGCTTTGCAGCCGCAGCCAGCGCGGAATCTCCGCGCCGCAGGCGTCCGAAAAACGCGCTAGCTGGGAGAAGTTGGCGATCGGCATGATGCCGGGCACGATGGGCAGATCGATACCCAGCGCTTCGCAGTCGTCGATGAAACGGAGGTAGGCGTCGGCGTTGAAGAAATACTGGGTGATGGCCGCGTTCGCGCCGGCGTCGACCTTGCGCTTGAACGCTTTCAGGTCGTCCTGGGCCGTGCGCGCCTGCGGGTGGATCTCCGGGTAGCAGGCGACCTCGATGTGGAAATGATCGCCGGTGGTCTCGCGTATGAACTGGACCAGCTCGTTGGCGTAGCGCAGTTCGCCCGCGCCGGCCGCGCCCGAAGGCAGGTCGCCGCGCAGCGCGACGACATGGCGCAGGCCATGCGAGCGATACAACTCCAGCGTCGCGGCCAGGTCGGCGCGGGAGGAGCCGACGCAGGACAAGTGCGGCGCGGCATTGCCGCCGTCCTTTTGAATTTCGAGCACCGCCTCCAGCGTGCGATCGCGCGTGGAGCCGCCGGCGCCGTAAGTGACTGAGAAGAACCTGGGTTTGAGCTGTATCAGCTGGCGCCAGGTGGCGCGCAGCTTCTCCATGCCCTCCGGCGTTTTCGGCGGGAAGAACTCGAAGCTGAACGTCGGGGGGTATTTCTTCTGCGATTCCATATCGGGAAGCGGGCCGGCGCAAAGGGGCGCATCGCCCCTTAAGCGCCCGCGCCTTTGCTCAGTAGCGGTACGAGTCCGGCTTGTACGGCCCCTGCTTCGGCACGCCTATGTAGGCGGCCTGCGCGTCGGTAAGCTCGGACAGCATGGCGTTGAGCTTTCCAAACTGCAAGCGCGCCACTTTCTCGTCCAGGATCTTGGGCAGCACGTACACGCCGATCGGATACTTGTTAGAACCTTTCTGTGCCTCGGTCCAGAGCTCGATTTGCGCCAGGGTCTGGTTGGCAAACGACGACGACATGACGTAGGAGGGATGCCCGGTGGCGCAGCCCAGGTTCACCAGCCGCCCTTTCGCCAGAATGATGATGCGCTTGCCGTCCGGAAAAATGATGTGGTCCACCTGCGGCTTGATTTCCTCCCACTTGTATTTTTCCACCGAGGCGACGTCGATTTCGTTGTCGAAGTGGCCGATGTTGCAGACGATGGACTGATCTTTCATGTTTTTCATGTGATCGTGGGTGATCACATGGTAGTTGCCGGTGGCGGTGACGAAAATGTCGGCCTTGTCGGCGGCGTATTCCATGGTGACCACGCGATAGCCTTCCATTGCCGCCTGCAGCGCGTTGATCGGATCGATCTCGGTGACCCAGACCTGCGCCGAGAGCGCGCGCAAGGCCTGCGCGCAGCCCTTGCCCACGTCGCCATAGCCCGCCACGACAGCGACTTTGCCGGCGATCATCACATCCGTGGCGCGCTTGATGCCGTCTACCAGCGATTCGCGGCAGCCGTACAGATTGTCGAATTTCGATTTAGTGACCGAATCGTTGACGTTGATCGCCGGGAACGCGAGCTTGCCCTCCTTATGCATCTGATACAGGCGGTGCACGCCGGTGGTGGTTTCCTCGGTCACGCCCTTTACCGCGGCGAGACGCTTGGAGTACCAGCCGGGCTGGGCAGCGAGCTGTTTCTTGATCGCCGCGTACAGGCAGGTTTCTTCTTCGCTGGTCGGCTTGGCAATGACCGATGCATCTTTTTCGGCGCGCGCGCCCAGATGCAGGAGCAGGGTGGCATCGCCGCCGTCGTCGAGGATCATGTTCGACAACTCGCCGTTGGGCCATTCGAATATGCGGTGGGTGTAATCCCAGTATTCCGTCAGCGATTCGCCCTTGTGGGCGAATACCGGCGTGCCGCCGGCGGCGATCGCCGCGGCGGCATGATCCTGGGTGGAGTAGATGTTGCACGAAGCCCAGCGCACTTGCGCGCCCAGCGCCTGCAGGGTTTCGATCAGCACCGCGGTCTGGATGGTCATGTGCAGCGACCCGGTGATGCGCGCGCCCTTAAGCGGTTGTTTCGCAGCGTATTCCTCGCGTATCGCCATCAGACCCGGCATTTCGGTCTCGGCGATGCGGATTTCCTTGCGGCCCCAGTCGGCCAGCGACAGGTCGGCGACTTTGCAGTCGGTGAAGCTTTTGCTTTTCGGTACGGCGCTCATCACGCGCTCCTTTCGTTCAATTTAAAGGTTCGCGAGCGCCGTTGCAGTTGTGTACACCTCGAGCCTGGCGGGTGGGGAAACCCGTCGCAACGCTCCTCAAGGGAGGCGCATTTTACCTCATTTACCACCCCCGGCGCCAGTGCCACGGCCACGCGCCAAATAGAACGGGCGGCCCGAAGCCGCCCGCTGGTATAGAAATTGGCGAACGAATCCTCAGGCGGGAACGGCCACCATCTTGATTCCAGCATCGGCCGCGAGGGCCGGCGCCTTGTCCGTCGCTTCCCAGGTGAATTCCGGCTCGTCGCGGCCGAAGTGGCCGTAGGCAGCAGTCTTTTCGTAGATCGGGCGCAGCAGGTCGAGCATTTGCACTATGCCCTTGGGGCGCAGGTCGAAATGTTTCTGCACCAGTTCGGACAGCTTTTCGTCGGAAATCTTGCCAGTGCCGAAGGTCGTGACCATGACGCTGGTGGGGCGGGCCACGCCGATCGCGTAGGACACCTGAATCTGGCATTTGCTCGCCAGGCCCGCGGCGACGATGTTCTTGGCGACGTAGCGCGCGGCGTAGGCGGCAGAGCGGTCCACTTTGGAGGGATCCTTGCCGGAGAATGCGCCGCCGCCGTGCGGCGCCGATCCGCCGTAGGTGTCGACGATGATCTTGCGCCCGGTCAGGCCGCAGTCGCCCTTGGGGCCGCCGATCTCAAAGGCGCCGGTCGGGTTGACGAGGTACTTGATCTGGCCCTTGACGAGATGCTTGGGCAGTATCGGCTTGATGATCTGCTCGATCACCGCCTCTTCGATCTGCTTGTGCGTCAAGCCGGGGGCATGCTGCGTGGACAGCAACACGGTGTCGATCAACTCCGGCTTGCCGTCGGTGTAGCGTATGGTGACCTGCGATTTGGCGTCCGGGCGCAGCCAGGGCAGGCGCCCGTCGCGGCGCAACTCGGCCTGGCGCTCGACCAGGCGGTGCGACAGGTTGATTGCCACCGGCATCAGCTGCGGCGTCTCGTCGCAGGCATAGCCGAACATCAGGCCCTGGTCGCCTGCGCCCTGATCGAGATCCACTCCCCGGTCCACTCCCTGGGCGATGTCCTTGGATTGCTCGCCATAGGCCACGATCACGGTGCAGGTATGCGTGTCGAAGCCGATTTTCGGATCGTCGTAGCCGATGCGCTTGATGGTCTTGCGCGCGACGTCGTTGAAGTTGACGCGGGCGCCGGTGGTGATTTCGCCGGCGAGCACCACCAGATTGTCCTTGACCAGCGTCTCGGCCGCGACTCGGGAGGTTTTGTCCTGAGTTAGAATGGCGTCCAGTACTGCATCGGAAATCTGGTCGGCAACTTTGTCCGGATGGCCTTCCGAGACCGACTCCGAGGTGAACAGGAAAGAATTCATTGTTGGGTTCTGGTGGGCTAAAAAAAGGACTGCAAGGGTAACACATCTTGATGCAACGCCAAAGTGACGCGGTGTGATTCTAACTCTGGCACGTCTGCTCGCTGTCCTGCCGCTGTCCGTTTTGCATCGTTTGGGGGCGCTATGCGGATGGGTTGTGTATCTGGCCTCGCCGCACTATCGTCGTTGTCTGTCGACCAATCTGCGCGCGGCCGGTTTTGCCGAGCCCGCGCTGCTGCGCCGGGCGATTGCCGAGGCCGGCAAGGGCTTGCTGGAGTTACCGGCGATCTGGTTGCGGCCGCATGAAACCGTCGCCGGCTGGATAGTACAGGTCAGCGGCTGGCATCTGGTCGAGGCCGCGCTGGCGCGCCGGCACGGCGTCATATTTCTCACGCCGCACCTGGGCTGCTTCGAAATTACCGCGCAATACTATGCGCATCGCGCACCAGCCTCGTCCCCGCTCACCGCGCTTTACCGGCCGCCGAAGAAAAAGGCCGTGCAAGCACTGATGCAGGCCGGGCGCGACCGCCCCAATCTGCGCCTGGCCAGCGCCGATGTGAGGGGAGTGCGTGTGTTGTTGCGCGCACTTAAGCGGGGCGAAGCGGTCGGCATTCTGCCCGACCAGGCGCCGGGCGTGGGCGAGGGCGAGTGGGCGGAGTTTTTCGGCCGTCCCGCCTACACCATGACCCTGGCCGGGCGACTGGCCGAGGCGGCGGGCGCGCAGACCATCCTCGCCTACGCCGAGCGCCTGCCCCGCGGACGCGGTTTTCACCTGCATCTTGCGCCCATGCCCGCGCCGCTTGCAGGCGAAACCCCGTCACGGACCTTGAATCGTGCGCTGGAGGGGATGATTCGACTGTGTCCGGCGCAGTATGGTTGGGGATACAACCGCTACAAAGTGCCGGCCGGGGCCAAGGCCCAGGCATGAAACCGCCGCCATGCTGACGCGCGCGGCCCTGGTGCTCCTCTGGTTGTTGCGGCTGCTGCCGCTGCGGCTGCTCGCTGCAATTGGCAACGGCTTCGGCCTGTTGTTGTATGCGCTAGGGCGCGAGCGCCGAAATGTGTGCCTCGTCAACCTGGCGCGCTGCCTGCCCGAGCTCGGAGTGCGCGAGCGCCACGCGCTTGCGCGACGCCATTTCCAGGCCTTCGCCCGCACTTTCCTCGAGCGCGCCATCCTCTGGTGGGGATCGGCCGCGCGCATCCGGCGCCTAGTGCGCATCGAGGGCATGGAGCATTTCGAAGCGGTGCGCGGCGGACCGCTGATCCTGCTCGCACCGCATTTCGTTGGCCTGGACATGGGGGCGGCGCGCGTGATGCAGGAGTTCGATATCGTCTCGATCTACGCCAGGCAGAAGAACGAGGTATTCGACGCGGTGCTGTACGCCGGGCGCATGCGCTTCGGCCGGGTGACGTTGCTTTCGCGCCAGCATGGCGTGCGCCCGGCGCTGCGCGCGATGCAGGCGGGACGGCCGTTCTACTATCTACCGGACATGGATTACGGTCAGCGCGATACCATTTTTGTGCCTTTTTTCGGCAACGAGGCGGCCACCATCACCGGCGTGTCGCGCCTGGCACGGCTCGCCGGCGCGCGCGTGCTGCCGTGCATTACACGCATGCTTCCCCGCGGCGAAGGCTACGTGGTGCGCTTCCTTCCCGCGTGGGAAGACTATCCTGGCGCGAGCATCGAAGCCGACACGCGGCGCATGAACGCCTTCATCGAGGAGCAGGTGCGGCAGATGCCGGAGCAGTATCTATGGGTACACAAGCGCTTCAAGACCCGCCCGCCGGGGGAGGCATCCTGGTATTGAGCGAGGTCATTTACCCCGCCTCAACCGCCGTCACATGCGACAAGCGGAATTGCGCGCTGCGCGCGCCAACCGTGGTTTTGCTACGGATGAAAAGCACATCCGTAGCAAAACCACGGTTATGATAAAAACAAGGGCGGCCTGAGTTTGCTTTTATCGCAACATCGGGCGCGCATCTTGACTGGCAATGCCCAAGCCGTTCACTGACTTCCCGGTTAAAATTACTCATGCCATTCGCCAATCCCGAACCAGATAAGATTTGCGCGCTGCTGAAAAGCGTGAAGACCATTGCGGTGGTGGGCTACTCGCCCAAGCCAGGACGCGCCAGCCACACTATCGCACGCCGGATGCAGCAGTTCGGTTTTCGCATCATCCCGGTGCGGCCGGGTATCAGCGAGGGGTTGGGCGAGAAGGCCTACCCTGATCTGGCTTCGGTGCCCGATCCCGTCGACCTCGCTAATGTGTTCCGCTCGGGCAAATACGTGCCGGAGGTGCTGGATCAGTGCCTGCGCCTGGGGATCAAGAATATCTGGATGCAGGAAGGCGCCGAGCACGAGGAATCGGCCGAACGCGCGCGCGCCGCGGGCATGAACGTGGTCATGGGACGCTGCATCATGCGCGACTACGCGAGCCTGTGCCTTGACTGACACCGACGAATTGCGCATCGTGCCGCTCGCCGAAGGCGACATCGCCGCGGTGATCGAGCTTGCCGGCGTCATCTGGCGCAGCCACTATCCGGGCATCATCAGCATGGAGCAGATCGACTACATGCTGGGTCAGCGCTATACGCCCGCGGTCATCCGCGCGCAACTGCACAGCGGCAGCGCCTGGTGGGACCTGGCATTCGTCGGTGCCCGCCTGCTCGGCTTTGCGCAGTACGAGTTGCACGGCAACGCGATGAAACTCGACAAGCTCTATCTGCACCCGGATGTTCAGCGCCTGGGCTACGGTGGGCGTATGCTCGCGCACATCGAGGATCAGGCGCGCAGGCGCGGCGCAGGCGCGGTCAGGCTCAACGTCAACAAGCATAACCTCAAGTCCATCGCCGCTTACCGCAAGCATGGCTACGAGGTGATCGAGGAGGTGGTCGCCGACATCGGCGCGGGCTATGTCATGGACGATTACGTCATGGAAAAGAAACTGTGAAGCTCGCATTCACCAAGATGCAGGGGGCGGGCAACGATTTTGTCGTGCTGGACGGCGTCAGCCGGACCATCGCCCTCACGCCGACGCAGTTGCGCCGCCTGGCCGACCGGCATTTCGGCGTGGGCTGCGACCAAATCCTGCTGGTGGAGCCGCCGCGCGCGGCCGGTACGGATTTCCGCTACCGCATTTTCAATGCTGACGGCGGGGAAGTGGAGCAGTGCGGCAATGGCGCCCGCTGCTTCGTGCGCTTCGTGCGCGAGCGCGGGCTCACGGCGAAAAATGAAATCCGCGTGGAGACCGCTGCCGGCGTCATCACGCTGCGATTCGAGGCCGACGGCGAAGTCACGGTCAACATGGGCGCGCCGGTATTCGAGGCCAAACGCATACCCTTCGACACCCACAGCGACGCCTTGGTGCAGTCACTGGAGGTGGAGGGCGAAACGATCGAAATCAGCGCCGTGTCCATGGGCAATCCGCATGCAGTGCAGGTGGTGGCGGACGTTGACGCCGCGCCGGTGGCCACGCAGGGCGCGCTGATCGAGCGCCACGCGCGCTTTCCGCAGCGCGTGAACGTGGGTTACATGCAGGTGTTGGATCGCGGCCGCATCCGCTTGCGGGTGTACGAGCGCGGCGCGGGCGAGACACTGGCTTGCGGGACGGGCGCCTGCGCGGCAGTGGTGGTGGGCATACGCCGCGGCCTGCTCGATGCGCGCGTGCGCGTGGCGACGCGCGGCGGCGATTTGACGATACGCTGGGAAGGCGCGGACAATCCGGTATGGATGACCGGTCCTGCGGTTACCGTATTCGAAGGGGAAATTGAAATCGATGAAAGCTGAAGACGTCGTACGCTACCTGCAGGACCATCCCGCATTTTTCGAGGATTATGCCGAATTGCTGGCGCAGATCTACATTCCGCATCCGCACGGCGGGCGCGCGATTCCCATCGCCGAGCGCCAGATCCTCACCCTGCGCGAAAAGAGCAGGATGCTGGAGGGAAAACTCGCGGAACTGATCCAGTTCGGGGAGGAGAACGACGCCATCGGCGAGAGAATGCACCGCCTATGCCTCGCGCTGCTTCCTGCCGGCGATGCGCAAGCCATGCTGCAGGCGCTGTATTACAACCTGCGCGAGGACTTCGCCGTTCCGCATACGGCGCTGCGCATCTGGCACGCCAATCCTGGCGGGCTGGCAGGACCCGAATTCGCGCCGGTGAGCGAGCAACTGCGCCAGTACGCAGGCGGTCTCGAGCATCCGTTATGCGGCGCCGACGCGAATCCGGAGGTGCTGTCCTGGTTCGGCGATACCGGGGCGCAGCTGCGCTCGTTTGCCTGCATACCGCTGCGCGATGCCGGCAGGCAGTGCTGCGGCATGCTTGCGCTGGCGAGCGAAGATCCGACGCGGTTCTACGCCGAGATGGGAACGCTCTACCTCCAGCGCCTGGGCGATCTCCTTAGCGCGGCGCTCGAGCGGCACTGGTAACGATGTCGGCGGATCGGGCGAGCTCCGATCCCCGCCACGAGCTGCTGGCGGCCTACCTCGAGCATTTGTCGCACCAGCGCCACCTCGCTGCCGGTACGCGCCGCAATTATTTCAAGGACATCGGAACCCTGTTCGAACTCAATCCCGGCGTGGTGCTGGAACGCATGCAGCCGCAGCATATCCGACGCAGCGTGGCGCAGCTGCACGCGCGCGGCCTGTCTGGTCGCACCATCGCGCATATGCTGTCGGCCTGGCGCGGCCTGTTCAGCTGGCTCGCGCGCCACCGCGGCTACAGCGCCAACCCCTGCCTGGGACTGCGCGCGCCCAAGGCGCCGCGCGGCCTGCCCAAGGCGCTTTCGCCCGAGGCGGCCGGCCAGCTGCTGGACGCACCGGCCGAAACGCCGGCCGAACTGCGGGACAAGGCGATGTTCGAGCTCGCGTACTCCTCCGGGTTGCGCCTGGCGGAACTGGTCAGCCTCGATCTGGCGCACGCCGACGCGATTCGCCGCGACAGCGAATTGACAGTGACCGGCAAGGGCGGCAAGACGCGCGGCGTACCGGTGGGCGCAAAAGCGCGCGCGGCAATCGATGCCTGGCTGCAGGCGCGCCCGCTGCTTGCCCGTGTCGAAGTGCCGGCGCTGTTCGTCGGCGCGCGCGGGGAGCGCATCGCCGCCGGCGTGGTGCGCGCGCGCCTGGCGCTGTGGGCACGGCGCGCCGGGTTGCCGTTGCATGTGCACCCGCATGTGCTGCGCCATTCGTTCGCCACGCACGTGCTGCAATCCTCGGGCGATCTGCGCGCGGTGCAGGAGATGCTGGGGCATTCGAGCATTTCGACGACCCAGGTGTACACCCATCTGGACTTCCAGTACCTCGCCAAGGCCTACGACGCGGCGCATCCGCGGGCAAAGAAAAAATAGGCGATCGTAGCCAGGCGCCGGGCGGCTGGGCGATAATCGGCGGCCCGGATTGCGCTATCCGTTCAACTAAGGTCGGAAATGAAACCACAGGAAATGGTGCCGGTAACCATACTCACCGGTTTTTTGGGCAGCGGCAAGACGACGCTGCTGAACCGCATCCTCAAGGAGCAGCACGGCAGCCGCATCGCCGTCATCGAGAACGAATTCGGCGAGGCCGGCATCGATAACGAGCTGCTGGTGCAGGACGTGGGCGAGCAGATCATAGAGATGAACAACGGCTGCATCTGCTGCACCGTGCGCGGCGACCTGGTGCGCATTTTGGGCGAGCTGCAGGCGAAACGCGAGGCAAAGCAACTCGATTTCGAGCGCATCATCATCGAGACCACGGGCATGGCCGACCCCGGCCCGGTGGCGCAGACGTTCTTCATGGACGAGGACATCGGCAACTACTATCTGCTCGATTCCATCGTCACCCTGGTGGATGCGAAGCACGCGGACAGGCAGCTGGACGACTTCCGCGAGGCGCAGGAGCAGGTGGGCTTCGCCGACCGCATTTTGCTGTCGAAGACCGACCTCATCGACGCGGGGGAGCAGGAGCGGCTGAGGGCGCGCCTGGTCAAGATCAATCCGCGCGCGCCGATCAAGCCGGTGCATTTCGGCGAAACGCCGCTGGCGGACATACTCGACATTCGCGGTTTCAACCTGAATGCGATTCTGGAGATCGAGCCCGGCTTCCTGGAAGAGGAGGAACACGAGCACGACGACGAGGTGTATTCCTTCGTGTTCCGCGCGGACCAGCCTTTCGACGGAGCGAAGCTGGAGGAGTTCCTCTCCGGCATGATCCAGGTCTACGGCCCCGACCTGCTGCGCTACAAGGGCGTCCTCTGGCTGGCAGAGAACGACAACCGGGTCGTGTTCCAGGGTGTGCACATGCTCATGGGCGGGGATATGGGCAAGCCCTGGGGGCCGCAGGAGAAGCGCGGCAGCGTCATGGTGTTCATCGGCAGGAACCTGCCCGAGGATCTATTCATCCAGGGCCTGAAGCAGTGCCTGGTCGGCTAACAGGCAGTTAATCCGTTTTCTGGACGGGTCCTTAGGGGCGCTGAAGGTTCAGACGAGGCGGGAGGCGGGTTTTGCCGGCCTCGGACTTGACGCGGCTCCGGGGTGTCGCCGCGGAAATCGACCAATAATCGGGTTGATTCCGGCGAAACCGCCCCAATGTGGAGAAATTGACCGTAGCGGACCCCAAAATGGAACAATTCCGTGGCACCACCATCCTGTCCGCGCGGCGCGGCAATAGCGTCGCGCTCGGTGGGGATGGCCAGGTTACCTTGGGCAATATCGTGATCAAATCCGGCGCGCGCAAAGTGCGGCGCCTGTACCACGACCGTATCCTGGCCGGATTCGCAGGCGGCACCGCCGATGCGTTCACCTTGTTCGAGCGCTTTGAAGCCAAGCTGGAGAAGCACCAGGGGAATCTGCTGCGCTCGGCGGTGGAACTGGCCAAGGACTGGCGCACCGACCGCATTTTGCGGCGCCTGGAAGCGATGCTGGCCGTGGCGGACCGCGAGACCTCGCTCATTATCACCGGCATGGGCGATGTGCTCGAACCGGAGCTGGGTCTGCTCGCCATAGGCTCGGGCGGCCCCTACGCGCAATCGGCGGCGCGGGCGCTGTTGGAGAACACCACGCTTGGGCCCAAGGAAATCGTCGCCAAATCGCTGGGCATCGCTGCCGACATCTGCATCTATACCAATCAGCAGCAAGTAATCGAAACCCTAGAGTGAGGAAACTGAATCAGGGTTGGCGTTGTCCAACCCTTTTCGGCAACAAGCCATGTCGCAAATGACCCCGCAGGAAATCGTCCATGAACTGGACAAGCACATCATCGGGCAGGACCGCGCCAAGCGCGCGGTCGCGGTCGCGCTCAGAAACCGCTGGCGCCGGCAGCAGGTGGACGAGCCCCTGCGTCACGAAATCACGCCGAAGAACATACTCATGATCGGGCCGACCGGCGTGGGCAAGACAGAGATTTCGCGGCGCCTGGCGAAACTCGCCGACGCGCCGTTCATTAAGATTGAAGCGACCAAATTCACCGAAGTCGGGTACGTCGGGCGCGACGTCGATACGATTGTCCGCGACCTGGTCGAGATCAGCATCAAGCAGACGCGCGAGCAGGCCATGCGCAAGGTGAAGGCCCGAGCCGAGGATGCGGCCGAGGAGCGCATCCTCGATGTGCTGCTGCCGCCGGCGCGCGGCGCGCCCGAACGCCAGGACGGCGCCGCGGCGGCGGTCTCCGACAGCACTGAAACTTCGGCGACGCGGCAGAAATTCAGGAAGAAGCTGCGCGAGGGCGAGCTCGACGAGAAAGAAATCGAAATTGAAGTGGCCGCCGCTGCGGCGCAAATGGAAATCTTCGCGCCGCCTGGAATGGAAGAATTGACCTCGCAGATCCAGGGCATGTTCCAGAATATGTCGGGCAGCCGCAAGAAGATGCGCAAGCTGAAGATCCGCGAGGCGTTGAAGCTGACCGCCGAGGAAGAGGCGGCGCGGATGATAAACGACGAAGAGCTCAAGACCGTAGCGCTGGCGAACGTCGAACAGAACGGCATCGTTTTTCTCGACGAGATCGACAAGATCGCCAGCCGCTCCGAGATGGCCGGCGCCGATGTGTCGCGCCAGGGGGTGCAGCGCGACCTGCTGCCCCTGGTCGAGGGCACCACGGTCACGACCAAGTACGGCATGGTCAAGACCGACCATATCCTGTTCATCGCCAGCGGTTCTTTCCACATGGCCAAGCCTTCGGATCTCATTCCGGAGCTGCAGGGACGGCTGCCGATACGGGTGGAGCTGGATTCGCTGACGGCCGCCGATTTCGAGAACATCCTTACCCAGACCGATGCCTGCCTCACGCGCCAGTATCAGGCGCTGCTCGAAACCGAGGGCGTGACGCTGCAGTTTTCGCCGGATGGCGTCAAACGCCTGGCGGAGATCGCGTACGCCGTCAATGAGAAAACCGAGAACATCGGCGCGCGGCGGCTGTATACCGTGATGGAAAAGCTGCTGGAGGAAATTTCTTTTGATGCGGGCAAACGCGATGCCGAGGTAATCACCATAGACGCCGCCTACGTCGATATGCGCCTGAAGGAGTTGGCGCAATCCGAAGACCTGGCGCGGTACGTGCTGTAACTACTCATGGAGAGAAACATGAAACATTCCACACGAGCCGTGCTGTTCGGTTCCATCGGCCTGGCGTTGGGCGGCGGTTTTGCGACCAGCGTGGTCCACGCGCAGGAAGTGACCATCAGGGAACCCTGGGTGCGCGGCACCGTGCGTGGGCAGAAGGCGACCGGCGCCTTCATGCAGCTCACCGCCAGCGAGTCGTCCACCCTGGTTTCGGTGGAGAGCCCGGTCGCGGGCTCGGTGCAAATTCACGAGATGAAAATGGAGAACGACGTCATGCAAATGCGTCCGATCTCCAGGCTGGATCTGCCCGCAGGCAAGGCGGTCGAGCTCAAGCCGGGCGGCTACCACGTCATGCTGATGGATCTGAAACAGCCGCTGAAAAAAGGCGAGGCCGTGCCGATCAAGCTGCGCTTCGAGGCCAAGGACAAGACCTTCAAGACCATAGAGATACAGGCACAGGTACGCGAACTCGGCGCCGGCGCCAAACACTAGTAGACAATCCAACTCGGGAAAAGGCGGCCCCGGGCCGCCTTTTTTCGTCGAGGGGGCGGTAAAATGCGGCATTCCTTTAATGGTGGTTAGCGCCATGTCCAAGCCCGCCCTACCCGCACTCAAGGCCCAGACCCTGGCCGAAGCGCTACCCTATATCAAGCGCTTTCACGGCAAAACCATCGTTGTTAAGTATGGCGGCAATGCCATGACCGATCCCGCCCTGCAGAAAAGCTTCGCCCACGACGTAGTGCTGCTGAAGCTGGTGGGTATGCATCCGGTGGTGGTGCACGGCGGCGGCCCGCAGATTGAGGCGCTGTTGAAGCGCATCGGCAAGACGGGTGAGTTCGTGCAGGGCATGCGCGTCACAGACGCCGAAACCATGGACGTGGTCGAGATGGTGCTCGGCGGAGCGGTCAACAAGGACATCGTCACCCTGATCAATCAGGCCGGCGGCAAGGCGGTGGGCCTGACCGGCCAGGACGGCGCGTTCATCCGCGCGAGAAAGCTGATGTTGCCCGACAAGGACAAACCGACGCAAATGCTCGACATCGGCCAGGTGGGGGAGATCGAATCAATCGATCCGCAGTTGATTTCCGTGCTGGAACCCGGCGGCTTCATCCCGGTAGTGGCCCCGATCGGCGTGGGGGCCAACGGCGAATCCTTCAACATCAACGCCGACCTGGTCGCGGGCAAGCTCGCCGAAATCCTGAAGGCGGAGAAACTGGTGCTGCTCACCAATACCCCGGGCGTGCTGGACAAGGACGGCAAGCTCATCACCGGCCTGACGGCAAAGGATGTCGATGCCTTGTTCGCCGACGGCACGCTCTCCGGTGGCATGCTGCCCAAGATCAGTTCGGCGCTGGACGCGGCCAGGAGCGGGGTGAAAAGCGTACATATCATCGACGGCCGCGTCGAACATGCACTGCTTTTGGAAATCCTTACCGACCAGGGCGTAGGCACGCTGATACGCGGCAAGTGACCCTGCCGGGCATAAGCCCGGCAGGGTCATCCCGAGGCGCGCAGCGCCGAGGGATCTGCTTCTAGGTTTTTAGCCTTTCAGACGATTTCATTGCCGCCCACATCGCGCAAACCGTCGAGATAACCGTCCTTCGCATCGTAAATGCTCAGCACCCTGCCGCGCGGCGTCTTGCTGAAGGAGACGTGCACCCATTTCGCGTACTCGAGGATGCATTGGTCGAATTCGATGCGGGAGTCGCGGATGGCTTTGATAATATCCGCGGGCGACCCGAATTCGGAGCAGGTGAAATCGGCGGCCAGTCCCTGAGTGTGCTGCGACGCCGCTGCGCCGCCGATTAGCCGGTTGAGCGCGTGGCAGCGGTAGCCGCTGGAGATTTCCAGCGGGAAGCCGGTGAGGGCCCGCACCTGTTCCAGGCCTTCGGCCAGCAGCCGCAAGTTGTCGAGGATATTTTGGGCGGGGGAGTTGTCGATGTGCTCGCGCTCGGCGGTTTCGGAATAGGTTAGTTGCTCGAGTGAGAAGTTTGGTGTCAGCTGCATGCGGCGATTCTAGGATGGATGGGTGACTATGCCAACAAGGCTTACCTGGATTTTCGATCTCGACAACACCCTGCACAACGCATCGCCGCATATCTTCCCGCATATCAATCGCAGCATGACTGCCTATCTGCAGCAGCATCTGCGCTTGACCGAAGAGGATGCCGGCGAACTGCGTGCGCAATACTGGCGCAGTTACGGTGCGACCTTGCTCGGCATGATGCGCCATCACGGTACCGATCCGGCGCATTTTCTGCGCGAGACGCATGCCTTTCCGGATCTATCCAATATGGTGGTGTACGAACGCGGGCTTGCCGCCATGTTGCGGCGACTACCTGGACGGAAACTGGTCCTGTCGAACGCGCCGCAACTGTACGCCAGAGCGGTGCTGCAGATGATGGGCGTAGAGAGCCACTTTGATGCCCTGCACTGCATCGAGTCCACCGGCTACCAGCCCAAGCCCTCGCTGGCTGCTTTTCACAGCGTGCTGCGCGCGCACCGCTTGATTGCCTCGCGCTGTGTCATGGTGGAGGACAGCCGGCAGAACCTGCGGCCGGCCAAGCGCCTGGGCATGAAGACGGTGTGGGTCACGCGCGAGCCCCACTCGCCCGCCTACGTTGACGTCAAGACCGCCTCGGTGCTCGGTTTACCGCGCCTGCTGGGACAGCTGAGATCATAAAAAGGTTAGCACTCACCAACCGCATGGGCTAGAATCTGCGCACATCGGCATAACCAATGAGGTGATCATGGCGACCCGCTCCGGCGAACGCAAGAACCAGATCCTGCAGGTGCTGGCCGAGATGCTGCAAGCGCCGAAGAGCGAGAAAATCACCACCGCCGCGCTCGCCGCCCGGCTCGATGTGTCTGAAGCCGCCCTCTACCGCCACTTCGCAAGCAAGGCGCAGATGTACGAAGGCCTGATCGGCTTCATCGAGGAGACGGTGTTCGGCCTGATCAACAAAATCAGCGCGGAGCAGGAGAGCGGGCTGAAGCAGACCCATGCCACAGCCGCCATGCTGCTGTCGTTTGCGGAAAAAAATCCCGGCATGACGCGTGTTCTGATCGGCGACGCGCTGGTGAACGAGGATGCGCGCCTGCAGGCGCGCATCAACCAGCTGCACGACCGGCTGGAGGCGACGCTGAAGCAATCGCTGCGGCTGGCGCAGACGCAGGGGGAAATCGACAGTAACGCCGATACCGCCGCCCAGGCCAACCTGATGCTCGCCTACATCATCGGACGCTGGCATCAATATGCCAAGAGCGGCTTCAAGCGCCTGCCGACCGAGTTGTGGCAACAGCAAGGCCCGATGCTGCTCGGCTAGGGGTGGCAGCTGATACAGCAAAGGGTTATATCCAAGATCGCCGATTGCGCGCGGATGTGCTTTTCATCCGCGCGCAATCGGCGATCCGCGCGGACGGGACGCCGTCCGCGCAAGCCCTGTCACCGCAGTTCGATGTATGTCGCTGCGTGGGCCAAGTTAGAGGATAAGTCATTGCGCGCTGCGCGCGCCAACCATGTTTTCCACGCGGAGGTGAAGCGTGTCCGCGCGGAAAACACGGTTTTGAATGGAAAAACAGGAATAGCTTTCGGTAGTTCTCTTACGCGAACCCGTAACTGCACCGCAAGCGGGGGCCGATGCTGCTAGATTGAGGCAGCGCAGACCTTGCACGCAGGATCCTTGGATAGCCTGACCGAGCGCCACTCCATCCTGAGGCTATCTAGCAGCAGTAGGCGGCCATTGAGCGTTTCTCCCGCGCCACATAGCAGCTTCAACGCTTCGGCCGCCTGCACCGTGCCGATGATGCCGGTAAGCGGTGCAAACACACCCATCACGGCGCAGCGCGTTTCCTCGGCCTCGGTGTCTTCCGGGAACAGGCAGTTGTAGCAGGGGACATCGGGCTGGCGCAGATCGAATACGCTTACCTGCCCGTCAAAACGCACCGCGGCTCCGGACACCAGCGGCTTGCGATGTTCGACGCAGGCGCGGTTGACCGCATGGCGGGTGGCAAAATTGTCGCAGCAGTCGAGCACGACGTCGACGCTCGCGATCAGCCGCGCCAGAGCTTCGCCCTCCAGACGTTCCGGGATCGCGGCGACGTCGATCTCCGGGTTCAGTTGCGCCAGGGTGTCCTTGCCCGAATAGGCTTTTGCCCGGCCCACGGCCGCGGTCGTGTGCAGGATCTGGCGCTGCAGATTGGTGAGATCGACTGAATCGCCGTCGGCGAGCGTAATGTGGCCGACGCCGCCCGAGGCGAGATACATGGCGGCGGGAGAGCCCAAGCCGCCCGCGCCTATGACCAGGGCACGCGCGCCGAGCAGCTTTTCCTGGCCTTCAATCCCGATCTCCGGCAACAGAATATGTCTGCTGTAGCGCAGCAACTGATCGTCGTTCATGAGGGCGGGAAATGCACAGTGCCAAGCGTGAACCGCGGGGGTGTCCTCGCACCGCTCACGCTAGACGCTAGTTTCTCTGCATGATCTGCAGGCCCTTCAGCATGTTGACGGCCTGCGTCAACTGAAAGTCCTTGTCCGAGCCGAACTCTATGGGCTTGGCCGGAGCCTCGTCGGTCTCGGTCTCGGTTTTGGGCTTGTCGCTGGGCTGTGTTGCCGGCTTGGCCGACGTCGCCGCCGTGTCCTTGTCGTTGGTCAGGTGTTTGTTGAGGTCGGCTTCGCGCAGGAACGCATGCGCGTCGATGCCGGGTTCGTCGACAACGATATCCGGCGTGATGCCCTTGGCTTGGATCGAACGGCCGCTGGGCGTGTAGTAGCGCGCGGTGGTCAGTTTGATCGCGGTGTTGTTGCCCAGCGGCATGATGGTCTGTACCGAGCCTTTGCCGAAAGTCTGGGTGCCCATGATCAAGGCGCGCTTGTGGTCCTGCAGCGCGCCCGCGACGATCTCGGAGGCGGAGGCCGAGCCGCCGTTGACCAGCACCACCATGGGCACGGTCTTTACCGCCGCCGGCAGATTCTTCAGGTAATCATCGCTGCCGCCGCGCAGATAGTCTTCGGTGCTGGCGAGGTACTTGCGCTTGGCGTCCTCGGTGCGGCCATCGGTCGTGACTACGATGGACTTGGGTGGCAGGAACGCGGCGGAGATGCCGACAGCCCCATTGAGCAATCCGCCCGGGTCATTGCGCAGATCCAGCACCAGGCCTTTGAGCTGGCCGTCCTTGTACAGCGTGTTCAGGTGTCGCACCAGGTTTTCGCCCGACCGCTCCTGGAACTGCACCACGCGCAGGTAGCCGTAGCCTGGCTCGATCATCTTGGACTTGACGCTTTGCACCTTGATCACGTCGCGCACCAGCGTGATTTCCAGCGGCTTGGTTTCGCCTTTGCGCAGCACCGTGAGCTTGATCGAGGTCTTGGGTTTGCCGCGCATACGCTTGACTGCGTCGTTCAGGCTCATGCCTTTCACCGGCGTTTCGTCCAGCCTGATGATCAGGTCGCCCGACTTGATGCCGGCGCGGTAGGCCGGCGTGTCCTCGATCGGGGAAACCACCTTGACGAATCCGTCCTCCATGCCGACTTCGATACCGAGGCCGCCGAATTCACCTTGTGTACCCACCTGCAGTTCGCGGAAGGCGTCACGGTCGAGGTAGGCGGAGTGCGGATCCAGGTCGGCAAGCATGCCGTTGATGGCACCGGCGATGAGTTTCTTGTCCTCGACCGGTTCTACGTAATTGCTCTTGATCGCGCCGAACACCTCGGCGAACGAACGCAACTCTTCCACCGGCAGTGGCGCGCGCGCCCCTTCCTTATCGGCGACGGCAGAGAAATTGAGCGACAGCATTACTCCGGCCAGAGCTCCCAGCAGAAGCAGACCCGCTTTCTGTAACTTGCTTTTCATGAAAGACACCACCCTTCTACTTCAAAGACACCCAGCGCAACGGATCGAACGGTTTGCCCTGATATCGGATTTCGAAGTATAAACCCGAATCCGGGTTGCCGCCGCTGTTGCCGACCGTCGCTACTGCGTCGCCGGACGCGACTGTATCGCCCACTTGCTTGAGCAGCGCCTCGTTGTTGCCGTAAATGGTGAGGTAGCTTTGGCCGTGGTCGATGATCATCAGATTGCCGAAGCCGCGCATCCACTCGGCAAATACCACCCGGCCGGCGGCGACCGCGCGCACTTCCTGCCCGCTGTCGCCGCGGATGAATAATCCCTTCCAACTCAGCCCGCTGCCACTACGTGGACTGCCGAAGCGGTTGATTAGTTCCCCTCGGGTAGGCAGCCTGAGCTTGCCTTTGAGCGAGGCGAACGCTGCCCCATCCTGGCCAGCTTCGGGCAATTTATCGTTGCGCCGCCCGGGTGCACCCGGGGAAACGACTTTTCCCAACTCCTCGACCAGGCGCGACAGGCGCGCTTCGTCGCGCTGCAGGGATTTAATCTCGCGCCGCTGCGAGCGGATCTGCGTTGCAAGTTCGGCCAGTACGCGCCGCCGCTCCGTCTTCTGCGCAAGCAGTTCCTTGCGCCCCGCGCGTTGTTGGGCTTCCAGTTCGGCCAGCTCGGCGCTCTTGCCGCGAGCTTCGTTCGCGAGTTGTGCCAGTGCGGCGAGGTTGGTCCGTAGTGCACCGATGAAATCGGCCTGGGCACGCGAGATGTAGCCATAGTAGTACAGCTCGCGCGCAGCCTGATTCGGTTCGCGGCCGGACAGCAACAGCCTCAGGTAACCCTGCTGACCCGAAGCGTAGCGCATGGCCAACAGCTGCCCAAGTTCGCGCTGTTGCGAGGCGATGGCGGATTCCAGCTTGCGTGATTGCTCGGTCACGCGGGCGAGGTCGGCGCGCGCCGCCCGCTGCTGTTGGCCGATATTGCGCAGCATGCGATTGGCCTCCGATACCCCGCGCTCCGATGCGCGCAGCGCGTCGCTCGCCTCCGATCGATCTTCCTCGGCGCCGCTCAGATTTGCCTTCAGCGTTTCGATACGCCCGCGCAGTGCGTCCAGCTCTGCCTTGTCGGCGGCCTTCGCCGGATGCGCGCCGGCCAGCGCGAACGTGAGAATAATTGCCTCGCAGCAGAGGGCGCCGAGGGCGCGCGGGAAGCTGAAGCCATCCCTGCCCGTGGGGTGCGCGCCCTGCGCCAGATTCAAGTCTTTGCCTTGCCCTGGTTCGCGACCGCCTGCATTGCCTTTTCGACTTCAGTTGCATCGCCCAGATAGTAGTGGCGGATGGGTTTGAGAGCGTCGTCCAGTTCGTATACCAGCGGCACCCCGGTGGGGATATTCAGGCCGACTATGTCCTGGTCGCTTATCTTGTCCAGGTACTTCACCAGCGCGCGGATGGAATTCCCGTGCGCGGCGATGAGAACGCGCTTGCCCGAGCGTATGTCAGGGGCGATGGCTTGGTTCCAGTAGGGCAGGACGCGTGCAACCGTGTCCTTGAGGCACTCGGTCAATGGCACCTGCGTGGGGGTGAGCCCGCGGTAGCGCGGGTCGTTGCCGGGGTAGCGCTCGTCGCCTTGGGCGAGCGCCGGTGGCGGGATATCGTAGCTGCGGCGCCAGGTAAGCACCTGCTCGTCGCCGAATTTGGCCGCAGTTTCGGCCTTGTTCAGGCCCTGCAGCGCGCCGTAATGGCGCTCGTTCAGACGCCAGGAGTGCAGCACCGGTATCCACATCAGGTCCATGCGTTCCAGCGCCAGCCAAAGGGTCTTGATCGCGCGCTTGAGCACCGAAGTATGCGCGACGTCGAACACAAAACCAGCCTCGCGCATCAGCTCACCCGCGTTCCCCGCCTCTTCCACGCCTTTGTCGGTCAGACCGACGTCGGTCCATCCTGTGAACCGGTTTTCCTTGTTCCAGACGGACTCTCCATGCCTGAGCAGAATGATCTTTTTCATAAGGATCCTTTTTACCGTACGGTAAGCCTGCGAATATTTTATAATATTCCGGTATCAGAAACCGAGAACGGGCCGTCTCGGCGCGAGATATTTTCGATTTGCCCAATAAAACAGGAATCCATGGAGCGTGCCGCGGACACATCGGCGTCGCTCAATGTGGCAGGCGAATTCCCTGGCGCCTTTCCGGTCAAAGTCTTGACGGCCGTTTCGGGATTCTCGAAACGGTGCCTGAATTAGGCAAGCAAGGGGGGCTGAGGAAGACGGGGGGACTTTTCCGATTTCGTCCGGATCCCCCCTAAACTTGTGGTGATTTATTAGGAGCAGCTGTGAAATTCGTAATGGACAATATCTTCCTTGTCGCGGTCGCGATTGTGAGCGGCGCGATGCTGGTTTGGCCCCTGCTGCGGCGCGGCGCCGGCGGGCCGTCGGTCAATACGCTGGAGGCGACGCAGATGATCAACCGCCAGGATGCGCTGGTGCTGGATGTGCGCGAGCAGGCCGAATATGCGCAGGCGCACATCCTCAATGCGCGTGGCTTGCCCCTGTCGCAACTCGAGGCGCGGGTCGGCGATATCGAGAAGTTCAAGGACAAGCCGGTAATCGTGTATTGTGCCACCGACAATCGTTCGAGCTCAGCCGTCGCAACGCTGAAAAAGCGCGGGTTTTCCAACGTGGTCTGCCTCAGTGGCGGATTCGCGGCCTGGCAGCAGGCCGGTCTGCCGGTGCAGAAATAGGTGTATTCAGCCCCCGCTGCACGATAGCTTCTGCAACGGGCGAATTTAAGCGAGCATGGGTGGAGTTATCCCCTCATATTCAAAAGGTTCTCATGGCCAAAGTCCGCATGTACAGCACTGCAGTATGCCCATTCTGCCAGCGCGCCGAGATGCTGCTCAAATCGAAGGGCGTGGCCGAAATAGAAAGGATCCGCATTGACCTCGACCCTGCACAGCGCGCCGAGATGATGGAAAAGACCGGGCGGCGCACCGTGCCGCAAATCTACATCGGCGAGCTTCACGTCGGCGGCTACGACGACCTCGCAGCGCTGGATCATGCCGGCAAGCTTGACCCGTTGCTGCGCGGCGAGGCCTGACGACGCCGGACCCCCCTTCAATCACTGGAATCAAAATGAACGAACCGCAGCAGCAACCGACATTCGGCATTGAGAAGATTTACGTCAAGGATCTGTCGCTGGAAATCCCGCACGCGCCTGAGGTATTCCTGTCCGGCGAGCAGCCGCAGGTCGATGTGCAGCTGCACAACGAGGCCGCGGCCATAGGCGAGGGGCTGTACCAGGTGGTACTGACGGTTACGGTGACGGCCAAAGCGGGCGACAAGACGATGTTCCTGGTGGAGGCGGCGCAGGCCGGCATTTTTCAGATTCGCAATGTGCCGGAATCCGATATGGAGCCCTTGCTCGCGACCGCCTGTCCGAACATTCTCTTTCCATACGTGCGTGAGTCGGTCTCGGACATCATAGGCCGCGCCGGTTTTCCGCCGGTGTATCTGGCGCCGGTGAATTTCGAGGCGATCTACCTGCAAAGGATGCAGGAGGCGAAAGAGCAGGCCGGATCGAAGATCGAGATCGCACACTAATCCGGATGCGCCGCCTCTTTTTTCTGTTTCTGCTCGTTGCCGCGCCGGCGGTCATGGCGGCGGAATTCCGCTCTATCGGCGAGGCCGCGGTGCCGATGTACGATGCGCCGTCGGTCAAGGCGAACGCGCTGTTCGTCGCGAGCAGGCTATACCCCGTGGAGGTCATCGTCCAGGTCGACAACTGGACCAAGGTGCGCGACGTCGCCGGCGATCTCGCCTGGGTGGAGAAGAAAGACTTGTCCAACACGCGCACGGTGCTGGTTACTGCGGCCCTGGCGGACGTGCGCGAGAAGCCCGAAGACGATGCGCCGCTTGTGTTTCAGGCGCAGCAAGGCGTCGCGCTGGAAATCGTCGAGCTGGGCGTAGGCCCTTGGGTCAAGGTGCGTCACCGCGACGGCCAGACCGGGTTCGTGCGCGCGAACCAGGTCTGGGGGCTGTAGCGGCTTGCCGGACAGGTCCAGCGCTAAGCAATGAGGATTACCGTACTTGGCGCCGGTGCTTGGGGCACGGCCATCGCCGCCAGCCTCAGCGCCAGACACGAGGTGTCGCTGTGGGGACGGCCCGAGGAATGCGCGGACATAGCCGCCGCACGCCGCAACGAGCGCTATCTGCCCGAGATCGCCCTGCCGCCGCGGCTCGCCATCGAGGCTGATTTCGAAGCCGCCGTTTCGGCCGCCGATCTGGTCTTGGTGGCGACGCCGACGGCGGCGCTGAATGAAATGCTGGGTCGGATCGCGCCCCTGCAGAAACCGGCGGTCTGGCTGTGCAAAGGGTTTGATCCGCAAAGCGCCGAGCTGCCGCATCAAATCGCCGCGCGCGTGCTCGCGCCCGGCAGTCCCTATGGCGTGCTCTCCGGTCCCAGCTTCGCGCTCGAAGTCGCGCGTGGACTGCCGACAGCGCTCACGCTTGCCTCGGCCGATGTCGCGTTCAGCCAGGCCACGGCGCGCGCTCTGCACGGTTCGCGTCTGCGCGTGTACTTCAGCAGCGATGTAATCGGCGTGGAGATCGGCGGCGCAGTAAAGAACGTCATGGCCATCGCCACCGGCATCGCCGACGGCCTGGGCTTGGGCGCGAACGCGCGCGCGGCCCTGATCACGCGCGGGCTGGCCGAAATCACGCGCCTGGGCGTGAGGCTCGGCGGCCGTCCGGAGACCTTCACGGGACTCACCGGTGCCGGCGACCTGATCCTGACCTGCACCGGCGAACTGTCGCGCAACCGGCGCGTCGGTCTCGGCCTGGCGCAGGGCAAGAAACTCGAGGACATCCTGCGCGAGCTGGGGCATGTGGCCGAGGGCGTGCATACCGCGGCAGCAGTCGAGAAGCGTGCCCGGGAGTCCGACGTGGACATGCCGATCACTCGATCGGTATGTGCCGTCTTGTTCGGCGGAGTCTCGCCGCGCGAGGCGGTGGAGCTGTTGCTGGCGCGGGATCCCAAAGGCGAAGGTTAGATTCCGCCAGCAAATCCCTGCTGGCGCCAGGCTTCGTACACTGCCACCGCCACCGCGTTGGAGAGATTGAGGCTGCGGTTGTCCGGGCGCAGCGGTAGGCGCAACCGCTGCTCCGCCGCCACGCTTTCGAGTATTTCCGCGGGTAGTCCGCGGGTCTCCGGACCGAACAGGAGCACGTCGCCTTCGCGGTATTCGGGCTCGGTGTATAGGCGCTGCGCTCGGGTGGAGAACGCGAACACGCGCTTTTCCTTCAAGCATTCGCAGCAGGCAGACCAATCCTTGTGCACGATCAGGCTGGCGTACTCATGATAATCGAGGCCGGCACGTTTCAATTCGCGGTCATCGAGGCGAAAACCCAGCGGCTCGACGAGGTGCAAGCGGGCGCCGGTGTTTGCCGCAAGACGGATGATATTGCCGGTATTGGGCGGAATCTCCGGCTGGTAGAGCACGATGTCAAACACCGCGCGCCGTCCGTGCGACCACCCAGTTCTCGACCCGGGCGGCGCCGCTTTTCTTCAGCGTGCGCGCAAATTCGTCGAGCGTCGCCCCGGTGGTCATGACGTCGTCCACCACGGCAATGCGCAAGCCAGCGACGCCGGGGTCGCAGGCGAAGGCGCCGCGCATGTTGGTCGCGCGCTCGCGCCAGGGCAGCGCCGTCTGCGGCGCCGTGTTGCGCACGCGCCGCGCGAGTTGCGTATTCATGCTGACCTCACAGAGGCGCGACAACACCCTGGCGATTTCGGCCGCCTGATTGAAGCCACGCTCGGCCAGGCGCCGTGGATGCAGCGGCAAAGGCATGATCAGATCCACGCCGCCTGCGTGCTCGGTGCGCCGAAGCAATTCGTGCGCGAAAAACCCGGCCAGCGGCAGTTGTCCGCCGTACTTGAGTGCCTGCACCAGCGCGTCAACGGGGTAGGCGTAGACGAACGCCGCGCGGCTGGCATCGTAATGCGGCGGGTCGGCGAGGCAGGCGCCGCATTCGGCACTGCTGCTGCCGGGGACCGCACAGCGCGGGCAGGCCGACGCGCTAGCCGGAAGTTCGCGCGCGCACGCCTCGCATAGCAATTCCGCGCCGCTCGCGGCCTGGCACAGGAGGCAGTCCTGCGCGAGCAGCGCCTCCCGGACTCTGGCGGCTGCGGTCAGTAGAGGTTGGAACAGACTTGGCATGCAGGGGGTTTTGCGAAGGTACGGGCGGTATCTTAGCGCAGCGGGTGCGCACGCGGGTTACGGCGGTCAAGCTTGCCCCACGCCAACGCGAAGCGCACGCTATGGCCGCGTGGGCTTTGCGGCGACCGCCAGGATAAGGCCGCGGCCTGCGGTTACAGCGTCCCCGAGCAGAATGGGAGAGACTTGTGTGGTGCTAATTTGAATTGTTCACCAAACAGAGAATCTTGCTGCTTGGTCCCATTAAGCGCTACAACTCCTTGGCGCTGAAGAAGGTCGGCGTGCCGGTCCTGAGCGCATAGACCATGACATCGTCCAGGTTCACGGCGACGCTGGGGGCATTCGGGTTCAGGTGGGCGGACTTGTGATCTGCCGGCGATGGGTTCGTTGCGCTCTCCTTGATGTCCTCGAACTTCTCGATGCTGGACATGAAGGCTGGCTTGAAGTGCACGTCCACGAAGGTGGTTCCCCAGCCGAGCTGTTCTATATCCCACCGGTAGCCGTAGATCTTGCCATTGTAGTTCAGCGCCGCCGCGATCAGCTTCAGTTCGGCCTTGTGCTCCCGGTCTCCTCCTGTGAAGCGGTTCGTCGGACAGTAGCCGTACAGCCCCCGCGCCGCGGCGCCGCCGTGCGGGTGCGCGGTCACGAAATGTGCGAAGGCGTCGATTTCGTACTGCTTGCGCGTTCCGGCAAGGTGGTAGGCGAACAAGCCGTCGTCGTTCACGTAGACGATACCGTGGCAGTTCCCGAGGCCCGGGAAGGCGACGTTGTTCTCGTCGAATGCGACTTCCCACATACCCACGTATTTCATGATTTTGAATCTCCCGTGTATTGCTTGTGACAGGTCATGCCGGTCGATTGAGCAGCGCGCCGATTCATGATCCGGAGCGGTGCTCGATTCCGGCGGGTGCGGCGCACGGCAGAAAGCAACCGGATAGCGTTTAAAATTCTCGTCCATCGCCTGCGGTTCGCGCCATCGGTCAATCGCTGATATTGCAATTCCAAAATGCTGATTTTCTCGTTCAGGCTCTGTTGCGGGCGGCTCGCTGGGCGTCGAGCTATCCATCGCTCGATCTCAGATGGCTTTCACCGCACCCGAGTCGCTCCAGGCCCGGAACCGCTGATGGACGCTCCTCTTAGCCCGTGTCCGACTCAACCCCACGCGACGACAAGACTCGTGCAAAGTTCCCGCACCAGTTTGCATTCAAGGACGGGGGATACAAAATTGACAAGTCGGAATGCTTCGATGAAGATGCCCTGGTCGCGCCAAGCGGGAATGCAACAACGATGAAACAGGCATGAAACCCATACTGACGCTCGCGGCGGATCTCGCCGCCCACAAGATCACCAGCCAGGCCTTGGTCGAGGATGCGCTCACGCGCATAGCAGCGCCCGCAGGCGAGGGCGCGCGCGTGTTCTTGCGCACACACCGCGAGTCGGCGCTGGCCGAAGCCAGCGCGAGCGATGCGCTGCGCGCGCACGGCATCGTGCCCTCGCCGCTTGCGGGCATTCCGGTGTCGGTGAAAGATCTGTTCGACGTCGCCGGCGACATCACACGCGCCGGCTCGAGGGCGCTCGCGGATGCCGCGCCGGCCAAAGTCGACGCTACTGCGGTGCGGCGACTGCGCCAGGCGGGAGCGATCATCATCGGCCGAACCAACATGGTCGAATTCGCGTTCTCGGGACTGGGCCTAAATCCGCACTACGGAACGCCGAAAAATCCCTGGGACCGGGCGACGGGCCGCATCCCCGGCGGCTCGTCTTCAGGCGCGGCGGTATCGGTTTCGGACGGCATGGTGGCGATGGGTCTGGGCAGCGATACCGGGGGTTCGGTGCGCATCCCCGCCGCGCTCTGCGGGCTCATCGGCTTCAAACCCACAGCCAGACGCGTACCCACGGACGGAACGTTTCCGCTGTCCGCCACGCTGGATTCGATCGGGCCTATTGCGCGCAGCGTCGCCTGCTGCGCGCTCGTGGACAGCATACTATCTGGCGAAACACCGCAAGTGCCGCCGGCGCTGCCGATTAAAGGACTGCGCCTGGGCGTGGTGCAGGACTACGTGCTGGAGGGATTGGACGACGCGGTGGCGGCGGCTTTCGGAAAAGCGCTCGCGCGTTTGTCGAAGGCCGGCGCGTTGGTAAGCGACGTGCGCTTCGACGCGCTGCAGCGGCTGCCGCAGATCAACCAGAAGGGCGGACTGGTGGTGGCCGAGGCCTATGCGGTGCACCGCGAACTGATCGCGCAGCGCAAGGCCGAATACGACCCGCGTGTCGCCTCCCGTATCCTGCGCGGCGCCGACACCAGCGCGGCCGACTATATTGATCTGTTGACGCAGCGCGTTGCCATGATCGCTGACAGCGCGCGCCTGGCCGCGCCCTACGACGCCCTGCTGATGCCGAGCGTAATGATGGTTGCGCCGCCTATCGCAGCGTTGGAGGCGGACGACCAACTTTATGGCAGAACCAACCTCGCCATGCTGCGCAATACCGGCGTGGTGAATTTTCTCGACGGCTGCGCTTTGTCCATCCCTTGCCAGGAGCCGGGCGCAGCGCCGGTGGGGCTGATGATCGTTGGGCAAAGCGGCGAGGACCGGCGTCTGCTCGCTGTGGGACTGGCGCTGGAGCCGGTGCTGCGCCAGTGAGTTCCGCGCACGAGGTTATCGTCGGCTCGCTGCGACGGGGTTTGCGCTGAGCGCGCCCGCGATCGACGGTCGCGCTGCGCGCCGCGCCTACGCGCGAGCGGCTGCCGGCTATGCCGAGGCGTCCGTGCTCGCGCGCGAAGTCGAAACGCGCATGCTGGAGCGGCTGCAGTACATCAAGCTCGAGCCCGGGCGCATTCTCGACGCGGGCTGCGGCGCAGGCCACGGCGCAAAGCGCTTGGCCGAGCTCTATCCGGATGCGCAAGTGTTGGGGCTGGATTTCGCGTACCCGATGCTGCAGGCCGCGCGCAGCCACGGTCCTTGGCTGCGGCGCATCCTTAAGCGCGGGCGCGTCGATTACCTGTGCGCCGAATTTGCTACCATGCCGTTGCGGGCGGCGAGCCTGGATTTCGTCTGGTCGAATCTGGCGCTGCATTGCGCGGGCGATCCGTTGCCGGTGTTGAAGGAATTCTGGCGGGCGCTTAAAGTAGGCGGACTGCTGATGTTCAGTTGCTACGGGCCGGATACCTTGAAGGAGCTCAAAAGCGCGTTCGCTGCGCACGACGGCGCAGTGCACGTGCACGATTTCATCGACATGCACGACCTGGGCGACATGCTCTCGGCCTGCGGCTACGCCGAGCCGGTGATGGATATGGAACTCATCACTGCAACGTATGCCACTGTCGACGCGCTTTTGGCCGATCTGCGCGCCAGCGGTCAGGTGAACGTTCATGCCGCGCGCAGACGCGGACTCTCCGGCAAGGGCGTATTCAACGCGGTGCGCGACGAATATGAGAACCTGCGCGGCGAAGGCAGGCTGCCGGCGAGTTTCGAAATCGTCTACGGGCATGCCTGGAAGCCGCAGCCGCGCCTGACCGAAGACGGACATGCTATCGTCAGGCTCGAACCGCCGCGCGCCAGGCGGCCTTGATTTGATTTTTTGATTTCCGGATTACCCATGGCAATCCGGAGAAAAGCTTGATTAAGCCTCATGCCTATGATAGCGTACCGAACTTTTTTTGGCTCGGTCTACAACTTTGGCCTAGTCTACAATTTTGGCTTGGTCTGCCTGCCAGCAACGGGGGAACGATGAATAGCGTGCTTGGACGATTAATGGTTGGCTTGGCGCTGGCGCTGAACGCAGGGCTGGCATCCGCCGCCTACCGACTCAACTTTCAGCCGCCCGTGACCCGGATCGCGAGCGAAATCTACGACCTGCACATGCTGATGATGTACGTCATCCTGGTGATTTTCTGCGTCGTCTTCGGCGTGATGTTCTATTCCATCTACGCCCATCGCAAGTCCGTCGGCCACAAGGCCGAGCAGTTCCATGAGAACACCACGGTGGAAATCATCTGGACCGTGATCCCGTTCGTGATTCTCATCGGTATGGCGTGGCCTGCGACCAAGACGCTGATCGCGTTCAAGGACACGTCCAACCCCGATCTTACGATCAAGGCCACCGGCTACCAGTGGAAATGGGGCTACGACTACATCAAGGGCGAAGGCGAGGGAATAGCGTTCCTGTCCAATCTGGCCACGCCGCAGGACCAGATCCACAACCAGAAACCCAAGGGCGAAAACTATCTGCTCGAGGTGGACAACCCGCTGGTGGTGCCGGTGGACAAGAAAGTGCGCATACTCACTACCGCCAATGACGTGATCCATTCGTTCTGGGTGCCGGCCTTCGGCATCAAGCAGGATGCGATCCCGGGTTTCGTGCGCGACACCTGGTTCAAGGCCGACAAGGAAGGCACCTACCGCGGTCAGTGCGCCGAGCTGTGCGGCAAGGACCATGGTTTCATGCCCATCGTGGTCGAGGTCGTTTCCGCGGAAAAATACACCCAGTGGGTTGCCGAGCAGAAGAAGAAATCTGCCGCCGCCGCCGAGGATCCGAACAAGCAGTGGACCATGGCCGAGCTGCAGACCAAGGGCGAGAAGGTGTACGCCGCCAACTGCGCTGCCTGCCACCAGCCGACCGGCAAGGGGCTGCCGCCGGCATTTCCGGCGCTGGATGGCTCCAAGGTAGCCACCGGTGACAAGAGCGTGCACATCGACACTGTGCTCAACGGCAAGCCCGGCACCGCCATGGCCGCGTTCGGCAAGCAGCTCTCGGACGCCGACATCGCCGCCGTGATCACCTACGAACGCAACGCCTGGGGCAACAAGACGGGCGATGCGGTACAGCCGGCCGAAGTCAAAGCGGCAAGAAAGTAAGAGCGCTTAACAGAATTCTCATTAGGCGCGTGATACAAGGGAGCACGAGGGGAGTCATCCCCTCGTTTGGCGGGACGCTCCAACGATTGAATTCCAGGAGGAACGCATGAGCGCAGTCATCGACACACCGGGCCACGGCCACGCAGACCAGGACGACCACGCGTACCACCCCTCGGGGCTGATGCGCTGGGTGACCACCACCAACCACAAGGACATCGGCACGATGTACCTGTGGTTCTCGTTCACCATGCTGCTGATCGGCGGCGTGCTGGCACTGACCATTCGCAGCGAATTGTTCGAGCCCGGCATGCAAATCGTCAATCCGGAGTTCTTCAACCAGCTCACCACCATGCACGGCATCATCATGGTGTTCGGCGCGATCATGCCGGCCTTCGTCGGCTTTGCCAACTGGCAGATACCGCTGATGATAGGCGCGCCCGACATGGCGTTCGCGCGCATGAACAACTGGAGCTTCTGGCTGCTGCCGGTGGCGGCGTCGCTGCTGGTAATTTCATTTTTCGTGCCGGGCGGCGCCCCGGCCGCCGGCTGGACCCTGTATGCGCCGCTGTCGACGCAGATGGGTCCGGGCATGGACCTCGGCATTTTCGCGCTGCATATCATGGGCGCATCGAGCATCATGGGCTCGATCAACATCATTACCACCATCCTCAATATGCGCGCCCCGGGGATGACGCTGATGAAAATGCCGATGTTCGTGTGGACTTGGCTGATTACGGCCTACCTGCTTATCGCGGTGATGCCGGTGCTCGCCGGCGCGATCACCATGGTCCTCGCCGACCGCCATTTCGGCACCTCGTTCTTCAACGCCGCGGGCGGCGGCGACCCGGTCATGTTCCAGCACATCTTCTGGTTCTTCGGCCATCCCGAGGTGTACATCATGATCCTGCCGGCGTTCGGCATCATCAGCCAGGTGATTCCGGCGTTCGCGAGGAAGCCCCTGTTCGGCTACGCCTCGATGGTCTATGCGACCTCGTCGATCGCGATCCTGTCCTTCATCGTCTGGGCGCACCACATGTTCACCGTCGTCATGCCCACTGCCGGGCTGCTGTTCTTCATGTACGCGACCATGCTGATCGCAGTGCCCACCGGGGTGAAGGTGTTCAACTGGCTCGCCACCATGTGGAAGGGCTCGATGACCTTCGAGACGCCGATGCTGTTTGCGGTCGGTTTCCTGTTCGTGTTCACCATGGGCGGCTTCACCGGCCTGATGCTGGCGATCATGCCGGTGGACGTGCAGCTGCAGGACACTTACTACGTGGTGGCGCATTTCCACTATGTGCTGGTGGCGGGCTCGCTGTTCGCGATTTTCGCGGGTACGTATTTCTGGATACCCAAGTGGACCGGCCGCATGTACGACGAGACACTGGGCAAGTGGCATTTCTGGCTGTCGCTGGTGTTCTTCAATATCACCTTCTTCCCGATGCACTTTCTCGGCCTCGCCGGCATGCCGCGGCGCATCCCGGATTACGCCGCCCAGTTCACTGGCTTCAACGAAATCGCCACCATCGGCGCGTTCGGCTTCGGCCTGAGCCAGCTCTTGTTCCTGTACATCGTGCTCAAGTGCGGCCCGTTGGGCAAAGGCGAGAAAGCCCCGGCCAGGCCCTGGGAAGGCGCCGACACCCTGGAGTGGACGCATCTGCCGAGTCCTGCGCCCTATCACAGCTTTCACGACCAGCCTGAAGTGAAGTAATGCAAGGCGATGGCATGAGCGACGCAAACCCGAACAACAAGCGGACGGCCCTGATGCTGGCCGCGGTCGCGCTCGCGTTCTTTGTTGCGATCATGCTCAAGTACTGGCTGTCGAAATGAGCGTGTCCGCAGCCGGCGTGAACGCGAAGGCGGGCAGGGACTGATGACGGCGCAGGCGCAGAAGAAGGCGTCGCCGCTGCAGGTGGCGAAGGCGGTGTTCTGGTCGTTCCTCGGCATACGCAAGCGTCGGGATTACGAGGCGGACAGCGTCGAGCTGAAGCCGCAGCAGGTGATCATTGCAGGCTTGATCGGGGCGGCGGTCTTCATTGCAGGATTGATATTGCTGGTACGTTTTGTAATTGGCAGACTGGCATAAATGGAGGAGAAGAACATGAGCGATCATGCTCAACATTATTTCGTACCGCAGCCATCGCACTGGATGATCATCGGCTCGTTTGCACTGCTGTTCATGGCCGGCGGCGCGGTGATGTGGTTCAACGGCGCAGACGTCGGCCGCTATGGCGTCCTGGCCGGTTTCGTCCTGCTCGTGTTCATGATGTTCCGCTGGTTCGGCGACGTGGTGCGTGAATCCGAAAGCGGCAAGTACGGCAAGCGCGAGGACGTCTCGTTTCGCTGGGGCATGAGCTGGTTCATCTTCTCGGAGGTGATGTTCTTCGCCGCGTTCTTCGGCGCGCTGTTCTACGCGCGCGTGCTGTCCGTCCCCGACCTCGGCGGCCTCACGAGCAGGGAGTTGCTATGGCCGGATTTCAGCGGACAGTGGCCGAGCGCCGGCCCCGGGTTCCAGGATCAGTTCACGCCTATGGCCGCCTGGGGCGTTCCCGCGCTCAATACCCTGCTGCTTTTGACCTCGGGCGTGACGCTCACTATCGCCCACTTCGGCATGGTCGAGGGCAACCGCGCCAAGCTCAAGCTGTGGCTGTTTCTGACGATTGCGCTGGGCGTGACCTTCCTCGGCTTCCAGATTTACGAATATTCGCATGCCTATTCCGAGCTGAACCTCAAGCTCAGCACCGGTATCTACGGCACGACCTTCTTCATGCTGACGGGTTTTCACGGTTTTCACGTGACTATCGGCGTGATCATGCTCACCACCATGCTGTTCCGCTCGATCGCCGGCCACTTCAAGCCGGATCACCACTTCGCCTTCGAGGCGGTCGCATGGTACTGGCACTTCGTTGACGTGGTGTGGCTGCTGTTGTTTATTTTCGTATACTGGGTATAGCCCGGCCAACGGTCGTTGGCGCGGACCGTGGCGCAAATCGGGGTTCGAGGATAATAACGAGGAGGAGTCCCGCAAAGGGGATATTCGGCGCGCCGCACGCTGTGCGGCGCTTTTTTTTGGTAATGCAGGTGCGCCTTGAAGCGCTTGTGTGAGATCCTAACGTGAGATCCTAACATGCTGTTGAAGAACGCTTCCCTGAGACGGAAGCGCACCTTATTATGACGCGCTCTCAGAGGGAAGCGTTTTTCAACAGCCCTGACTTGGGGGATCTAAAAGGGGGGCGTCGCCCCCTTTTTCAACACCCTGCTAACCGAGCCTTCCGGGTATCAGGCCAAAGTAGTAGCTTGCCATCAGCAGCAGGAACAAGGTCACCGATAGGCCGACGCGCAGGGCCAGGGCCCTCACGGTGCGCTTCGACTGACCGCGATCGGAGATCAGAAAAAACAGCGCCGAGCCCAGGCTGGCGAGTATCAGGAGCACGAATATGATGACGACAATTTTCATTGCAGGCGCCGACGGAATTTTGTGAGTGTATCCCAGTCAAACCAGCCTTGCCAGACAGAAGCCCAGTTCACGCATGCCAGGTAAACGCCGTTTTCGTCCATCATTACTGCTCGGCGTGGCGGCGCTGGCTGCTATCGTGCTTACCGTGTCTCTGGGCAATTGGCAGACGCGCCGTGCCGAGGAAAAACTCGCGCTCGGCCGCGACCTCGATGACGCTGCGCGCCACGCGGTGCTGGCGCTGCCGGCGGGCCCGGTCGACGCGCATGACTACGAATTCAGACGCGTCAGCGTGCGCGGGGACTATTCGGCCAGGCACACCATCCTGCTCGACAACAAGGTGCAGCACGGCACCCCCGGCTACGAAGTCGTGACCCCTTTGAAAATCGCCGGGGGCGACGTGTATGTGCTGGTGAACCGGGGCTGGGTGGCGGCAGGGCTGCGACGCGACGTCCTGCCGCAGATCCGAACGCCTGCCGGAACCGAAACCGTCGAGGGTATCGCGGTCGTGCCCACCAGCCGTATACTCGAGCTTGGCGCGAAGACCGAGGAAGGCAGCGTGTGGCAGAACCTGGTGCTCGCGCGCTACGCAAAATGGTCCGGGCTCAAGCTGCAGCCGATCGTGCTGCAACAGACCAGCAATGCTGCCGACGGCCTGATGCGCGCCTGGAGGCGGCCGGACACCGGCGCGGACAAGCACCGCGGCTACGCTTTCCAGTGGTATGCGCTCGCAACGACGATATTGATTGCCTATGTCACATTCAGCTTCAAACGCGCAACCTGATCCGCGCACCGGCCGCAGAAAGATGCTGGCGATCGCGGCTTTGTGCCTCGCGCCTTTCGCGGCTGCCCTGATCGCCTACTTCTACTGGCATCCGCAGGGCGGCATGAACTATGGCGATCTCATCCCCGTACATGCGTTGACCGATCCGCCCCTGCGCCACCTGGACCAGCGCCCGTTCAAATTATCTGCGCTCAGGGGCAAGTGGATTCTGCTGCAGTTGGACGAAGCCGATTGCGCTGCGGCCTGCCGCGCCAAGCTGTACAACATGCGCCAGGTGCGCCTGGCTCAGGGGCGTGAGATGGAGCGCGTCGAGCGCGTCTGGCTGATCCTGGACGAGGCGCCGCTGGAAACGCAGCTGATACGCGAATACGACGGCACGCGCATGCTGCGCGCGGGGGGCAGCGCTATCGTCGCGGAGTTTCCGCCGGCGGGCGGGGCGCGCGATCACATCTATCTGATCGATCCGCTCGGCAATCTGATGATGCGCTTCCCCAAGGATGCCGATCCACGCAAGATGTACAAGGACCTGTCGCGTCTGCTGCGGGCGTCGCGCATAGGTTAGTTGCCCATGCCCATCGTGATAAACTCATCCGCTATTCTTCGCGCTAGAAACTTGTTGCAAAATGAATTTTGCAACGGCAAATATAGGGGAGTATGAGGGGAGGTATCCCCTCATTTTGAAATTGGCTCTAAGCTCATGACCACGCAGATCATCATGCACGATGCCGCGCAGCGCATGCGTCAGTTCTACGCCCTGACCAAGCCGCGGGTGACCATGCTGGCCGTGTTCTGCGCGGTGATCGGCATGTTCCTCGCCACGCCGGGCATGGTGCCGTGGCGCGTGCTCTTTGCCGGAACCGCCGGCATCGCCCTTTTGGCGGGCGCGGCCTTCGCCATCAACTGCCTGATCGAACAAGAGATCGACGCCAAGATGGCGCGCACCCGCGCGCGCCCCCTGCCGCGCGGGGAGCTGACGTCTTTGCAGACCGTGGTCTTCGCCGGCGTGATCGGCGGCATCGGCATGCTCCTGCTCTACCGCTATGTCAACGCGCTCACCATGTGGCTCACCTTCGGCACCTTCGTTGGCTACGCGATCATCTATACGATCCTGCTTAAGCCGGCGACGCCGCAGAACATCGTCATCGGCGGGCTGTCGGGCGCAATGCCGCCGCTGCTGGGCTGGACTGCGGTCACCGGGGAAGTGGCGCCTGAGGCGCTGCTGCTGGTGCTGATTATCTACGCCTGGACGCCGCCGCATTTCTGGGCGCTGGCACTGTACCGTACGGAGGACTTCACCCGTGCCGGCTTGCCCATGCTGCCGGTCACCCATGGCCAGAAGTTCACCCGGCTGCACGTGCTGCTGTATACCCTGGTTCTGATCGCAAGCACCCTGCTGCCCTTTGTCTACGGCATGAGCGGCTGGATCTATCTGACTGCCGCGCTCGCGCTGGACGGCATGTTCCTGTATTACGCGGTCAGAATCTACATCGCCTACAGCGACCGGCTGGCGCAGCAGACCTTCCGCTATTCGGTCGTGTACCTGGCCGGCTTGTTCACCGCACTGCTGCTGGACCACTATGTTGTTTGATGTCTTGCGCCGCTTCGGTGCTCTTTTGCTCGTTGCGTTGACGCTTGCGGGTTGCGGCCTGCCGCAGCCCGCGTTCAAGAACACCGACGTTACCGGCACGGATTGCTGCCGGGACTTTCGTCTGACCGACCATAATGGCAAGGTGCGAACGCTAGCGGATTTTCGCGGCAAGGCGGTGATAATGTTTTTCGGCTATACGCAATGCCCGGACGTCTGTCCCACTACCATGGTCGAATTGAAGTCGGTATTGCAGCAACTCGGCGCAGATGCCGCGCGCGTGCAGGTCCTGTTCGTAACCCTTGATCCGGAGCGCGATACGCGCGAGTTGCTGGCCAACTATGTTCCCGCGTTCGACCCTAGTTTCCTCGGCTTGTACGGTGACCTGGAGACTACGGCCAAGACTGCCAAGGAATTCCGCGTGTTTTACCAGAAGCACCCCGGTCCCACGCCCACCAGTTACACGCTGGATCATACGGCCGGGAGCTATGTGTTCGATCCCCAGGGGCGGGTGCGGCTGTTCGTGCGCTACGGCGGCGACGGCGGCGCGAACTTGGTCGCCGATCTACGCGCGTTGCTCAGGGAAGGATAAGCGGGCTAAGGGTCTGTAGCTAAACGCGGTGCGAGCCCACCAATCGGCTCTTCCTGGCCATCAGGATCGGGCGCCTGCGAGCATTTTCGCCGAGTATAGCAACGGGCAGACTATCCTGCGGTAAGCAGGCCCTTCATTTTCTGCATCGCCTTGACCTCGACCTGGCGAATGCGTTCGGCCGAGACCTTGAATTCGGCCGCCAGGTCGTGCAGCGTCGCCGGATCCTTCTCGCGCAGCCAGCGCGCTTCTATGATGCGGCGGCTGCGCGCATCCAGACTTTCCAGCGCCGTCTGCAGGCCTTGCGTGCCTACGCGCTCGGATTCGTCCGATTCAAGGAGTTTCGAGGGCTCGTTCTCGGCATCGGTCAGGTAGGCAATGGGTGCGTAGCTGTCCTCGTCGTCGTCGTTGGCTTCCAGGGCGACGTCCTGTCCAGAGATCCGTGTTTCCATCTCCCTGACTTCCTCCGGCTTGACCCGGAGCGTCTTGGCCATGTCTTCGATCGCGTCCTGCGACAGCGGTCCCAGACCTTTTTTCATCGAGCGCAGATTGAAGAACAGCTTTCTCTGCGCCTTGGTCGTGGCAATCTTGACCAGCCGCCAGTTCTTCAGGACGAACTCGTGCATTTCGGCCTTGATCCAGTGGATGGCGAAGGACACTAGGCGCACATTACGTTCGGGATCGAAGCGTTTCACGGCTTTCATCAGGCCGATATTGCCTTCCTGAATCAGATCGGCGTGCGGCAGTCCGTAGCCCAGATAGCCGCGGGCGATGGCCACTACCACGCGCAGATGCGAAACTACCAAAGCGCGGGCGGCGTCGATGTCGTTCTCGTCGCGCAGCTTGCGTGCGAGGCGCAACTCTTCCTCTGGTGTCAAAAGCGGAAAGCGGTTCACCGACGCAATATAGGTTTCCAGGCTTCCGACCAGGGAAGGCACGGGTAAGGTCATAACTTGATTCATGTTTTGACTCCTTCTCGACGTAGCGTTCAGCGGCGCGCCCTCAAAGCTTTTGCGCCGAATCGCGCCCCTGAAATATTGGTTAATTTTAGCACTCCAGACGTTCGAGTGCCAATAGTCCGAAGAAGTTCCGCCGAATACGCTTGCGGCGCCGTAGTGGCCGAGCCGCAGCCTTTATCTGGGCTCTATTTCATATAAGTGTCTGCTCACTGACATATAAGCGCCCAGCCAACCCAGAATAGCGGCAAAGGCGAGCAGAGCAAAGCAGTCGGGAAGATCGAAAAAGCTTAGGCTGAAGTCCGAGCCGTAGAGTTGCGCGAGTTCGAGGATCCTGCGGTTGAGGATTTGCATGCACAGGTAGACGATGGCCAAGGCGGCCACCCCCCCGAACGCGCCCAGCATGAGACCCAGATGGAAGAAGGGGCGGCGGATAAAGGAATCGGTCGCGCCTATGAGCTTGCTTACTTCGATTTCGTCTTTTTGCGTCAGGATCTGCAGCCGTATGGTGTTGAACGTCACCGCAACCAGACCGCAGGCCAGCAGCGTGGCCAGGATCAGCACCGCCATCCGTCCGAGCGCGAGCAGGCTTTCCAGCCGCTTCACCCAGGCCGAGTCCAGCTGCACATGGGCGACTTTGGGCAGCGCCTTCAGCTGCAGCTCCAACTGCTCCAGCTCGGCCGCGCTGCCGCCGGTTTCGAGCACGAAGGCATCGGGCAGGGGATTGGACTGCAGTGCAGTGATGACATCGGACAGGTTCCCGGATTGCTTCATGCTCTCCAGGGCCTGATCGCGCGAAATGAAGCGCAGCGCGCGCACGCCCGGAATCTGCTTCAGACTGGCGTCGAGCACAGCGATGTCCGTTTTTTCTGCGTCGCGGGCAAGAAACAGGCTGATCTGCTGATGACCGGTCACCTGGCCGGCGACGCCGCCCAGGTTCTGCAACAGCATGTAGCCGCCCAGCGGCAGCGCCAGGGCGATGCCGATCACCATTATGTTGAGCGTTGTCGCGAACGGATTGTGCGCCAGCCGCTTGAGCGTCAGGACCAGGGTCTGACCATGCTGGCGCAGCCAGTGGCTCATGCGCGCCGCCTCCGGACCTGGGTCGCGATGCACGTACCATACCGTCGGCGTCCGGCGGCATTCGCGGACGGTCGCATCCCCGCGAAGCGGGGCCCCTGCTCCCTGCTCATGCCGCCAGCCTTCCCTGGCTGAGCGCCAGCACGCGCGGATTGAGACGCTGGACCAGCGCTTCGTCGTGGGTGGCGATGAGCACGGTTACGCCGACTTGATTGAAGGAACGAAACATTTCCACGACTTCCCCGGCGGAGGTGGAGTCGAGGCTGGCCGTAGGTTCGTCGGCGAGCAGGATGCTGGGACGGTTCACTACCGCGCGCGCGATGCACAGGCGCTGCTGCTCACCGCCCGAGAGCGTGATTGGGTTGGCTTTTTCCCGCGCCAGCAGGCCCACCTTGTCCAGCGCCGCGCGCGCGCGCCGCGCCGCGTCCTTGTATGTATGACCGGTGAACGCGAGCGGCAGCATGACATTGTCGAACACGCTCCGGTCATAGAGCAGTTTCTGGTCCTGGAAAATAAGGCCCAGATTGCGCCGCAGAAACGGTATGGCTGCGCGGCGCATGCTGCCGATGTTCTGGCCGTTCACCAGCACGGTGCCGCTGGTTGGTCGCTCGATGGCAGGGATCAGTTTAAGCAAGGAGCTCTTGCCTGCGCCCGAGCGGCCGGTTATGAACACCAGTTCGCCGCTTTCGATGCCGAAGGAGAGTTCGCGCAGTGCCTCGTAACCGCCGCGATAACTCTTGCGCACCTGGCTGAAGCTGATCATCGAGAAGTGAGGGAAAAGTGCAAGCTCAGTCCGAATCGACCAGGGCGGCGGCGAAGTCCCGCGCAAGGAACGGGCGCAGATCGTCTATCCCTTCGCCGATGCCGATAAAGCGTATGGGCACCGGCCGCTCTCTCGCGATGGCGGCGATTACGCCGCCCTTGGCGGTGCCGTCGAGCTTGGTCAGTACCAAACCGGTCAACCCCAGCGCGTCATCGAAGGCCTTCACTTGGCTGAGCGCGTTCTGTCCGGTATTGGCGTCCAGCACCAGCAGCACTTCATGCGGGGCGCTTGCGTCGGCTTTGGCGATGACTCGCTTGACCTTGCGAATCTCCTCCATCAGATGCAACTGTGTCGGAAGCCGCCCGGCCGTGTCGGCGAGCACGATGTCGATCTTGCGCGCGCGCGCCGCCTGGATTGCGTCGAAGATTACCGCTGCCGCATCGCCGCCCTGCTGGGTGATCACCGCAACCTGGTTGCGCTCCCCCCAGATGGCAAGCTGTTCGCGCGCCGCGGCACGAAAAGTGTCGCCGGCTGCGAGCAGCACGCTTTTCCCCTGCGCCTGGAAATATTTCGCCAGCTTGCCGATGGAGGTGGTTTTGCCGGCGCCGTTGACGCCGGCCAGCATGACGATGAATGGGTGGTGCCCTTCCGGCGCCAGCGGTCGCTCGAGCGGCGCAATCAGAGTGGTGAGCGCTTCCTGCAGCGCGAGCTTGAGCTCGCGGCGTTCGGTCAGCCCCTTTTTCCTTACTTGCTGTCGCAGATTTTCCAGCAGGAACTGGGTTGCCGCCACGCCCGTGTCGGCACAAAGCAGCGCCGTTTCCAGCTCCTCGTACAGCGCGGCGTCGATTTTGCCGCCGCCGAACAGTCCGCCGACTTGCGCGCGCGTGCGCGCCAGCCCGGCCTTGAGTCGCTCACTCCAGGAGGGAATTGGTGTCGCTTCGTCGGTTTTTTTGAGAAAACTGAACATGGAGGTTCGCGCGGCGCGCTGCAAAAACCGCTAATATAGGCCCCGCATTTTAGCAGAAGGGTTTGGATGGGAATCCGGATGTTTCGTTGTTTACTTGTGCTCGCTGCCGCGCTGGCGGTGACCGCCGCCAGCGCACAGACCGGCGCGCATGAGTACAAGCTCGCAAACGGCCTGCGCGTGATCGTGAAAGAAGACCATCGCGCCCCTACCGCCCTACACATGGTCTGGTACCACGCCGGCAGCATGGACGAGGTGAGTGGCACCAGCGGCGTGGCCCATGTGCTCGAACATATGATGTTCAAAGCCACCAAGACGGTGAAAAGTGGCGAATTCTCGCGCCGCGTCGCCGCGGCCGGCGGGCGCGAAAATGCGTTTACCAGCTACGACTACACCGCGTACTTCCAGCAGGTGCCCAAGGCCGCGCTGGCCGAGATGATGCAGCTGGAGGCCGACCGCATGGCCAATTTGCTGGTGACCGAGTCCGAATTCTCGCAGGAGATCAAGGTGGTGATGGAGGAGCGGCGGCTGCGCACTGAGGATCGGCCACGCGCCCTCGTCGCCGAAGCGCTCAACGCCGAAGCGTTTTTCGCCCATCCCTACCGGCGGCCGGTCATAGGCTGGATGAACGATCTTCTCAACATGAGCTATGTCGACGCGCGCAACTGGTACAAGCGCTGGTACGTGCCCAATAACGCTTTCGTGGTGGTGGTGGGCGACGTCAAGGCGGATGAGGTGCTTGCGCTGGCGAAAAAATACTATGGCCGTATCAAGGCCAGGCCCCTCCCCGAGCGCAAACCCCAGCTCGAACCGGAACAGCGCGGCGTGCGTCGCCTGGTGGTCAAGGCGCCGGCTGAACTGCCTTATCTGTTGATGGGCTGGAAGTGCCCGGTGCTGCGCGACGTGAGCCAGGACTGGCAACCGTATGCGCTGGAAGTGCTGAGCGGCGTGCTCGACGGTAACGAGTCGGCGCGGCTGAATCAGTCCCTGGTGCGTAACAGCCGCGTGGCGGGCGAGGTGGGCGCATCCTACGATATGACCGCGCGCGGACCGGGTCTGTGTCTGATCGAGGGCACGCCAGGCCCAGGAAAAAATGCGGCCGAGCTGGAGGCGGGCCTGCGTGCGGAGCTCGCGCTTCTGGTGCGCGATGGGGTGACCGAAGAAGAACTCGCGCGGGTAAAGGCGCAGGTGGTGGCGAGCCAGGTATTCAAGCGCGATTCTATTTTCGGCCAGGCGAGGGAGATCGGCCGATACGAAACCGCCGGTCTGTCGTACCGGGACATCGACCGTGTCCTGGAGGGCATAAAGGCGGTGACTGCCGAGCAGGTGCGCAGCGTGGCGAAACTGTATTTCGTCGACGACCATCTCACCGTGGTCGTGCTCGACCCGCAGCCCTTGGGCGAGGCGCAATCGCGGCCGGCGGCGCCTGGCGCGAGGCACTGAGATGGCGCCGCTCGTACGCAGCTTGGGTAAACCGCTGGCCCATGCGCTGGCCGTGGCGGCATTGTGGATTGCGGCGTGCGCGGCGCAGGCCGCGCCGCCGATCCAACATTGGATCACCGCCTCGGGCGCGCGCGTCTACTTCGTCGAAAGCCGCGGCCTGCCGATGCTGGACATCAAGGTCGAATTCGACGCCGGCGCACGACGCGTGCCTGCCGAGCGCGCCGGGCTGGGCGGGCTCACCCATACGCTGATCAAAGCCGGATCTGCGGCGCACTCGGAGGAGGAAATCGGCCGGCTGATCGCCGATGTCGGTGCGCAGCTCGACGGCAACGTGGATCGCGACCGCGCCGGCTTCGCCCTGCGCACTTTGTCTAGCGAACGCGAGCGCAAGCAGGCGATCGCGACCTTTGCCGAAATGCTGCAAGCGCCGGCGTTTCCGCAAGGTGCGTTCGCGCGCGAAAAGGCGCGTCTGGTCGATGCGGTCAGGGAGGGCGAGACCAAGCCAGCTACGATTGCAAGCAATGCTTTTTACCGACTTATGTACGGGGCGCATCCTTACGCACTGGCGCCGACGCCCGAGACCATACTCAGCATCGAGCGTGCCGACGTCGAAGGCTACTATCGCGCGAATTACGTCGCCGAACGCGCCGTGGTCACTATCGTCGGCGATGCCGATCGCGGGCTCGCCGAGCGCATCGCCGAGCAACTGACTGCGAAGTTGCCGCGCGCGAACGACACGCCGGCACCGCTGCCGCCGGTGGTCCAGCCGCAAGGCCAGACGCTGCGCATCGCTCATCCGGCATCGCAAAGCCACATCCTGCTCGGCCTGCCGGCGATCGCGCGCGACGACCCTGACTACTTCCCGCTGCTGGTGGGCAATTACGTCCTCGGTGGCGGCGGCTTCGTCTCGCGCCTATATCTGGAGGTGCGCGAAAAGCGCGGCTATGCCTACAGCGTCTACAGCTACTTCCTGCCGCTGGCGCAGGAAGGCCCATTTGAAATCGGCTTGCAGACCAAGAAAGAGCAGGCCGAGGAAGCGCTGGCGCGGGTGCGCGTCGTGCTCGACGAATTCCTCGCCCGTGGGCCGAGCGTGGCAGAGATGAAGGCGGCGAAACAGAATCTGGTCGGTGGTTTTGCGCTGCGCATAGACAGCAATCGCAAGCTGCTCGACCAAGTTGCCATTATCGGTTTCTACAAGCTGCCGCTTGCATGGCTGAACGATTTCGCCGCGCGGGTCGAGAAAGTGAGCGCGACCGAGGTGCGCGCCGTTTTCGCCAGACGCGTGCGCCCGGGAAATCTCGTGACCGTCGTCGTCGGCAGTGGCGAAAACTAACCAGGTCCGCATCATCGGCGGCGAATGGCGCAGCCGCCGTCTCACGTTTCCCGATCACGAGGGCTTGCGCCCCAGCGCCGACCGCGTGCGCGAGACCCTGTTCAACTGGCTGGGACAGAACCTCGGCGGCGCGCGCTGCCTGGATCTGTTCGCCGGCAGCGGTGCACTGGGCTTCGAGGCGCTGTCGCGCGGTGCGTCTTTCGTGGTGATGGTGGATAAGAGCCGCCGCGTGTGCGAAGCACTGCGCCGCAATGCGGGCTTGCTTGCGGCGAAAAACCTGCAAGTGCACTGCGCGGATGCGCTAGAATTCGCCACTGCCGCGGCAGCAGATGCGGCGGCGCGCTACGACGTGGTATTTCTCGACCCGCCGTTTGGTTCAACTTTGCTGGCGCAGGCGCTGCCACGGGTTGTGCCGCTGCTGCGGCCGGGGGCGCGGGTCTACCTCGAGAGCGCCAAGGAATTCGCAACCTCGGATGGCTGGCGGGTTCTCAGGCAAGGTCGCGCCGGACAGGTGCACTACACTTTGGCGGCATGCGACGACTAGAGATGGCGACTAAATATGATGACTAGGGCAGTCTATCCGGGAACATTCGATCCCCTTACGCGCGGCCACGAGGACCTGGTGCGGCGCGCGGCCTTGGTGTTCGACGAACTGGTCGTCGGCGTTGCCGACAGCCGCGGCAAGCAACCGTTCTTCACCCTGGAGGAACGCGTGGCCATGGCGCGCGAGGTGTTGTCGGCTTACGCCAACGTGCGTGTAGAGAGTTTCCGCGGCTTGCTGATGAATTTCATCCGCGCCCAGAACGCGCGCGTTGTACTGCGCGGATTGCGCGCGGTGTCCGACTTCGAATACGAATTCCAGCTGGCGGGGATGAACCGCAACCTTTACCCGGATGTCGAAACCTTGTTCCTCACTCCCGGCGAGCAGCATATGTTCGTCTCCGCCACCATGGTGCGCGAGATCGCGACGCTGGGCGGTGACGTGAGCAAGTTCGTTCAGCCGTCGGTAGAGCGCTGCATCAAGGAAAAAGTCCGGCAGATGGGCGGCTGATATGGCGCTGATGATCACCGACGAGTGCATCAACTGCGACGTGTGCGAGCCCGAATGCCCGAACGAGGCGATTTCCCAGGGGGCGGAGACTTATGTCATCGATCCGGCGAAGTGCACCGAGTGCATGGGGCATTTCGACGAGCCGCAATGCGTCGCTGTCTGTCCGGTGGATTGCATACCTCTGGACCCCGGCCACCCCGAAACCAAAGACGAGCTGCAGCAAAAATATCAGCGGCTGATGGCGCAGAAGCAGGGAAGCTGAAAGCGCTTTCGCGGCCCCCCGACTAGCGCTACTTCTGGCATATCGGACAATAGAAAGTGGAGCGCTGGCCCTGGCGCAGTGCGCGAATGCTTGTGCCGCAGACGCGGCAGGGCAGCCCGGCGCGCCCGTATACGTAGTATTGCTGCTGAAAGTAGCCTGAGGTCCCGTCGCTGTGGACGAAGTCGCGCAGGCTGCTGCCGCCCGCTTCCAGCGCCTGTTTCAGCGTAGCCTTGATTGCAGCCGCGAGCACCTCGTAACGCGCGAGCGACAAGCGCCCTGCCTGGGCGCGCGGATTGATGCGGGCGTGGAACAGGCTTTCGTTGGCATAGATGTTGCCGACGCCGACGACGATGCTTGCGTTCATCAGGACCAGCTTGACCGCTACCTTGCGCTTGCGCGTGGCCGCATGCAGAACATGGCCGGTGAACGCGTCGTCCAGCGGCTCGACGCCCAGGTGCGCGAGCAGCGGGTGGCGCGCGACATCGCCACTTTGCCACAATACCGCGCCAAAGCGGCGTGGGTCGCGCAGGCGCAGCAACCTTTTGCCCAGCAGCAGGTCGAAGTGTTCATGTGGTTGCGCTTTCGTTCCGGCATCCATGATGCGCAGGCTTCCCGACATGCCCAGGTGCAGGATCAGCCAGCCGGCGGGGTCGTTCGCGCCGCAGTCGATGAGAATGTATTTGCCGCGGCGCGTGACGCCTGCAATGCGCCGTCCGGTGATGCGTGCTCCAAGACTGGACGGGATCGGCCAGCGCAGGTGGCGTTCGCGCACGCGCACGCCGGTGATGATTTTGCCGGCCAGATAGGGCTCGATGCCGCGGCGCGTGATCTCGACTTCGGGTAGCTCAGGCATGGTTTGCGCAGACCGGTTTTTCTTGTACTGGCGGACGAATATACCTAATATGTACCCCCCACGCTAAGCTATCCGCGCAACAATGTCTTTTCAGCGCCTTTCCGTCCACTCGTTTTTCGGCTGGATCCTGTACGCAGGATTGAGCCTAGGGCTTGCCGCCTGCGCGCAACTGCCGACGTGGTTGGCAGCGCCGGCAGCCGCGCCCGCGACTACTCCGGGTCAAACCAAACAGTCTGCGCCGAAGTTGGCTGTGGCACCGGCGGTCGCGGACGAGCCGGACCTGCCCAAACAGGACCTTACCGAGGCGGTGTTGTACGAATTTCTGCTGGCCGAAATAGCAGGCCAGCGCGGCGCCGTTGGCCTATCCGCACAGGCCTACGCGGATTTGGCAAAGCAAACGCGCGATCCGCGCATCGCCAAGCGGGCAGCGGAGGTCGCCTTGTACGCGCGCATGCCCGCCGCCGCGATAGAGGCGGCGAAGATATGGTATGAAGCCGAACCGTCCTCGATGCAGGCGTTGCAGACGCTTGCGAGCCTGTTGATCGGCGCCAAGCGGCAGGACGAAGCGCTGCCCTACTTGCAGAAGCTGCTCGAGGGCGATGATGGCGCTGATGGTTTCCTGACGCTGTCGCGCCTGCTCGCCAATAGCCCGGACAAGGCGATGACGCTCAAGCTGGTGCAGCAGCTGGCGCAGCCCTACCCCGACACGGCACAGGCGCATTTCGCCGTCGCCCAGGCAGCGGCGGGTGCCGGACAGGCTGAGCTCGCCCTGACCGAAGCGCGCGCGGCATCGACGCTCAAACCCGACTGGGATCTGCCTGCATTGCTCGAGGCGCAGCTGCTGCAGCGGCAGTCCAATGCGCTGGCGCAGCAGCGTTTGGCCGCCTTCCTCGAACGCTATCCCAAGGCGCGCGAGGTGCGTATGAGCTATGCGCGCCTGCTTGTTGCCGACCGCAAGTATTCCGAGGCACGCGCCGAGTTCCAGACGCTGTCCAAGGATTTTCCCGACAGCGTCGAAGTGGTTTTTGCGGTCGGCGTGCTGTCGCTGCAGCTGCAGGACTACGCGCTCGCGGAAGCAAACTTCAAGCGCCTGCTGACGCTGCCTTACCGCGACAAGGACACGGTGCGGCTATACCTGGGCCAAATCGCCGAGGAGCGGAAGGACTATCCGGAGGCGCTGCGCTGGTATGAGGAAGTCGAGGGCGGCGAGCAGTATTTGCAGGCGCAAGTGCGTTATGCACTGGTGCTCAACAAGCAAGGCAAGCTGGACGCCGCGCGCGCGCACCTGCGGCAAGTCGAGGTCAGCAGCGAACAGGAGCGCGTGCGGCTGTTGCTGGCCGAGGCGCAAATGCTGCGCGATGCCAACCGGCTGCGTGAGGCTTTCGATCTGATCGGCAACGCGCTTAAGAGCATGCCCGATCAACCCGAGTTGCTTTACGACCACGCCATGCTGGCGGAGAAGCTCGATCGTGTGGATCTTCTCGAGAGCAACCTGAAAAAGCTGATCAGCCTGCAGCCGGATCATGCGCACGCCTATAACGCGCTCGGCTATTCACTTGCCGACCGCAACCTGCGCCTGCCGGAGGCGCAGGGGCTGATAGAGAAGGCGCTGCAACTTTCACCCAACGACCCGTTCATCATAGACAGCATGGGCTGGGTTCTGTATCGGATGGGCAAGAGTAGGCAGGCGTTGGAATTCCTGCGAAAGGCGTACTCAGTGCGTCCCGACCCGGAGATCGCGGCGCACCTGGGCGAAGTGTTGTGGGTCGCAGGAGAGCACGGTGAAGCCGAGAAGATCTGGCTGGAGGCGAGCAAGAAGACGCCGGACAACGATGCCCTCAACAGCACTATCAAGCGCTTCGAACGTTAGATAAGACGGATTCAAAGCATATAAGGTGCCTCCGGCGGGGGAAAACCCTTATCCCACGAACAAGGGGGGATGCATCCCCCCTTGTATATCCCCCCGCGAATGCGATGTCGCAATGGTTCGACATCATGCCCAATACCCTCAACATGCGGCGTTTACAGGCGACTAAACCGCGGTTCGAAGTCCTCGCTATGCGATCCGCGCTTTTGTGGGTTTACATGCTGTTTGCCGGCTGCGCCGCGATTGAACAGCAGCCGGCGCCTTCGGGACCGATCGGCGAGTCTTTCCATCTCACGGGGCGGGTGTCGGTCAAATATGGCGCGGAGGCGGCGAGCGGCAGAATCAGCTGGCGGCATGACCCGGCCAGCGACGATTTGCTCATTTCGAATCCGTTCGGGCAAGGCGTGGCTCGCATCGTCCGGAACGACGGGCTGGTAAGTCTTACCACCTCGGATCAAAAGGTGTATCAGGCGCGCGACGTAGAGACATTGACCGGACAGGTGCTGGGTTGGCGCCTGCCGCTGGCGGGTCTGCCCGATTGGGTGCGCGGTCGTGCGGCGGCGGACGCGCCGGCGCAAATGCAGCGGGACAGCTTGCAGCGTCTCGCAAACTTGAGGCAATCCGGCTGGCTGGTGGAGTTCCTCGATTACGGCACAAACGGGTTGCCAGAGCGGCTGCGCCTGTCGCGAGAAGACGTGGAGATCCGACTGGTGATCGACCAATGGCGGGCCGAACCGTGAGCGTTTGGCAGCAAACCTGGCTGGCGCCGGCAAAGCTCAACCTGTTTCTGCATGTCACCGGACGACGTGACGACGGCTATCACAGTCTGCAAACTGCGTTCCGGCTGATCGATCTGGCCGATGCGCTGCGTTTCAAGCAGCGCGAAGACGGCAGCGTTGCATTGCAGCCGCCGCTGGCCGGCGTGCCGCCTGCACAGAACCTGTGCTTGCGCGCCGCGACCCTGCTCAAGGACGCGACGGGGCATCAGGGCGGGGTCGAAATCGAGTTGGATAAGCGCATCCCCATGGGCGGGGGGCTGGGCGGCGGCAGTTCGGACGCAGCCACCACCCTGATCGCGCTTAATCACCTCTGGCAGCTTGGACTCAGCCGCAAGGAGTTGCAGCGACTGGCGCTGCAATTGGGTGCCGATGTGCCGGTGTTCGTGTTTGGCGAAAATGCGTTTGCCGAAGGCGTTGGCGAAGAATTGACGCCGCTGCTGTTGCCGCCGGCCTGGTATCTGGTGCTGGTACCGCCGGTGCAGGTGCCGACAGCCGCCGCATTTGCCGCCCCAGAATTGACACGGGAGGCAAAACCGATCAAAATTACCGCCTTTTTCGACGGGCTGAAACGACGCGCCCTGCGTAATGACCTCGAGCCCGTGGTGTGCAGTCGCTATCCTGAAGTGGCGCGCCATCTGGCCTGGTTGAGGCAGTTCGGCGAGGCGCGCATGAGCGGTTCCGGCGCCTGCGTGTTTGCCGAATTTCCCACAGAATCTGCGGCGCACGCGGCCCACGCGCAGGTGCCGCCGGCAATGTGCGGGTTTGTAACGCGTGGCTTGGACCGCCATCCGCTGTATGCGTTGAGCGAGTAGCGGGGTATTGAAAAAGGGGGCACGCCCCCTTTTATATCCCCCAAGCAAGAGGCTGTTGATTGTTGAGATGGGAGCGTTTTCGTAATCGAGTCATTTTTCGGCTGTTTCGATAGCTTTTCAACAGCCTGTTAGAGTTTTGGGGAGTCGCCAAGTGGTAAGGCACCGGATTTTGATTCCGGCATTCGTAGGTTCGATCCCTACCTCCCCAGCCAGCTAGAAACTAGTTTCTAGATACTGGAGACTAGAAATTGCATGGGCCGCTAGTACGGCTGGTTATGGCAGGTTACAAAGGGGAGCACCTGATTCCGGTTTCTAGTCTCTGGAAACCAGTTTCTAGTATCTAGATGGCTTACGATCACCTGATGATATTTGCCGGCAGCGCCAATCCGCAATTGGCTGCTGCGGTGGCGAAGCGGCTCAACATCCCCTTGGGCAGCGCCACGGTCGGCCGCTTCTCCGATGGCGAGGTAATGATCGAGCTGATGGAAAACGTGCGCGGCCGGGACTGCTTCGTGCTGCAATCGACCTGCATGCCGACCAACGACAACCTGATGGAAGTGCTGATCTTGATCGATGCGCTCAAGCGTGCATCGGCCGCCCGCGTTACCGCCGCGCTGCCCTATTTCGGCTACGCGCGCCAGGACCGACGGCCGCGCTCGGCGCGCGTGTCGATCAGCGCTAAAGTGGTTGCCAACATGCTGGAAGCCGCGGGCGTGGACCGGGTGCTGACCATGGACCTGCACGCGGACCAGATCCAGGGCTTCTTCGATGTGCCGGTGGACAACATCTATGCTGCGCCCATCCTCTTGGGCGATCTGTGGAAGCACGGCTACGAGGATCTGCTGGTGGTTTCCCCCGACGTCGGCGGCGTGGTGCGCGCGCGCGCACTGGCCAAGCGCCTGGAATCGGACCTCGCCATTATCGACAAGCGCCGCCCCAGGGCGAACGATGCCGAGGTGATGAACATCATCGGCGACGTCCAGGGCCGCACCTGCGTCATCATGGACGACATGGTGGACACGGCCGGCACCCTGGCCAAGGCGGCGCAGGCGCTCAAGAATGAGGGCGCGGTCAAGGTGCTCGCCTACTGCACCCACCCGGTGCTCTCTGGCGGGGCGGTCGAGCGCATCGCCAATTCGGCCTTGGACGAAGTGGTCGTTACCGACTCGATTCCGCTGCGCGAGGACGCGAGAAACTGCAGCAAGATACGTGTTCTGTCTGTGGTCGACCTGCTCGCCGAAACGATACTGCGCATCAGCAACGAGGACTCGGTGAGTTCCTTGTTCAGCGAATGAAATAGCATTTTCAAACGGCGGTACCTGGTCGCGGGGCCGCCATAACCAGGAGTGCAACATGCAAATCGAAGTCAACGCGCAAAAGCGCACCAAGCAGGGCACCGGAGCGAGCCGCCGCCTGCGCCGCGAAGGCAAAACCCCCGGCGTAGTCTACGGGGGTAAGGAGCCTGCGGTCGTCATCGAGCTCGATCACAACGCGCTGTATCATCAGCTGCGCCAGGAGGCGTTTCACGCTTCTGTCCTGATGCTCAATCTGGAGGGCACAAAGGAGCAAGTACTGTTGCGCGCGGTCAACATGCACCCGTTCCGGCCCGAAGTCCAGCACGTCGATTTCCAGCGCGTCCAGACGGACGTGAATATCCAAATGAAGGTGCCGCTGCACTTTGTCAATGCCGAGATCTCGCCGGGTGTGAAGCTCTCCGGCGGCATCGTCAGCCACGTGATGAGCGAACTCGCGATCCGCTGTCTGCCGGCGGACCTGCCCGAGTTCATCGAGGTGGACCTGAAGGATTTGGCGATCGGCAATATCGTGCACGTCAAAGACCTGCAGTTGCCCAAGGGTGTGGAAGCGATCCTGCACGGCAGCGAGAACCCGCCTGTGGCCGTGGTGCAGATCCCGCGCGCGATGGTGGCCGACGAGGCAGCCGACGCTGCTGCAGCCGAAGCCGCGGTGTCGGCAGCAGAAGTTCCGACCAGCAAACAGGCCGAACCCGCAGCTGCGGAAAAGGGCGGAGAAAAGGGCGGGGAAAAGGGCGAGAAGAAGTCAGAGAAATCGGACAAGAAGTAGTAGTCTGCTTTCCCGCTTTCGATACAGGCAGAGGCAGGCGCCTCTGCCTGTTTTTTTAGAGCTGCGCCAAGATGCCGATCAAACTCATAGTCGGCCTGGGCAACCCGGGCAAGAAGTACGAGAGCACGCGTCACAATGCGGGTTTCTGGCTGGTCGAGCAGCTCGCCGCGCAGCGGCGACTCACGCTTAGAAAGGAACCCAAGTTTCAGGCTTTGATGGCGAGGCTGGACACCGTGGCCGGGAACGCGTGGCTGCTGCTGCCGCAAACCTGGATGAACGAATCGGGCACGTCAGTGGGCGCGCTGGCGCATTTTCATAAGATTGCGGCCGACGAAATTCTGGTGGTGCACGACGAACTGGATCTGCCGCCTGGAGGCGTGAAAATCAAACAGGGCGGCGGCCATGCGGGCCACAATGGCCTTAGGGACATTATCGAGAAACTGGGTACGCCGGGTTTCTGGCGCCTGCGTATCGGCATCGGCCATCCGCGTGACGCGTCCGCGAGCGAACAGGAGGTGGCCGATTTCGTGCTCCATCCGCCGCACAAGGAAGAACGGGCTTTGATTGACGCGGTGATAGAGCGCGGCATCGCGGTATTCGAGTTGATACTTGCGGACAATATGGCGGCGGCCATGCACAAGCTGCACACGAAACCTAGACCACCGGCATCTGGCAGTCCGACACAGGTCGCGTGAATTAAACAAGGGGGCTATGCCCGCTTGTATATCCCCCAAATTAGATTAGGGTTTCATACATGTCCCTGAAATGCGGAATCGTCGGCCTGCCCAACGTCGGCAAGTCAACGTTGTTCAATGCGCTTACCAAGGCCGCCATCGCGGCCGAAAACTACCCTTTCTGCACCATCGAGCCCAACGTCGGAATCGTCGAGGTGCCTGATGCGCGGCTGGCGCAACTGGAGTCTATCGCCAAGCCGCAAAAGACTATTCCTGCGGTGGTCGAGTTCGTCGACATCGCCGGCTTGGTTGCCGGCGCGTCGAAGGGCGAAGGCCTGGGAAACAAGTTTCTCGCGAATATCCGCGAGACCGATGCCATCGCGCATGTGGTGCGCTGTTTCGTCGATGACAATGTGGTGCACGTCGCCGGCAAGATCGATCCGGTAGGCGATATCGAGACCATCAACACCGAACTGGCGCTGGCCGATTTGGCCACCGTGGAAAAGACCATGGCGCGCTACTCCAAGGTGGCGAAATCGGGTGACAAGGAAGCGCAGCGCATCATGGCAGTGCTGGAAAAAGTGCTGCCGGTGTTGAATCAGGCGAGGCCGGCGCGCAGCTTGGCATTGGCGCGCGAGGAGCAGCAGATACTGGAGCCGCTGTGCCTGATGACGGCCAAGCCGGCCATGTACGTCGCCAACGTCGACGAAAACGGCTTTAGCAACAATCCCCTGCTCGCGCAGGTGGAAGAATACGCCAAGGCGGAGGGTGCGCCGGTGGTCGCCATCTGCGCCGCCATCGAGGCGCAAATGGCGGACCTGGAGGACGAGGAGAAGCAGATTTTTCTCGCCGACATGGGCCTGGAAGAGCCGGGCCTGGATCGCCTGATCCGCGCCGGCTATACGCTGCTCGGTCTGCAGACCTATTTCACCGTTGGCCCGAAGGAGGTGCGCGCCTGGACGGTGCAGGTCGGCGCGACGGCGCCACAGGCCGCCGGCGTGATCCATACGGATTTCGAACACGGCTTCATCCGCGCCGAGGTGATTTCGTTTGCCGATTTCATCGCCTGCAAGGGCGAACAAGGCGCCAAGGAAGCTGGGAAGATGCGTCTGGAGGGCAAGGAATACGTGGTGCGCGACGGCGATGTCATGCATTTTCGCTTCAACGTTTGATCGATCCGGTAGCTGCGTGCCGAGAGGTCTACGCGCGACGGGGTGGGGGCTTGCGGGCACTTTTCAGGAGGCTCTGCGCGCGAATCCCGCGATTGACTTCGGGCGCAGGCCCCAGAGATACTCAGGGGGTGCTGTTGAATTCACTCCCCTTGATGGCATTGGGCCTTTCGTCGGCGACCTCTGAGTGCCGGCGCTGTGCTGCGGGAGTCCGCCCGCGGTTTATGGAGATCGCAAGCAAGTGCCTTTCGCCGCACTAAAGAGAATTCGTCATCATTGGTTCTCGCCGCAGCTGTGGCTGCGCCGCCTGGTGTTATGGGGGGGCGCGGTTTGCGTGGGTTCCATCGCCATCCTGTTCGCCATGGGCGCCGAGCAGGCGAATATCTATCTGCACCGCATGATCGCCTATTCGCCCTATTTGCCCTTGGTGGTCACGCCGGCGGGCCTGGCGCTCGCAGTCTGGGTGACCCAGAAAGCATTTCCAGGCGCGGAAGGTAGCGGCATTCCCCAGGTTATCGCCGCCCTGCAGATCCATGACGAAAAGCTGCGCGGTGCCGTGCTCTCGCTCAAGATCGCGGCCGGCAAGATTTTCATGACGCTGTTCGCACTGCTCGTCGGCGCATCGATCGGACGCGAGGGGCCGACGGTCCAGATCGGTGCCTCGATCATGCACTCCCTGGGAAAATTCGTGCGCTTCTCGCGCCAGGAAACGGAACGGGGTTTGATCCTCGCGGGGGGCGCCGCAGGCGTGGCCGCGGCATTCAATACGCCGCTTGCCGGGATCGTGTTCGCCATCGAGGAGATGAGCCGTTCTTTCGAGGAAAGGACCAGCGGCACCATACTTACTGCGGTCATCATTGCCGGTATCGCGTCGCTCGCAGTGTTGGGCGACTACCCGTATTTTGGCTACACTTCCGCCGTCCTGCCGCTAAATACGGCTTGGATCGCAGTCCTCGTCTGCGGTGCCGGTGGTGGACTCGCCGGAGGGATATTCAGCCGCATGATCATTGCGTCCGCGCGCGGCTTGCCTTGGAATCTGAGCATCTTCCGGCGCAACCGGCCTGTCGTTTTTGCCGCGGCCTGCGGCCTGATCCTGGCGGTGCTGGGCCTGCTGTCCGGCAGCACGACCTACGGCACCGGCTATCACGAGGCGCGGCGCGTTCTCGAAGGCAGCGGAGACTTGCCGGCCTTGTACGGCGTGCTCAAGCTCTTGGCGACCGCAGTGTCCTATGCGACGGGCATTCCGGGCGGCCTGTTTTCGCCCTCGCTCGCGGTAGGCGCTGGCTTCGGGGCCAACATCGCCCAGATCATGCCCTATGCGCCTGTCGGCGCAGTGGTGCTGCTCGGAATGGTGGGTTATTTTGCGGGCGTGGTGCAGGCGCCGATCACCTCTTTCGTGATTGTGATAGAGATGACCGACAATCACGGGCTCGCGCTGCCTCTGATGGCGACCGCCCTGCTAGCCGCAGGCACTTCGCGCCTGATCTGCCCGTGGCCGATATACAAGGCGCTGTCGGAGGGTTTTTTGCAGCGCACCAGGCACACCAAGCCCAGCGAGTCGCCGGCGAAGACGCCGGGCTCGTGATCCGGGCTCGGCGCCCGCACCATCGGCTTTGACGCCGCGAATCTGGCCCAGCCCGGGTTATCCCGGGTTTCAGCTTGACTGATCGGGAGTTTATTGCGATGCGCCCGCTCAGTACGTGCCCGGGTAGGATCCGCCGTCTATTAGGAAATTCTGCCCGGTGACATAGCCGGCCTGCGCACTGCACAGATAGGCGCAGGCGTCGCCGAACTCGGCCGGGTCGCCGAAGCGGCCGGCCGGGCACTGGGCCTGGCGCTCCTTGCGTATCAGTTCGACGTCGACCCCGCGGGCCTTGGCCTGGGCGGCCAATGTGGTGCGTATGCGGTCGGTGTCGAATGAGCCCGGCAGCAAATTGTTGATGGTGACGTTGTGCGCCACAGTTTTGCGCGCAATGCCGGCGACAAAGCCGGTGAGGCCGGAGCGCGCGCCATTCGATAGACCAAGAATCTCAATCGGCGCCTTGACGGAACTCGAGGTGATGTTGACTATGCGCCCGAACTTGCGCGTGATCATGCCGTCCACCGTGGCCTTGATCAACTCGATCGGAGTGAGCATATTGGCGTCCAGCGCGGCGATCCAGGTGTCGCGCGTCCAGGTGCGGAAATCCCCCGGCGGCGGCCCGCCGGCATTGTTGACGAGGATGTCCGGATTGGGGCAGGCGGCGAGCACCAGGGCGCGGCCGGCCTCGGTGGTGATGTCGCCGGCGATCGCAGTGACCTTGACGCCGGTGGCGGCGCGGATTTCGTCGGCGGTCTTCTCCAGTGCCTCCTTGCCGCGGGCGGTGATCACCAGGTTTACGCCCTCGCGCGCCAGCGAAAAGGCGCAGCCTCGTCCCAGGCCCTTGCTCGATGCGCACACGATTGCCGTCTTGCCCTTGATGCCGAAATCCATGTTTGTCTCCTAATAATGCATTACAAAATGAGGGGGATGCATTGTTTCAAACCCTGGGCCTAATTGTAACCAGCATTACGCCGCCCAGCACCAGCACCGCGCCGGCGATCTGCAGCGGCGTCATGTGCTCTTCCAGCCCGACCCAGCCGAGAAAGATCGTGATCACCGGCCCGGCTGCGCCGATGATCGCAACATGGTTTGCTCCTATGCGCTTTAGCGCTTCGGAGGTCATGAACACCGGCAGCACCGTGCACAGCACGCCCATTGCGGCCGCCAAGCCGTATACCTGCGGCGGCAGATCGAGCGCCGACAGCGGGCGTAGTAGCAGGAATTGGGCGATACACAGCACGCTGGCGACGCTGGTCGCGTACGCGGTGAAACGCATCGAACCGATGCGGCGCACCAGCTGGCTGCTGGTGACCAGATACGCGGCGTAAGAGATCGCGCTGCCGAATACCAGCAGCGCGCCCAGCAGCAGGTTGCGATTCTCGCCGCCGAACGCGCGCGACAGCACCAGCGCCAGGCCGACGTAGGACACGACCAGGGCGAACACCTCGCGCCTGCTGACACGCTTGCCCAGGAACAGGGCCGACAGCAGCACGGTGATGGTCGGGTACAGAAACAACATCAGTCGGCCTACGCCTGCGCTGATGTACTGCAGGCCGAGGAAATCGAGGAAACTCGCCAGGTAATAGCCCAGGAAACCAAGGAACACCACGGTCCACAGGTCGCGGCGGGTGAGCGGCACGCTGGCTTTGTCGCGCTGTAGCCACAGCGCGGCGGCGATAAAAAAGGGCAGCGAGAACACCATGCGTAGCGCCAGCAGCGTGATCGGATCGGTGACGTAAGCATAGGCGAGCTTGATCAAAATCGGCCGAAAGGAGAAGGAAACGACGCCGGCCAGCGCCAGGGCGATGCCCCAAGCGCGATAGGATGAGGTGCTCATCTAGCGTCGCAGGCAGCGGGTCGGCGGGTCGCCGCCGGACGCAGGCGCAGGTTCATTCAGTCTGCCGGAATAGTCGACACGCAGCGGCAGAAGCATGGAATTGTCGGCTATCAAGGGTGGAAGGCGCGGGCGCAATGCTAAAATTATAATCTTACAAAGGAAATCGAGGCAGTAATCATGGCGGGACATTCCAAGTGGGCCAACATCAAACACAAGAAAGCGGTCACGGATGCCAAGAGGGGCAAAGTTTTCACCCGCTTGATACGGGAAATAACCGTGGCGGCGCGCATGGGCGGCGCCGATCCCAACATGAACCCGCGCCTGCGTCTGGCCATGGAAAAAGCGCGGGATGTGAACATGTCCAAGGACAATATCGAGAACGCAGCCAAGCGCGGCGCCGGCGCGCTCGATGGAGCGAACTACGACGAGGTGCGCTATGAAGGCTACGGCATCGCCGGCGCGGCGGTGATGGTCGATTGCCTCACCGACAACCGCACCCGCACCGTGGCCGACGTGCGCCACGCCTTCGTCAAGCATGGCGGCAATCTCGGCACCGACGGCTCGGTCGCGTTCATGTTCAAGCATTGCGGCCAGTTCGTATTCGCTCCGGGCACGAACGAGGACAAGGTGATGGAGGCGGCGCTGGAAGCGGGCGCCGAGGACGTGCTCACCAACGAGGACGGCTCGGTTGAGGTGATTTGCGCGTTCGGCGATTTCTCCGAGGTAAAGCAGGGCCTGGAGAAGGCAGGCCTGAAACCGGAACTGGCCGAGATCACGATGAAACCGCTCAGCGAAACCGTGATCACCGGGGATGACGCGCTGCGCATGCAAAAGCTGCTCGATGCGCTGGAGGCGCTCGACGACGTGCAGGAGGTCTATACCACGGCAGTGATAGACGAGTAGGCAAAGCGCGCAAGCCTATAATCGTCTGATGGCCGAACCCACCATAACCGTACTCGGCATCGATCCCGGCCTGCGCATTACCGGTTTTAGTTCCGGCGTAACATGCTGCGCATGTTAGCCTCCACTGAAACCATGGGTGTCAAGCTGTGACCGAAATCGAGCCCGTTTGCATCCTCGGAATTGACCCCGGCCTGCGCATCACCGGTTTTGGCATTATCCGAAAAAGCGGGAGCAAGCTCGCCTATGTCACCAGCGGTTGCATCAAGGCGCCGGAAGCGGATCTGCCCGGGAGGCTCAAGACCATACTGGAGGGCCTGCGCGAAGTGATCCAGCAGCATCAGCCGCAGCAGGTCGCGGTGGAAAAGGTATTCGTCAATGTCAACCCGCAATCTACTCTGCTGCTCGGCCAGGCGCGCGGCACCGCTATTTGTGCCGCGGTGCTGGAGAACCTGCCGGTGGCAGAATACACCGCGTTGCAGGTGAAGCAGGCGGTGGTGGGAAACGGACACGCAAAAAAAGAACAGGTGCAGGAGATGGTGCGGCGCCTGCTGCGTTTGCCGGGCAATCCCGGCGCGGACGCGGCCGATGCGCTCGCCTGCGCCATATGTCATGCGCACGGTGGGCAGGGCCTGGGTGCAATTGCTACCGCGGGCTATCGCGTGAAGAGGGGGCGGCTCGTATGATAGGACGCTTGAGCGGAGTGTTGCTGGAAAAGACACCGCCGCAGGTGACGCTCGAGGTGCAGGGTGTGGGCTACGAAATCGACGTGCCCATGAGCACCTTTTATAATCTGCCCAACGTGGGCGAGCGGGTGACGCTGTACACCCATCTGGTGGTGCGCGAAGATGCGCACCTGCTCTACGGCTTCGCCAGCGAGTCCGAGCGCAAGGCGTTTCGCCAGTTGCTGAAAATCAGCGGCGTCGGCGCGCGCACCGCGCTGTCGCTCCTTTCGGGCATGAGCGTCGCCGACCTGGCGCAGGCGGTGGTGATGCAGGAATCCGCAAGGCTGACCAAGGTTCCCGGCATAGGCAAAAAGACGGCAGAACGGCTGCTGCTCGAGCTAAAGGACAAGCTGGGCGCCGAACTTGGCGCCGGCTCGGCGTTCAGCCGCAACGCAACGGCGGGTAACGACGTATTGAACGCGCTGCTGTCTCTCGGTTACAACGAAAAAGAGGCGCAATACGCGCTCAAGCATTTGCCCGAAGGACTATCGGTGTCGGAGGGCATCAAGCAGGCCCTCAAGCTGCTGTCGCGGGCGTGAGGGCGGTAAAATAGCGTATGGCCATTGAAACCGACCGCCTGATCGCCGCCGATCCCGCCTCGCCGCAGGAAGAGGCGTTCGAGCGCGCGCTGCGGCCCAAAGCCTTATCCGAATATGTAGGTCAGGAGAAGATCCGCGACCAGCTAGGAATATTCATCGAGGCCGCGCGCCAGCGCAAGGAGTCGCTCGATCACGTGCTGCTGTTCGGCCCGCCGGGACTGGGGAAAACGACTCTGGCGCACATCATCGCGCGCGAGATGGGGGTCAACTTACGTCACACCTCGGGCCCGGTACTGGAGCGCCCGGGCGATCTCGCCGCCCTGCTCACCAACCTCGAGCCGAACGACGTGCTGTTCATCGATGAGATTCATCGCCTGTCGCCGGTGGTGGAGGAAATCCTGTATCCGGCGCTGGAGGATTTTCAGCTCGACATCATGATCGGCGAGGGCCCGGCGGCGCGTTCGGTCAAGCTCGATCTGCCGCCTTTTACGCTAGTTGGCGCCACCACCCGGGCCGGCATGCTTACCAACCCCCTGCGCGACCGCTTCGGCATCGTCGCGCGGCTGGAGTTCTACACCGCGCCGGAACTGCAGAGAATCGTGAGCCGCTCAGCCAGTCTGCTCAAGGTCGAGGTCGCCGCGGAAGGCTCGCTTGAAATCGCGCGGCGCTCGCGCGGCACCCCGCGCATCGCCAACCGCCTGCTGCGTCGTGTGCGCGACTATGCCGAAGTCAGGACGAAAAGCGGCGTGAGCCGCGAGGTCGCGGACGCCGCGTTGCGGATGCTCGATGTGGACGTGCTCGGCCTGGACCTGATGGATCGGACACTGTTGCTGGCGGTAATCGAAAAGTTTGCAGGCGGCCCGGTGGGCGTGGACAACCTTGCCCATGCAATCGGCGAAGAGCGCGACACCATTGAGGACGTGATCGAACCTTTCCTGATCATGCAAGGCTATTTGCAGCGCACGCCGCGCGGCCGCGTCGCGACGGTGTCGGCTTATCGTCATTTCGGCTTGGCGCAGCCGAAGACCAGCGAAAACGGCGATCTGTGGAACAGGCCGGGCGAAGCCTAAGCGCCGGGATGACGCAACTCTTTTCCTGGCCGGTGCGCGTTTATTACGAGGATACCGACACCGGCGGCGTGGTGTATTACGCCAACTATTTGAAGTTCTTCGAGCGCGCGCGCACCGAATGGCTGCGCAGTTTCGGCCTGAATCAGGATAAACTTGCGCAGGAAGAGGGTCTGATCTTCGTGGTGCGGCGGGCGCTGCTCGATTTTGTCCGTCCGGCGCGGCTGGACGACATGCTCGAGGTCACGGTTGAACCGCTGAAGATCGCGCGTGTCTATGTTGATCTGGCCCAGGAGGCGCGCTGCGGCACGCGCGTTCTGGCGCGCGCCGAAGTCCGGGTCGCCTGCCTGAACCGGCGAAGTTTCAAGCCCGCCGCCATGCCGCAATTGTTAAGAGATACCCTCTGATTCGGGGGAGTGAAAGGGGGGTGTACCCCCTTTTTCCAACCAGCTACGCGAGTCGATAAGAATATGAATGTAACCCAGGACCTGTCGATACTTTCCCTGATCACCAACGCCAGCGTGCCGGTGCAGTTGGTGATGCTGCTGCTGCTGTCGGTCTCGTTCATGAGTTGGCTGTTCATTTTCCGCAAACTGTTCGCCATCCGGCAGGCCGGGATACAGACGGAGAAGTTCGAGCGCGATTTCTGGAGCGGCAGCGACATGAATGGCCTGTACCAGAGCGCCGTCAACGACCGCCACCGTGCCGGCTCGCTCGAGCGCATCTTCGAAGCGGGCTTCCGCGAATTCGCCAAACTGCGCGCGCAGCGCGGCGCCGACCCCAGCATCCCGGTCGAGGGCGCGCGCCGCGCCATGCGTGCGACCTACCAGCGCGAGATGGACAATCTGGAGCGCCATCTGTCTTTTCTTGCCTCGGTCGGTTCCGTCAGCCCTTACGTCGGCTTGTTCGGCACGGTATGGGGCATCATGAATTCGTTTCGCGGCTTGGCCAACGTCAACTCGGCGACACTGGCGCACGTCGCGCCCGGCATCGCCGAGGCGCTGATCGCCACCGCCATCGGCCTGTTCGCCGCGATCCCGGCGGTGGTTGCCTATAACCGCTATGCGCACGACATCGATCGCCTCGCCATTCGCTTCGAGAGCTTCATCGAGGAGTTTTCCAATATCCTGCAGCGCCAGTCCGGCGTGGGCAAATAGGGAAGCCGGCGATGCCGCGTTCGCGCCGTGCCATGAGCGAGATCAACGTCGTGCCTTATATCGACGTGATGCTGGTGTTGCTGGTGATCTTCATGATCACCGCCCCGCTGGTGAATCCGGGCGTAATCGAGCTGCCCACGGTGGGCAAGTCCTCGTTGCCCCCTGAACTGCCGCTGGAGGTCGTAATAAGGGCCGACGCATCGCTGCTGCTGCGCGAGCGGAGCAAGACCGCGGTGAGCGAGCGTACCGTGTCAAGCGCCGAGCTGGTCGCGGCGTTGCAGCAAAAGCAGAAGACGAATCCTGAACAGGCGGTGGTGATCGCGGCGGACAAGGACGTGCGTTACGAAGCGGTGCTCAAAGTGATGGACGAGCTGCAGAAGCAGAATGTGCGCAGGGTAGGGCTGCTGGTGAAGCCTGTAGCGCAATGACCGTGGCGGCCGGGGCGCTCCCGTACGAGGAGCCGGGCAAGGTCTCATCCGCGGTTCTGGCGGTGCTGGTGCACGTGCTGCTGGCGCTGTTCCTGTTTTTCGGCGTGCACTGGCAGAACCGGCAGCCCGAGGCGGTAACGGTCGAGTTATGGAACAGCCTGCCTGCGCCCGTGGTGCAAAGGGTGGAGCCCAAGCCGCAGATCAAGCCGGAACCCAAGCCCGAACCAAAGCCGGAGCCGAAGCTCGAACTGAAACCCGAGCCCAAGCCCGAACCCAAGCCCGAGCCGATAGTCGAGAAAGCGATCGAGCCGCCCAAGCCAGACATTGCGCTGGAAAAGAAGAAGGAGATCAAGAAAGAGGTGCCGAAAAAAGCAGAACCCGAGCCGAAGAAGCCCAAGCCCAAGCCTAAGCCCGAACCCAAGCTCAATCTCGATCGCACCAAGGACATACGTGCCCAGCTAGAGCGCGAGACGGCGGAACTCAACCAGCAGCTGGAGAAAGACAGAATCCTAGATCAGATGCGGCGCGAAGCGGCTATGTTCGCCGCTAAAGCCGACGCGGCGTACATAGCCAAACTCAAAGGCAAGATCAAGAGCAACATCGTGCTGCCGCCGGACATCGCTGGCAACCCGGAGGCGATTTTCGATGTGGTGCAACTGCCTACCGGCGAAGTCATGTCGGTCAGGCTGCGCAAGTCCAGCGGTCACAAAGCATATGACGCGGCGGTGGAGCGGGCGATACTGAAGTCCTCACCCCTGCCCAGGCCGGACCGGCCAGAGCAGTTCCAGCGCGGCCTGGAAATCAAATTCAGGCCGCTGGATTAAGGGGCCATTTCAGAATTGCCGGAAGGGTCCCTGGTTTAGGGGGGGGCGCGCGGGGAGGCGCCCCGAGGGTCTCGGTTCCCCTTGAGGGGAAAGTCCCAGCAGGGGATATCCTCTCATTTTGCAGTGAACTCTGAGTCAGGGGCCCGACACCAAGGGTATAATTGCTTGAACATTTTTTCAGGATTCCGCATGCGGTTTTGGTTCCGTACAGTCTTGCTGCTGTTCGCGCTCGCCTGCTCCAGTGCACAGGCGCAGCTTTCCATCGAAATCACCGGCGGTGGGGCCAACCAAATCCCGATCGGGGTGCTGCGCTTCGCCGGTGAGCAGGTGTTGTCGCAAAACATCAGCGATATCGTCGAAGCCGACCTGCAAAGGAGCGGGCGCTTCCGCATGCTGTTCGCCGGCAGCGTCGATCCGCTGCCGACCGAGGTGGAGCAGGTCAACTTTGGCGACTGGAAAAACCGCAATGCCGACGCGCTGGTCATAGGCAGCGTGGTCCGCCTCGCCGATGGCCGCTTCGAGGCACGTTTCCGTTTGCTTGATGTTCCCAAGCAAACTCAGATCGGCGGTGTCGCATTTACCCTGAATGCGCAGCAGGTGCGCGCGACGGCGCACCGCATCGCCGACATAGTCTATGAGAAGCTGACCGGCGACCGCGGCGTGTTTTCCACGCGTATCGCTTACGTCGTCAAGCAGGGGAGCCGCTATGAACTGCGGATCGCCGATGCCGACGGGGTTGGCGCGCAGACCGCGCTCGCCTCGCGCGAGCCGATCATTTCCCCGGCCTGGTCGCCCGACGGCACGCGTCTCGCATACGTCTCGTTCGAGAACAAGAAGCCGGTGGTGTACGTGCATTCGCTGGTCTCCGGGCAGCGCCAGGTAGTGGCGAATTTCAAGGGATCCAACAGCGCGCCGGCCTGGTCCGCAGACGGCAAGCAGTTGGCGGTGGTGTTGTCCAAGGACGGCGGTTCGCAGATCTACCTCATCGGTCCCGACGGCAGCAACCCGCGCCGCATTACCCACTCGGGCTTCATCGATACGGAACCCTTTTTTACGCCGGACGGCCAGTCTATATACTTCACCTCCGACCGCGGCGGCAGTCCGCAGATTTACCGCATGAGCGCGACCGGAGGCGAGGCCACGCGCGTGACTTTCGACGGCAGCTATAATGTGTCGCCGCGAATCTCGAGCGACGGCAAGACCATGGTCTATATTGCGCGCGATGGCGGACGTTATCAGCTGAAATCGCTCGACCTGGCGAGCGGGCAGGCTCAGGTGCTCACCGACGGGGAACGCGATGAATCGCCCAGCTTCGCGCCGAACGGCAAGATGATTCTGTACGCCACCCAGATCAACAACCGCGGCTCCTTGGCCGCGGTTTCGAGCGACGGGAGGGTGAAGCAGCGCCTGTCGGTGCAGGCAGCGGATGTGCGCGAACCCGCCTGGGGCCCGTTTTTTAACAACTAAGAGGCCATTTCAGAATTAACGAAATGACCTCCGCTTTAGAGGAGCATGAGGGGATATATCCCCTCATATTGTGATTGGTTCTGAACAATTGTGAGGAGGTGGGAATGAGGAAATTGCTAGCTTTTGTGGCGGTAGCCCTGCTGGTGGGTTGCGCCAGCACCCCCGAGATGGAGTCCAAGGTCGGGGTCGAGGACCGTACGCCATCGACGGCCGTCCCGACCCAGCCGGGCATATCTACGGTCACGCCGGTTGCGCCGAAAGGGGATCAGCTGTCCGACGCGCTCAAGGACCCGAACAACATTCTGTCCAAGCGCAGCATTTTCTACGACTTTGACAAATACGATGTCAAGGACGAGTACAAGCCGTTGCTGGAGGCGCACGCCCGCTATCTCGCGCAAAACCCCAGCGCCAAAATGCTGATCCAGGGCAACGCCGATGAGCGCGGCAGTCGCGAATACAACATCGCGCTGGGACAAAAGCGCGCCGACGGCGTGAAGAAACTGCTGCAGTTGATGGGCGTCCAGGAAAGCCAGATCGAAGCGGTGAGCTTAGGCGAGGAAAAGCCGCGCTGCACCGAGAACACCGAGGATTGCTACAGCCAGAACCGGCGCAGCGACATGCTCTACGGTGGTGAGTACTGATAGATGAAGCTGAGCGCCTCGCTGTTGCTGGGACTTTGCCTCGCCGCCGGCGCTGCACGCGCCGGCGTGTTCGATGACGAGGAAGCGAGAAAGGCGGTCGCCGCTCTGGGCGTCAAGGTCGAGGCTAGTCAGAAAGCGGCGGAAGAGCGGCTGGCGAAAATCGAAATGCTGGTGCAGGACCGTTCGATCGATCTCACCAGGCAGATCGATGAACTGAAGCAGGATATGGCGCGCCTGCGTGGCCAGATAGAGGTGCAGTCGCATCAGCTCGAAACTCTGGACCGGCGGCAGAAGGACCTCTACGTCGATTTGGACGCGCGTCTGCGCAAGCTCGAAACGAGCGCCAAGGAGCAGGAGAAGCAGGCGGCTGCGGCGACCGATTCGGTCGCCGAGGGCAAGGCCTACGAGGCGGCGCTGAATCAGTTCAAGCTCGGAAACTACCAGGCTTCCGTCGCAGCATTCCAGAGCTTCCTCGCCAGCTTTCCTGATAGCCAACAGGTGTCGAGCGCGCAGTACTGGATCGGCAATGCCTACTACGCACTGCGCGACTACAAGACGGCGATCGCCGCGCAGCAAAAGCTGCTCGAGTCCTGGCCCGACAGCGCCAAGGCGCCCGACGCTTTGCTCAATATCGCCAGTTGCCAGGCGGAAATGGGCCAGACGCGTACGGCGCGCGAGACCCTGAAGGATCTGTTGAAAAAATATCCGGGCACGCCCGCGGCGGACCAAGCCAAGCAGCGTCTCGCCGGCAAGCGCTAGCGGGGTATCGCAGGAGCGGGCAAGCCCGCTCCTGCAGGTCAAGGATCATTCGCTGTTAGGCAATACTCAACCCATGCGCAAAGCCGTCGTTCTTCTCTCCGGAGGTTTGGATTCCGCCACTGTGCTCGCGCTGGCAGTGCGTGAGGGCTATGCCTGCCATGCCTTGTCGGTCGACTACGGCCAGCGCCATCGGGTAGAGCTCGAGGCCGCGGTACGTGTCGCGCGCGCGCTGGGTGCCGTGGAGCACAAGACCGTCAGGATAGACCTCACCGCCTTCGGCGGCTCGGCGCTGACCGATGAGCACATCGCGGTGCCGACAGGGGGCGTGCAGAAAGACGGCATTCCAGTGACCTACGTGCCGGCACGCAACACTATCATGCTCTCTCTCGCTCTTGCCTGGGCGGAGGTGCTCTCGGCCCAGGACCTGTTCTTCGGCGCCAACGCGGTCGATTACTCCGGCTATCCGGATTGCCGGCCTGAGTATATGCACGCCTTCGAGCGCATGGCCAATCTCGCCACCAAGGCTGCGGTAGAAGGAAGCAAACTCACCCTGCACACGCCCATCATCGCGATGAGCAAAGCGCAGATCATCGAACTGGGCATGAGGCTGGATGTGGACTACAGCCTTACCGTATCCTGCTATCAGGCCGATGCCGAAGGCCGCGCCTGCGGTGTGTGCGATTCCTGCCGCCTGCGCCGCTCAGGTTTCGACGCCGCCGGCGTGCCGGATCCGACCCGGTATGTTCCGAATCGTGCGTGATGCCTGCGCCTGACGGGCCCGGGGTGTGCGAAATTTTCTCGAGCAACCCGGCCTTTGTCGCCTGAATTACGGTGAATTCGGGCGCGATAAGCCCGGATTTCATTGACACAAGTGCCCCCGACAAATTAAAATCGCGCCTCTTTTCGGGTCGTTAGCTCAGCCGGTAGAGCAGCGGACTTTTAATCCGTTGGTCGCCAGTTCGAATCTGGCACGGCCTACCAACAATCAATGCGGCCCACATCGCTGTGGGCCGCGTTTATTTTGGTCAACCCGGGGTCGTTTTTCCACGTGGCCATGCTCCCTCAATCCGCCGAATAGAGGGCATTTTCCGTTGGGTATCAGGGTGTTTGATCTAGGTCAAGACACCCCCCCACTCAGCGGAAGATACTTGCTCCCTCCTATTGGTGGAACACGTGTTGAATCGCATCAGTTTGAATGATCAGTCCCGGGAATCGGCATGTTTGTCCGCGCTGCGCGCGGGCGCAGGTAGAGGCCTCGGATTGAATCTGGTCGAGCCGAAAGCAGGTCTTGGAACGCCCGTCAGCGGCGCCGAAGACGCGCCGCGAATGCCGCCAAATTCCCCATCATCCGATAGACCAGCCGGCTAAGGCGAACCGATATATGAACGCGAACGCAATGTCCAATTTTGAAATCGTGACGCGCGAGGATTTCTCTGATGTCACCTACCTGCTCGAGGTGCGCCATCCGCTGATGGCCAAGGCGGCGAAGCCGGGTCAGTTCGTGATCGTCATGCTGAACGAGCACGGCGAGCGCATTCCGCTCACCATCGCCGACTTCGACCGCAAGAAAGGGACTATCACGCTGGTCATCCAGGCGGTAGGAAAGACGACCAGGCAGATGCAGCAGGAATGCCGGGTCGGCACAACGCTCTACGGCATGGTCGGCCCCATGGGCATACCCAGCCCGATCAGCCACGCGAAGAAAGTGGTGTGCGTGGGCGGCGGCCTGGGCGTGGCGCCGATCTTTCCCCAGGCGCGCGGCTTCAAGGAGGCAGGAGCGTACGTGATCGGGGTTCTCGGATTCCGCAGCAAGGATCTCGTATTCTGGGAAGACAAATTCCGTTCCTGCTGTGACGAACTCATCCTGTGCACCAACGACGGCTCGGCGGGGATGAAAGGTTTTGTCACCGACGGTATCAAGGTCGCGCTGGCGGGGCATTCCGACATCGAAGAGGTGATCGCAATCGGCCCGCCGGTGATGATGAAGGCCTGCGCCGACGCGACGCGCGCGGCCAAGATAAAGACCATGGTGAGCGTCAACCCGATTATGGTTGACGGCACCGGGATGTGCGGGGGCTGCCGCGTCAAGGTTGGCGATCAGGTGAAGTTCGCCTGTGTCGACGGGCCGGACTTCGATGGCCATCTGGTCGATTTCGACGACCTGATGGTGCGTCTGGGGCGCTATACCAAGGTCGAGAAGGAAGCTCACGAGCGCTGGTCGGACAGCTGTCGCATGACCAAGCAGGTCGGTGCGAGCGCGCTGCATGCGCTGAAGCACGGCGGCCAAAGCGAACTGCTCGAGCTGCCCGACCCGTTCGAGGACGCGCCCGGCGGCTAATTCCGTTTGTTGGTTGATATTGCGGCATCGCGGCGCCGCTCGGGTGTACTCCGAGCAGTCCGGATAGCCGTTTGAGGATAATGAAATGGCAAAAAAGAAGACGATACGAAGCATTCCACAGGAACGCACACCCATGCGCGAGCAGGATCCGCAGGTGCGCGCGAAGAATTTTGAAGAGGTTGCTTGCGGCTACAGTCTAGAGGACGCGCTGCGCGAGTCGGAGCGCTGCCTGGTTTGTCCGGACGAGCCCTGCATTTCCGGCTGTCCGGTGGGGATCAACATCCCCGGTTTCATCCAGAAGATCGGGGAAAAGAATCTGCGCGGCGCCTACGATATCCTGACCGACACCAATCTGCTGCCCTCCATCTGCGGTCGCGTGTGTCCGCAGGAGAACCAATGCGAAGGCGTGTGCACGGTGGGCGACTCGCTCGAACCCGTCGCTATCGGGCGCCTTGAGCGCTTCGTCGGCGACACCGCGCTCAAGGAGGGCTGGGTCAACATTCCCTACATCGAACCCAACCGGTTCCGCGTCGGCATCGTCGGCTCGGGGCCCGCTGGCATGGCCTGCGCGGCCGATATGGCCAAGGCCGGATGTGACGTCACCGTGTACGAAGCCTTTCACGAGCCGGGCGGGGTGCTGAAATACGGCATCCCCGATTTCCGCCTGCCCAACACCGTGATTGACGCCGAAATCGACAATCTGAAAAAATTCGGGGTCAAGTTCGAATGCAACACCCTGGTCGGGCGCCTGTTCACCATCGAGCAGATGATAGACGAAATGGGATTCCACGCGGTGTTCGTCGGCGTCGGCGCCGGCTATCCGACCATGCTCAATATTCCCGGCGATTCATTGAACGGTGTGCTCTCCGCGAACGAGATGCTGACCCGCTGCAATCTGATGCGCGGCAGGGATTTCCCCAATTTCGACACGCCGATGCCGATCGGTAAGCGCGTCGCCGTGGTCGGAGCGGGCAACACCGCAATGGACGCGATGCGGGTGTCGCTGCGCCTGGGCGCGGAAAAAGTGTATTGCATCTACCGCCGCTCTCGCACCGAGGCACCGGCGCGCGCGGAAGAAGTCCATCACGCCGAGCAGGAAGGGGTGGAGTTCCATTGGCTCACCGCTCCGGTGGCGGTGCTCGACGACGGCAAGGGCAATGTGCGCGGCATGCGCTGCGTGAGGATGGAGTTGGGCGAGCCCGACGATTCCGGCAGGCGCCGCCCGGTACCGGTGGCAGGCAGCGAGTTTGATTTCGAGACTGACCTGATCATTTACGCGATCGGCACCAATGCGAATCCGATCATGGGTCAGACCTCGAAGCTCAAGCTCAACAAATGGGGCTATATCGGCGCAGACGAGAACCTCGCCACGTCAGTGGCGGGCGTATTTGCCGGCGGCGACATCGTCACCGGCGCGGCGACCGTGATCCAGGCCATGGGCGCGGGGCGCAAGGCCGCGCGCAGCATGAAGGCCTATCTCGGAATCCGTGACCCCGGACTCCCGTATATCGAAAGCTCGGGCGGTACGTTGTTCGGGATCGACACGCGGGAGAGAAACTTCGCGCGGGTGCGCATAGCCTGAGCCGGCGCATCAACGAGCCATCCCGGGCGGCGCAGGCGCCCAACAGCAGCTACGGAAAAAACATGAACGAAATGATTATAGAGAAGTCGACGAAAAAAACCGGTAACAAGGCGAAAGCGGCGGCGGGCAAGAAAGCGGCAATCAAGCTGAAAGAGCACATCGTCGAAATCATCAGCGATTCCGGCGAAGGCGCGCAAAAGTGCGGCCAGTCGCTGGGTGCGATCGCCGCGCAGATGGGCAACGGCATCTGGACCACGGAGATCATCCCCGCGGAAATCCGCCCGCCGGCGCGCAGCGTCGCCGGCGCGAGTGGCAACCGCATCCGCATCGGCGCCGGATACATCACCAACGGCGGCGATGAGACCGATTTGGTTGTCGCGTTCAACGAGCAGGTTCTGCTCGGGCGAGTGCGCGCCAAAGAACTCAAGCCGAATTGCGTCATCCTGCTGGAGAGCATGTGGCGCAGCCATAGCGACCAGAAGATCGTGGCGTCCTACATCGAGACCCATGACCGGTTGGTGGCCGCAGGCTACAAGGTGTATGAGATTCCGATGGAGCAGGAGTGCAAGAAGATCGTAGCTGATGCGAAGCGCGGCAAGAACATGTTCGCCTTGGGCATGCTGTGCTACCTCTACAGCCTGGAACTCAAGCTCGGGGCCGACCAGATCGTGCTTGCCTTCGGCAAGAAGGACCAGAGCGTGGTCGATGCGAATATCAAGCTGCTCGAAGCCGGCCACAAGTGGGCCGAGGCCAACCTGGATTTCTGCTACAGCATCCCGGCGGTGCGCTCGACCGAGCCGCAGCTCGTGGTCAATGGCAACACCGCGATCGCACTGGGTGTGCTCGCCTCGGGAATGGAAATTTGCGCCATGTACCCGATAACGCCGGCGACCTCGGCCTCGCACTATCTGTCCGAGGTGTTCGAGAAAGTTGGCGGCATGGTGCACCAGGCAGAGGACGAGATTGCGGCCTGCGCCTTCGCCATCGGCGCCTCCTACGCCGGCAAATGCACGATCACCATCACTTCCGGCCCGGGCTACTCCCTCAAGCAGGAGGCGATCGGTCTGGCGGTCATGGGCGAGATTCCGCTGGTGGTGGTGAACGTCCAGCGTGGCGGCCCCAGCACCGGCCAGCCGACGAAGATGGAACAAGGCGATCTCATGACCGCCATATTCGGCAGCCACGGCGATGCGCCCAAGGTGGTGCTGGCCCCTGGCACTATCGAGGAATGCTTCTATTCGATCATTACCGCGCGCAAGATCGCCGAAACTTTCAACATGGTGGTGGTGGTGCTGACCGATGCCGCCCTCGCCACCTCGCAGCAGCCTTTCCCGCGGCCGAAATTCAGCGAAACCTGGATGGCGCCGCCGGTGGACCAGAGCCCGGTTGCGGCGGGAGCCAAGCCCTACGACTGGGACGAGACCACCGGCCTCGCGCGCCGTTTCATTCCAGGCCAGCCCGGCGGCATGCACACGCTCACCGGCCTCGCGCATGATCGCGACAGCCACGTCGCCTACGATGCCGAAATTAACGAACAGACCCTGCGTTTCCGCAGTCTGAAACTGGCTGCGTTGCAGAAAACGCTCAAGGCGCCCCCGGTATTCGGCGATCCCAAGGGCGATCTGCTGGTGGTCGGCTGGGGCAGCACGAAGGGAGCCATAGAGGAAGCGGTCGCGTCCATGCGCGCCGAAGGCAAGAAAGTGTCCTCCATGCATCTGCAGTTCCTGCAGCCCCTGCCCCCGGGGATCAAGGAAATCATGCAGGGGTTCAAGAAGGTGATGACCATAGAGAGCAACTGGAGCGATCGCCCCGAGGATCAGATCATCGACGAAAACAACCGCCGCTACTCGGCTCTGGCGATCCTGCTGCGTTCGCGCTACCTCGTCGACGTGGATTGCTGGAGCGAAGTCAAGGGCCAGCCGATCAAGCCCGGCACCATGCGCCGCGTGATGTCCGAAAAGCTGAAGAAGCACTAGAAGAGAGAGGTAATCAGACCATGAACATGATGTCCGACACGATGTCCGCCACTGCGTGCCTGCTGCAGATGGCAGACGAGCATTTCGAACTCGAGGATTACCAGAGCGGCGTACCGCGTTGGTGCACCGGCTGCGGCGACAACGCCATCCTTGCGGCGGTACAGCGGCTGTGTCGCGACGAGGCGCTGCGTCCGGAAAAGACGGTGTTCGTCTCCGGCATCGGCTGCTCCAGCCGCTTTCCGCATTACATGAAGACCTACGGTTTCCACGGCATACACGGGCGTGCGCTGCCGGTCGCTGAAGGCGTCAAGATGGCGCGGCCGGATCTCACCGTGTTCGTCAATACCGGCGACGGCGACTGCACCAGCATCGGCGCGGCGCACTGGATTCACGCCATCCGCTACAACATGAACCTCACGGTGTTCCTGCACGATAACCAGATCTACGGCCTGACCAAAAAACAGGCCTCGCCGACCTCGCCGATCGGCACCAGGAGCAACACCACCCCGCGCGGCAGTTATCTGGAGGCTTTGAATCCGCTCACGGTAACGCTGGGGGTACAGAACGTTTCCTTCGTCGCGCAGGCGGCGGACTGGATCCCAGAGGTGCTGTTCGACATCGTCAAGGCGGCCTACCATCACAAGGGGCTGTCGTTCGTTCGCATCATTCAGCGCTGCCCGGAATGGCTGCCCAAAGCGCTAGACCCGTGGATGCACGATCCGAACAAAGTGCAGCTGCTGCATCACGATGACGGACTGCAGCTCTCGACCGGCCTCTCGCGCGTGTACAAGAACCAGCTGGAGCACGACCCGATGAACATCGACCGGGCGCGCGAAATCGCCTCCGGCCACGAGACGATCCCGGTCGGGATCCTGTACCGCAACCCGGCGGTTCCCTGCTACGAGGACCTGCGTTACTCCGACAAGCTGCGCACGCCCGATCTGACGCGGGCAGGACTCAACGCGGAACTGGACAAGTACACGGTCTGGCCGCAGGAAGCGAAGGAAAAGGTCGCGTAGGGCGCCGGCGCGCCGTGCGCGCCATAACAGATGGCGAGAGACCAAATACCCGTTGCGAAACTCAAACAGGCTCTTCACCAGCAAGACAGGTTGATAAAGACATGGAAGCGGATACACAGGCACACGTTGCATTTTTTCTGACCGGCAGGCGGCAAAGCGAACTTCTGGACGCAGTCGATGGGCTGGATTTGCGTCCGGCGCTGTTTGCCGGCTATCGAGAACTCTCCCAGCTGCGCTACGACTACCCGGTGGTGTTGGTCGCCAAGCCCTCCGACGAGCATTTTGTTCAGTCGCTGTCCGGATTGATGGATGCCGCGCTCGCCGCCGCTGCCCGCGGCAGCGAGGCCGAGCGTATCCGCAAGCATGCGATGCGGCTGGAACAAGAAATCCGCGCCCTCGTCGCGGCAGGTGCGAGCGGGTCGCTGTCCGCAATTTGGGACAAGGCGGCGAGCCGGCTTGCCAAGGGCGCAGACAAATCGATGACGGACAGCCTGCGGCGCGTGCGCGCTGCGATCAAGATCGACGGCGAACTGGCCGATTGCGATGCGGCGATGCCCGCGCGGCTGCTGCGCCATGCCTGGAGCGAGGTGCAGAAACAGAAGGCCGAAGCATTCCGCAAGGATCTCGACCGTCTGGTGCTGAAGCTCTCCGACATACTCAAAGCGGACTTTGAGCGCTCCGAAGCAGGGCGCAGCGCGAAGCACCTCAAGGCCTCCGTCGGCAGCGGTTACAACGACACCTTCGACTTCGACGCGATGTCGCGCCTGCTCGCCAAATCGCTGCCGAAGGACGCGTTCCCGGAGATCCGGCGCAAGCGCATACGCGAGTTGCTCGCGGTACTGGGGGCGCAGCAGTTCTATCCCTCGGCCGACGCGACCGCGAAAAAAGGCACTGCTAAGCCCTATACGTTCTTTTTCGACAGTTGCAGCGACGCCCTGGCCGCATTTCGCGAGCGCATGCCCAGGCTGACCGAGCTCGCGCGGGCCATCGCCATCGCCGAACTAGAGATCGACGGCCAGTACAGCGAGGCCAAGCACGGTGCCTTGTTCGAACAGTTCGGCGCGAACGGCCTCGACCCGCAGGACCTGGCTCCGTTCCCCGACTATCTGGTATGCGTCAACGCCGGTCGACTGCGGGCGGACGAACATGCGCAGTTGATGGAAATCCTGTCCTCCGGCCTGCCCATCAAGGTGATGCTGCAGATTGACGATATCCTGGAAGAGGCGTCCGTCGGCGACGGCAATCTCAGCTCGGGTACGCGCAGCCGGCAGATCGCCAACATGGCCATCGGCCTCAATGAAGTCTACGTGCTGCAGTCGGCCAGCTCCAACCTGTTCCGATTCCGGGAGCGCATGCTGCGCGGCCTGACATACGGCGGCCCCGCGCTGTTCAGCGTGTTTACCGGTGCGAGTGCCGAGGCCTCAGGTCTGCCGCCCTATCTGATGTCGGCCGCGGCGATGGAATCGCGCGCGTTTCCCGCTTTCACCTACGATCCGTCCGCCGGCACGAACTGGGCGTCGCGCTTCTACCTCGAAGCCAATTCGCAGGTGGAACTCGACTGGCCGATCCAGGGCTTTTCCTACGAGGACGAGTCGCACCAGCGCGTTTCCGAGGATCTTGCATTCACGCTGGTCGATTTCGTCGCCAGCGACCACCGCTATGCCAGGCATCTGGCGCGGGTGCCGCGTGAAAAATGGAACGGCAGCATGATCCCGGTGGACGAGTCCCTGACGCGCGAGCGCAAGGGGCTGCCGGACAAGGTGCCGAGCGTGATGATGGTGGACGCGAACAACGTGCTGCAGAAAGTAATCGTCGACGAGCGACTGATCCGCGAAGCGCGACGTTGCCGCGAAATGTGGCACAGTCTGCAGGAACTGGGCGGGGTGCACAATTCGCATGCGGAAAAACTGCTCGCGCGCGAGCGCAAGGCCTGGGAAGAGCGCATGCAGAAGGAAGCGGAAGCGCATGCTGCCGCGCCGGTTTCGGCAGCGGTAGCGTCGGCCGAGAGGAGCACGTCCGCCACGCCAGTCGCGGCTAGTGCGCCGGTGGAAGAGGAGCCGCAACGATCGCCCGACGAGGCCTACATCGAGACTCCGCGCTGCTCCACTTGTAACGAGTGCACCACAATCAACAGCAAGATGTTCGGCTACGACGGCAACAAGCAGGCGTATATCGCCGATATCAATGCCGGCACCTACGCCCAGCTGGTCGAGGCGGCGGAGAGCTGCCAGGTGTCCATCATCCATCCGGGCAAGCCGCGCAACCCGAACGAGCCCGGCCTGGAAGAACTGCTCAAACGCGCAGAGCCGTTTCTGTAGGCCGTTTCCCAGACCTGACAGAATTTGTGGGAGCGAGCAAGCTCGCGAATTGAGTTCACGAGTCCCGCAGGGGACTTGCTTCGCGGCGCAAACTCGCTCCCACATTTGCACTCCGGGCATTGACCCCGCGCCAGCGGGATAGAACAATGCCCCCAGCGCATTGAACCACAGGCCCACCCAGTGTCAGGCAGTGTACGCCGCATCATCCATGTCGATATGGACGCGTTCTACGCGTCGGTGGAACAGCGCGACGATCCAGGTCTTCGCGGCAGGCCGGTGGCGGTTGGCGGCCGGCCGGAATCGCGCGGCGTTGTCGCCGCAGCGAGTTACGAGGCGCGCGTGTTCGGCGTGCGTTCGGCCATGCCCATGGCGCGCGCGCTGCGCCTGTGTCCCAATCTGTTGGTCGTACGGCCCGATTTTCCGCGCTACCGCACCGCCTCGCAGCGCATACTCGAAATTTTCCGCTCGTGCACGCCACTGGTCGAGCCGCTGTCGCTGGACGAAGCCTACCTCGACGTAAGCGACAATCTCTGGGGCGAGCCGTTGGCCACGCCAGTGGCGATGCGGCTGAAGCAGCGCATTCGCGAAGAGACCGGGCTGACGGCGTCGGCAGGCGTGGCGCCGAACAAGTTTCTCGCTAAGATCGCATCCGGATGGCAAAAGCCCGATGGGCTGACGGTGATCTCGCCCGGACGGGTCGAGGCCTTTCTGCAGCAACTGCCGGTCGACGCGCTGTGGGGCGTCGGCCCGGTAACCGCGGGGAAGCTGCGCAATATCGGCATAGCGCGCCTGGTGGAGGTGCGCGCGGCCGATCCGGCATTGTTGCAGCGCGCGGTCGGCAGCCTGGCCGAGGTGCTGCAACGATTGGCGCTGGGCAACGATCCGCGGCCGGTGGTGCCCGACCGGCCCTACAAGTCCTCGAGCAGCGAGAATACCTACAACGAAGATCTCCTCGAACTCGACATCATTCGCGAAGAGATCGAACGCATGGCGCGTCAGGGCGCAGACTGGCTGGCGCGCAAAGAATTGCTCGCGCGTACGGTGAACATAAAGGTCCGCTACGCCGATTTCAGCACGATCACGCGCAGCCACACCGCCGTCGCTCCCACGCGCGATGTGGAGGAGATTGTGGCGCGCGCGCTGACGCTGCTGGAACGCACCGAGGCGGGGCGCCGGCCGATACGCTTGCTTGGCACCGGGGTGCACGGCCTTGCCGGGGATCACGCCGCCATTGGCTTCCCCGGCGTGCTGAAATTCGGGGACTAGGCCGGGCGCGAACACGGGCAGGCCGGAGGCAGGCTCTTGCTTTTGTGGCAAATAGCTCGATAATTCGAGCGCGGCCATGCCCCATCCTCTGCTCGACTTAAGCTTTGGCGTCAAACGCTCCGATGGCTACGTGTCGGACATCTGGCGTGCGTCGACCACGCCGCTCGGCGATTTTCATCTGGCCACCAGCTCGATCGGGGGTGTAGAGGAATACCGTTTCAACAAGTCCGGCATGTGCCGCAGCTCGCACACCGGCGCCGGGGGTGCGCCGGCGGCGCTGCGCGATCGCGCAGGATTCAAGTGGCGCCGCGCAGCTACACCTGCGCGAGGCAGCGGCAGGGCCGCGCGCGTGGCCTGGATCGCCTTTCCTACGGATTACTTGTCCCGGCCGACGATGGAAGACGACGGCGAGATCCTCTGGATCGCCGCCGCGCCGGCCTGCGGCGCGACCTATGTGGAATTCGCCTATGCGGCGGAACCCGAGCAGGGAATTCGCGGCGTACTCGATGTGATGCAGGATCGGACCGTGGTGCGCTGCGCCGCGCTGCCGGGCGGCGAAACCCTGGTCATCTTCTGCTATCACGCGGATTGGGAGAACAAGGACCTGCGCGTGCCGGGAAACGGCATCGTCGCGGACATCCTGTTTTCCGCGGACGATCCGCTCGCGTCGGGGCGCCCCCTGAGGCACCGCTTCGGCCCGGCACCCAAGGATGAAGAAGCGGTGCTGCTGCTGGAAATGGGAGGCGTTGCGGTCACCAACTGAATTGGTTGCGCGCCACGGTGAGCGGCAAGAAAGTCAGTGGTCAACGCAATCTTCTGTAACATGGCACCCTTGAACCGAATAGCCTGCCCGTGCCCCTACTCTCCCAAGCGCTGATTTTTCTCGACCTCGAGACCACCGGCATGAGCGCGGAGCAGGAGCGCATCACCGAGATCGGTCTGGTCGAGGTCGCCGACGGCGAGTGCGTGGGCAGATGGAGCCAACTGGTCAACCCAGAAAGGAACATCCCGCCGTTTATCGAGGCGCTTACCGGCATCACCGACGAAATGGTGCAGCATGCGCCCACCTTCGGGCAGCTCGCGCCCGGCCTCTTCGAGCGGCTGGAGGGCAAGCTCCTGATCGCACACAACGCGCGCTTCGACTACGGCTTCCTCAAGAGTGAGTTCGGCCGGCTGGGCATGTCCTATTGCCCTCGGGTGCTGTGCACGGTCAAACTCTCGCGCAAACTCTTTCCCGAGCACCGTCGCCACAACCTCGACAGCTTGATCGAGCGCCACGACTTGAGATGCAGCACGCGCCATCGGGCGCTGGGCGATGCCGAAGTCTTGTGGCAGTTCCTGCAGAAGGTGCAGGCCGAGGTCGCTGCCGAGCGCATGCAAGCCGCGCTGCGAGTGCAGCTGGAGACACCGGAGCCGCCGGCTCGGGGACCGGGATCAATTCCGGGCGCGCGCAATGGGTAGCTTGCGCGTAGCGGACAAACCGCGCCGCCTGGGCTAATCTGCCGCAAGAATCCCGGTGCGCTACTCTGGTACGAATCAAGGCCGGGCGCGCGAGGCGATTATAATCGCGGCAACGACCGGAGGAGCAGCATGGCGAAAACCGACCTGCCCATACTTATAGCCGGCGGCGGTATCGGCGGCTTCGCCGCCGCACTGGCGCTCACGCAAAAGGGATTTCCGGTCCAGGTGATCGAGCGCGCCGCCGATTTCCACGAACTCGGCGCCGGCATCCAGCTCGGGCCGAACGTATTTCGCATGTTCGAACTCCTCGGCGTCGGCAACGAAATGTCGCATTGGGCGGTGTTCCCGGACAATTTGATCATGCGCGACGCGCTCGACGGCACGGAAATCACGCGCATCCCCACAGGGGAGCCCCTGCACCGGCGTTTCGGCTATCCCTACGCCGTGATCCACCGCGCCGACCTGCACAAAGTGCTGATCGACGCGGTAAAACGCTCGCCGCTGGCGAAGCTGACGACGAGCTGCAAAGTCGTGTCGTTTGAGGATCGCGGCGATCGCGTGGTGGTGAAAACCGAAGCCGGCGAGACCTTCGATGGTGCCGCCCTGATCGGCGCCGACGGCTTGTGGTCGGCGGTGCGCAGCCAGCTTGTGGGCGACGGCAAGCCGCGCGTCTCCGGCCACATCGCCTACCGCGGCGTAATCCCGCTCGCCCAGGTGCCGGACCATCTGCGCGAGAACAACGTGGTGCTCTGGGCGGGGCCGAAGACGCACCTGGTGCACTATCCGCTGCATCGCGGCGAGGTCTACAACCTGGTGGTCGTGTTCCACAGCAGCCGCTACGAGGAGGGCTGGGACACTTACGGCGATCCGTCGGAATTGCGTGAGCGCTTCGCCGCGCAGCATCCCAAGGTACGCGAATTCCTGGCCATGGCGAACGAATGGAAGATGTGGGTGCTGTGTGACCGTGAGCCTATCAGCCACTGGAGTGTGGGCCGCGTGACTTTGCTCGGGGACGCGGCGCATCCGATGCTGCAATACCTGGCGCAGGGCGGCTGCATGGCGATTGAGGATGCGGTGGTCCTGGCGCGCAGCCTCGCGCAAGCGAAGGGCGACTACAACGGCGCGTTCCTAGCCTACCAGCAGCAGCGCTACCTGCGCACCACGCGCGTGCAGCTGACTGCGCGCATGTATGGCGACATCTATCACGCCACCGACGCCGTGCGCGACCTGCGCCGGCAAATGCTCGCTGGGCGGACGCCGGAGCAGGCGTACAACGGCATGGCCTGGCTTTACGACGGCATCTAGGCGGGGATCGGCTAGTCGCCGAGCAAGCTTTCGATGAGCTTGCGCACCGGCACCGGTATCGCCGCGCCGTGCGCTTCTTACGGGAAAGCCGGGTCGTGACGGACGCGGCACTAGCCGAATTCGCACGCGAGCCGATACAGGTGCAGCCAGTTGCGCACCACGCGCGGCAGAAAGTCCTGCGGGCGGAAGCGGTGGATAAGCGCGTACATGGGCAGCCGATCGATCAGGAGATGGCGAAGGGCAAGCGCGAAGCCTTCGCGCCATGGGTCGCTGGCGATGCGCTGGCCGGTCTCGGTTTCGAGCGTCGTGCGATGCAGTTCGAGCAGGCGGCGCAGGCCCGCCGCGTCCAATCCGGGAGCGGAAACAAAGCACAGGAACTCCGCAAGGTCGTGCTGCGGCGCGCCGAGACCGGCCAGTTCCCAGTCGAAAGCGCACAGCCGCGGTCCCCGCGGCGTGTCGCGCAGCGTGATGTTGCGCGGATTGAAGTCGTTATGTATGAGCGTGAGCGGCAGCGCAACGAGTCGCGGCCACCATGCGGCGAGCTCATCGATAAAACGGGCGTGCAGTGCGCCGATTTCCGGGCCGGCCCAGGCGCGGAACGATGGCGCGGCATAGTCGCGCAGCGCCTGCCACAGCGGAGCGAGCCGCAGCATGCGCGGCGTGTCGGCCTCTGGCGGAAGCCAGGGCTGGTCGCGCAGCGCGGCTTCCCGCCCGTACCACACCGAATGAATCGCGGCGAGGCCGCGCACGGCCGCGGTGACTTGCGCGGCGGCCCACTGCTCGAGCCGCCGGCTGATGCCGGCTCGCTCGGCATTTGCGACGTATTCCAGCGCGAGCAGCCAGACGCCGCTCTGCGCATCGCGCACGGTGCCGTAGCAGCGCGGTGTGTGGCGCCGCAGGCGCGGGTCGCGCATCTCGTAGAGCGCCAGTTCGCGCTCCTGCGAGCGGGCTAGAGGCAACTCGTTCGCATAGCGCCCGAACGCGCGGCCAAGCGCCGGATCGCACAGCTCGGCCAGTTCGGTGGTGAGGGCCTGCATGGCGGCATCGCTCGCCTTGGTCTTGATCACCGTGATCAGGCGCAAGGGGCGGTGCATCCCCGGCCGGCGCAGCAGCAGCTCGTAACGGCGCATGCCGATGCTGCTGCCGAGCCGCGCCGAAGCGATTTCGTTGAGCACGCCATTGGCCGGATCGAACGGCAACGCGCAAAAGCCGACCACCTCGAGCGTCGGCACACGCCAGCGGCTGCGCAGCATGTCCTCGATGGCCCGCGCGGTGGCGGGGAGGTCGCCGGTGACGCGACGCGCGCGGCGCGTGGTGGTGCCGAGCAGGCCGGTGTCCTCGTAGTGATCGAAGTAACGGTGCAGGAGCGCGGCATCGAGCGGCGGCATGCTCAGGCGCAAGCCGGCGAGGAAGGCGCGCGAATCGTCGCTCGAGATGCGGCGCTGCCCCGGCTCCAGGTAGACTTCGAACGGACGCAGTTTCCCGCTCTCGCCGGAGCCCTGGAAAAAACGCCGGTAGCCGTGCAGCCGCGTGCCCGCGGCGTGACCGGAGACGAAAGTATGATCGAGCCATTCGCGCGTGCCGAGCAGCCGCAGCGGATATCCGGAAAGATTCATCCACAGCACCACCTCGCGCCAGGGACGCGCCCGTTCGTGCAACAGATGGAGCACCCGCATGCCCGTCGCTTCGCCGGTGCCGGTGCGTGCGATGACCTGCGCGACGAAATCGACCGGGACGCAATCCATGAGCCAATCGACGTCGATCGCGGCGCCCACCGAGACGCTGCATTCGAGCAGCGCGGCAAGCAGGTCGCCGAGATTTGTTTCACCGGTCTTCGAGTCGCCGCTGATCAGCGCCGGCCGCAGGACGGTGACCGGCAAACCGCGCGCGGCCACGCTGCGCAGCAGCATCTCAGCCACGCATTTGCTCTGTGCGTAGCCGAGCGGCATGCGCTCGAGATGCGGCGACATGTCGCTGCGCTCGTCGATCTGGTTCGGACCGTCGTGCGCGTAGCACACCGCAATCGTGGAGACGAACACCAGCGGCTTCGCCCGTACGGCGCACGCCAGTTGCAGCAGTGCCAGCGGACCCAGAACGTTTGCGTGCCGCAACTGCCGATAGCTCCGCGCCCAGTTGACCTCGGCCGCGCAGTGGTAAATGACGTCGATGCGTTCGGCAAGACGCGCATAGGTGTCCGGCGCGATGCCCAGCGACGGCGCGGCGACGTCACCGCAGACCACTTCGACACGCTCGCCCAGCGCCGCCTCGGGAACGCCGACGCGTCGAAGTCCGTGTAGAAGGCGATCGCGCGCCTGGACGGGATCGTCGCCACGCACGAGGCAGACCAGCGTAAGCGGCCGCTGGGCGAGCAATTCGCGCGCGGCGTATCGCCCGAGGAATCCGGTTGCGCCGGTGAGCAGCGCGACCCGCGGCGGCGGCAGTGCGCCGGGCGGCGGGCGCAGCGAATCGGCAAGCTGCCCGTCGGCGCGCATGAGCTGGCACTGCGCGGCTTGCGCCGACTGTGCGCGCAGTGCTTTATTGGCGGCGTTCAAGTTCGCGCTTCCACTCGACATAGAACTCGCGCATGCGGCTGCGGTTCTTCTCCAGGTCTGCGATGCGCCAGTCGGCGGTCTCGATCGGCGCGCGGATGTAGACGTGCATGTCGCCGGGCCGCGCGTGCAGGCCCCTGCCAGGATCGATCGCCCTGGGAATCAAAATGTAGATCGGCACGATCGGCGCATGCAGCGCCGTGGCGAGATGGAACGCGCCCTTGTTGAAATGACCGATTGCGTCGGTGGTGATGCGCGTGCCCTCCGGACTCAGGTAGACCGATTCGCCGCTGCGCCGCAGGATGCGCTCGGCGCGCTGGAAGATGCGCGTGCGGCGTTCGGGATGGATCTGAGGGACGGTCCAGAAAATGCCGGTCAGATAGCCGATGATGCCGAGCGGGACGAGTGCGCGCAAATAACCGCTGAGGAAGAAGCGGACGTTCGGCAGGCCGAGCGCGACCAGGGCGAACAGGTCGGCGGTCGAGGTATGGTTGGAGATGAATACCGTCTGGCGTAGGGGAAACGGCGCATCCTGATGCACCAGCATGCGGATGCCCCACAGGCGCAGCACCAGCCGGCCGCAGGGCGTGGCTAGCCGCCGCGAGTAGAGGCGCCGGCACTGGAACAGTGTGAGCGTCGCCACCACAGTCATGACGGCGGCACAGGCCGTGAGCAGAAGGAGCGTGCCGGTCACGCGCAGGACGAACGGGAGCCGGTCGGACATTAGCGCGCTACGCGGCAGACCACGGTGTGCATGGCCAGGTTCAGGCGCCGCTGGAATAGGAGCAGAGGCGCCAGCAGCGCCTGTCCGAGGAAATACGGATAGATGGCGCGCGACAGGTTGAGCCCGCGGCCCTTGAGCAGCTTGAACGCCACGCCGGTGTACAGGTAGAAGTAGGGCGGAAAGGCGCCGTAGGGAAGATAGTCGACGACTTCGAGGTCCGCCCGTCGCATCAGCGCGAGCAGCGTGTCGCGGCTGTAGAGCGCCGTATGCTGCGGCGCCTGCAAGCCGGGCCAGCGTTCGCGGAACAGCCGGAACGACAGGCTGTCCAGGCGCGGTACCTCGATCACCAGCAGCCCGGCATCGGCGAGCAGCGCATGCGTCCGGGCGAGCGTGGCAAGGGGCTCGTAGTCGTGTTCGAGGAAGTGCCACATGGTGATCAGATCGAAGCGGCGCGCGCCGAAGTCCTGATCGCCCAGCCGGCCGTGGCGGAATTCGATGTCGCGCATCCACGGCAGCGCGCTCAGGTCCTTGAAGTCGACGCCGGTCACCGCGGCGCCGGTGCGCGCGTGGGTGTGCGCGAGGAATGTTCCCGCCCCGCAGCCGAGGTCGAGCACGCGTGTCGCCGGCCCGGGATCGAGATAGCGCTGCACCAGCTTGAGCTTGTCGCGGTCGTGCTTGCCCATCGCCCAGTTATAGAGCGGTGTGAGCAAGCCCCAATCGGTCTTCTTGCGATGGGCAATGTACTCGTCGTCGTAATAGGCGCCGATATGCTCGGCCGTCAGGCGCGGGTTCTGGTAGGCGAGGCCGCAGCGCGCGCAGGTTACGAACTGGAAGCGTCCCGGTTTGCCGGTGAGATCGTCCTCGGCTTCGGTGAGCGGCGCGTACTCGGTCGCCCCGCACAGATAGCAGGCGACAGGCTCGAACTGATCGGGAGGCGGCGGGGAAACGCTTGCTTTCATTGGGGTGTCCGGTCGTGCGCATCGTACGCGCTGAGCAGGAGATAGAGAACCATCGCCGCCGCCAGCGACCGCAGTTGCAGCGGGTGCGGCGCGACGATCAGGATAAAAGCCGGATACTTGAGCAGCACCAGCTGCGTGCGCAGGAGCCGGGTCGCGGGCCGCCGTTTCAATACGCGGTAAAGCGTCAGGAACGCCGCGACCAGCAGCGCATAGGCGATGCCGCGTTCCGCCTCTGCCACGAGCACGAGCGCGCCCAGCCCGGTGGCGAACGAAACGGCGAGCAGGATGCGAAACGGCAACAGCTTGGCGGCGCGGACGAGCACGCGTTGCGCATGGTGCTCGCGGTCGTGCGCAAGGTCGTAGAGATCGTCCCACAGCCGGAACTGCGCGATCAGGAGGGCAAGGAGCGCGGCGTAGAAAACGCCATGGTCCGGTTCGACCATAGCCCCGCTGGTCGAAGCCGCCGCGACGACGACGAGCCACAACAGCCCGATGCGCGGCGTTGCAATCCGCGTGCGCAGGTAGGCGGCGAGCTCAGACGCCACAGCGCTCGACCGTTCCAACATCGCCATTGACCCGGATCGTCTCGCCATCGCGGATCAGCCGCGTGGCGTCGCGCACGCCGACGACCGCCGGGATGCCGTATTCGCGCGCGATGATCGCGCCGTGGGACAGCATACCGCCGCGCTCGACCACCAGTCCCTTGATGAGGAAAAAGACCGCGGCCCAGCCCGGATCGGTTTGGCGCGTGACCAGGATCTGCCCGGAAGTGATGCGCCCCGCGTTCGCAACGTCGAGGACGACCGCCGCGGGTCCCTGAGCGGCGCCGCCGCAGGCGGAACTGCCGCTCAAGCGCGCGTTGCCCGCGGCGGGCGCGGTTGCGGCAATGCTCGCCGCCGGTTTCCATTGCTCGCCGCCGGGGAGCAGCAGCACGTCGGGCGGCGCAAGCGTGGACTGCAGCGCTTGCGCGGCGCGGCGCGCCGTGACCAACTCCTTTATGGAAGCCGGCAGCAATGCCTGCCCTTCGGCGAGGCCGATCGCCTCATCGATCGCGAGAAAGAAAATGTCTCCCGGCCGATCGAGCACACCCTGAGCCACCAGCCGCGCGCCGAGCTCGAGGGCGACGTGGCGCAGCCGCGTGTAGAGCAAGGCCTGCTTCATGCGGGCGCGTTCGCGCAGGCGAATCGCCTCCTGCGTCGCCCGCAACACCCTGCGGAATATCGCTGCGCGATGCGCTAACGGCAGTCTGCGCAACAGGCCGTTCGGCGTCAATGCCCGCGCTATCTCTTCGGTGGCCGCGATGCGCGAACGCGTCTGCATGGCGCCGATTTCGGCAGGCCCGTCGCTGTCGCGTCGCAGGTAAGCCTGCAGCAGCCGGATCACCGGCAGCGGGTCCTCCTGCGGGGTCGGCTGCGTCAGCATCAGCTCGCCCGAGTAGCGAAAGCCCCAGCGTGCGAGGTAATCCTCGAAGGCCGCGCGGAACGCCGCGAACCCCGACGCCTGCAGGCGTTCGATGATCTCGCCGGCGGGCGTGTCGAGCAGCAGCGCATACAACTGGGGATCGGCACGCGCCATGCGCGACAGTGCCCAGAGTTTCTCCACCGGCACCGCGCTCGCGAGTCCGGGCAGGCCCTTGAGCAAGTCGTTATGCAATGCGATCTGGTCGCGGCCCGGCAACCAGCGCGCCAGCAGGCCCTTCAGCGCGCCGTAGCACACCATGGCGGCGGTGTCGGCGAGCGCGGCGTCGGTCCAGCGCTCGAGCCGGATGTCGAGGAACGCCCGCAGGTGGGTCGCGAGGGCGCCGCTCGCGGCGAGCGCAAGACGCTGCGGTGACGTCTGCGCCGCGTAGGCGTCGACCGCGCTCTCGAATCGAATGATGCGCTGTTCGATGCGCAGGTACTGCCGCGGCACTTTGATCGCGATGCGCGCGATCTCGAGCGCGCGTTCGGGCAGCGAGGCGGCTATCCGCTGCGGCGGCGGAATGCTGTCGGCGCCGGTGAACTGGTTGAACGACTGCGCCAGCCAGCTGCCGAAGGGCGCAAGGTGAAGCACGGCGTGAATGTGGGTGAGGTTGTAATACAGCCGGCCCGCGTGGCTGCCCACCAGCTGGTCCAAAGCGGGCGCCATCGCATCGAGCCGGCGCCGCGAAATCCCGAATGCGCCGCCGAGCCCGCGAAAGTACGCCGCATAGCCGCGCACGACGAACGAGTACAGGAACGGAGATACCGGGTCGGGGAAGTTCTCCGCGATGTTCGCATTCGACCAGACAACTTTCGGCGCCGGTGCCGGGCCGGCGGTGATCGGCCGCGACTGGAGCACCACCAGACGGCCGGCGCGATCGACGCTCCATTCTATGTCCTGCGGCGCGCCGAAGGCGCGTTCCAGCGTACGCGCGGCCTTGACCAGCGCTTCGATCCATAACGATTCGAGCCTGACTGCCTCGTCACCCTCGTCCTCGACCTGCGCGCTTCCCGTGGCCCGATCGATGGCGTAGCGCGTCGGCGACACTGCGCCGCCGACCAGACGCTCGCCCAGTCCGGCGCAGCATTCCACGATAAGGGCATCGCTGCCGGTGCGCGGATCGGCGGTGAACAACACGCCGGACACGACCGGGTCAACCTGGACTTGGACCACCACTGCCATCCCCCCGGGACAAGCGCCGCGGGCGCTGGCATAGGCGCGCGCGCGCTCGCCGAACACTGAGCTCCAGACTTCGCGCACGGCGACTTCGAGGTCCGCTACCGATCCGACGTCGAGCCGCGTGTCGAAGACGCCGGCGAACGAAGCCCCCGCCGCGTCCTCGCCCAGCGCCGAGCTGCGGGCGGCGACCAGTGTCCCCGGCGGCAGCGACGCCAGGTGACGGCGGAGCGCTTGCGCAAGCGCCGGATCCAAAGGCGTATCGACGATCCGTCGTCGCACGATCATCGCCTGGTCGTGGGCGCAGTTCGCGTCGAGCGCGAGCAGCTGGGCGAACAGCCCGGCGCAAGCGCCATAGCCGGCACGATGCAGATGGGCATCGAGCGCAGAAGCCATGACGACGATCCCGGGCGCGGTATGCACGCCGCTGCGCATCAGTCGGGCAAGATTTGCCGCCTTGCCGCCGCAGCGCCTGCCGTCGTGCGCCGTCTCGAGCGGCAGCAGCGCGAGATCAAACCGTGTCACAGTGCGCGCGCCTTCACGCCGACGCGATGCAGGATGATGCTGAACACCGCGTGCATGCATGGGCCGAGGAGCAGCACCCACAGCCAGGTCCGCACCGGGACCGGCACCAGCAGGCTGGCGGCGAAGAGTACGCCGAGGACGGAATCGCAGCGGTCCACCACGAAGAACAGTGCGCGCAACGGCGCTTGCGCTGCCGCCTGGCCCGGCACGATGTCGAGCTGCCGCTTCAAAAAGGAGTTCGGCAATTCGGCGAGCATGAAGGCGAAACCGCAGGCGAAGCCGAGCAGCGCGAATTGCGCGCTTTCGAGCGGCCAAAGCCCCGATGCCGGCGGAAACGGAAGATGACTCCAGATCTCAGCCCAGAGCGCGAACGCCACGGTGGCCGCCGGCGGTAGCACCACGAAACCGCGCACCATCTTGTTGTCGCCGAGGAGACGACGGCCGCGCAATGTCAGCCCCCGGTCGATCGGCGCCGTGAGCGCCGCCGCCGCGGCGCTGCGCAGCCAGGCGACGTGCGCGATTCCCGCGGTGCTCATCGCGATTACCAGAAACAGCGCGGCGGCGAGCGCGTTCGGCGAAACTTCGCTCATAGCGGCGCCCCCGTGTCGTTGCGATTCGAGAACAGGAACTCGGTGCCGGTCAGGCGCTTGGCCGCGCGCACCCAGTCGATCCAGTCCACCTCGTTCGGCGGACGGTAGGCGACTCGGCGCAGCGTATAGCCCGGGAGTTGCGGATACATATGGTGCAGCTCGTGTGCATCGAAATGCATGAGGATGGCGGATAGCCAATCAGGGAGGCGAAGCGAACGGGTGAATATGGCCTGCTCCATCGGCCGGAACGGACGCACCGGTTCGCCGCCGCTCAAGCGCTGCGGAATATGCGTGTGCTGGCTGAGCAGCAGCAGGTCCTCGGCCATGAGGGAAAGGATCAGCGCCGGGCCGACGAGCACGGCGAGCGTCGTCGGGCCGACCGCGGCGAGCAGGCCCGCATACGCAAGCAGCTGCACCATGATGTTCACCTTGATTCCGCGAACGCTCCCGGGACGATCTAGGAACGCACGCAGTCGCCGCAGATTCCAGTAATTCTGCCAGCGGTAGAGGACGGAAAACAGCGGCAGCCAGGTGCGCCAGGCGAAGTCGATCACTGCGCGCTCCCAGCGCGCGATCGGACGCGGGGCGAGGGACGCGGTCGTCGCATCCAGATCCTGCCAGCCGGTGTAGCGATGATGGCGCGCGTGGATTTGGGTCCACGCCCGAAACGGTATGAGGGCGATGAAGCCCGCGGCGTATCCGACCCAGCGATTGGCTCTGCGGCTGCGGAACAGCGTGTTATGCCCTGCCTCGTGCAAGGTTACGAAGGCATGCACGAATACGAGCGTAAGTAACGACTGCCCGATGCCGTATGCCAGCGGACCGGGCAATGCGGCAACAGCGACGCCGCCGCAGAGCGCAAGGACGGAGCCGGCAACGTGTACGAGGGCGATTCCAAAGCGCGGGCGCAGATGCGCCACCGAGGCGGCCGCTAGCGCTCCAGCATTGTCGTTGGTGAATTTGGCAGGTGCGATCGGGCGCATGCGGATAGCCAGCCTCGCCAGCGCTCAGGCCGCGCGCCGATCGTAGTCGTAGGTAAGCTGCGAGTCCAGCCCGAATGCAGGTTATGAGCCAAAGTACTTGGATGGCAGCAGCGCGATGTCGCCGCCGTTCGCCTGCCTGCGGTTCACAATCTCGCGCATTGAGTGAGGCTATTATGCATTTCGCCGTGCGTCAAGATGGATGGAAGTGCGCGAGTCGGTCACGCTTGCTTGAGGCGAGCAGCCTTTCGATGAGCTTGCGCACCGGCACCGGTATCGCCGCGCCGTGCGCTTCTTCCAAGGAAAGCCAGATTTGGCCTGGCGCGCGCGCGGTCGGCGCGAGTTTCTTCACCGGGCACAGCAGGGGCTGGATCTGCAGCTTGAAGTGAGTGAATCCATGTGCAAGCGGGGCGAGCCGCTGCGGCGCGCCGATGCTGCAGCCATAGTGCGAGCGGCAATGCCTGGTCGCGTCCGTCCCGTCGTCGATCTCCGGCAGACTCCATAAACCACCCCAGATGCCCGAGGGTGGGCGCTTTTCCAGCAGCAGCTCTCCGGCCCGGACCAGCAGTAGCATCTGGGTGGCGCGCGTAGGCACCGCCTTCGCCGGGCGCGGCGCGGGAAAGTCCCGCACACGCCCCAGAGCGAGCGCCTGGCAGCTTTGTGCGAGCGGGCACTCGGCGCAGGCAGGCCGCGCGCGCGTGCACAGCGTCGCACCCAGGTCCATGATCGCCTGGGTATAGCGCCCGATGGCGCGCGGCGGCAGCTGCTCCTCGGCCAGTTGCCACAGGCGGTTCTCGACGCGCTTGTCGCCCGGAAAACCGGCGACGGCAAAATGCCGCGCGAGTACGCGCTTGACGTTGCCGTCCAGGATCGCAGCGCGCGTGCCGTAGGCGAACGCGGCCACCGCTGCCGCAGTCGATCGCCCGATGCCGGGCAAGGCTTCGATGTCCTTGAGCGCGCGCGGAAACACACCGCAGTGGCGCTCGGCCACCAGCTGCGCCGCGCGCTGCAGATTGCGCGCGCGCGAGTAATAGCCCAGTCCGCTCCACAGCCGCAGCACGTCGTCCTGCGACGCGACGGCGAGCGCGGCGATGTCGGGGAAGCGCTCGATAAAGCGCAGGTAATAGGGAATCACCGCGGCGACCTGGGTCTGCTGCAGCATGATTTCCGCGACCCAGATGCGGTAGGCGTCGCGCGTGTTCTGCCACGGCAAATCGTGGCGGCCGTGGCGTTTGTGCCAGGCGAGCAGGCGCGCGGAGAATTCAGGGCTATTTTTGATTGGCGACACCGAACGGTACGTGCCCGGTGGCCACATGCATCGCAGCCGATTCGCAATGGCCCTGCTGGTCGTCGAAGAAAATATCCGCGCCGAACGCCTTGAG
>JACZJU010000070.1 GCA_014860395.1 Burkholderiales bacterium | reverse complement strand
CTGGTGCAAATTCACAACCGCGTCATAGCCCATCGCCACCCGCACCGCGAGCTTGCCGTTCAGCCGCTCCGGCATCTTGCCGCCCGCCTTCGCCACGCGCGGCAGCGCCGCCAGCATGCCCGGCTCGAGAAAGCCGAAATCGACGAACACCATTCCGGGCGCGACGTTGAGCGCGCTGTAGTTCGCGACCACGGGTCGATCGGAGTTGTCGACGGGCGCGAGGCGGACGCCCATTCCGGCAGGCTTTTTCTCCTCGGCCGCGTCCTTGGCCGCGGGCTTGTCTTGCGCTTTCGTTGCTTCCGCCATGTCTTTCCCCTTTTTCAGTTTGTTGAATGGATTGCGCACTTTGACTCCCTTGCGGCTCACGGCCTCGCCTTTTCTTCCTCGACCACATGCATCTGCGTCGGCTGCTGCGGCTCGCCTGCGGCGCCGGCCTTGGCCCCAGCACGCGTGCCGAACTGAATCACTTCGTCCACCAGCAGGCCGCGCGGCAGGACGTGGGCGATGAACACCATGGTCACCTTGCCCTTCAATTGGTTGATGGTCTGGGCGAAGCTCTCGGCGGTGGCTTGGTCAAGGTTGCTGGTGGCTTCGTCGAAAATGAGCACGCTCGGGTTCTTCAGCAGCGCGCGGGCGATGGCGATCCGCTGTCTCTGCCCGCCGGAGAGTCCGACGCCGTGCTCGCCCAGCGGCGTCTGGTAACCCTGCGGCAACTGCTCGATCACCTCGTGGATCTCGGCCATGCGGCAGGCCGCCGCGATCTGGGCGAAATCAGCGTGCGCATTGGCCATCTGCAGGTTGTCGTAAACGCTGCCGGAGAACAGCGTGGTTTCCTGCGGCACCACGCCGAAGCGCGCGCGCAATTCGTTGGCGCTCATGTAGGCGATGTCCTGGCCGTCGACGACGATGCGGCCGTCCCCCGGCGGATAGAAGCCGAGCAAGAGCTTCGCCAGCGTGCTCTTGCCGCAACCGCTGGGGCCCACCAGCACGGTGAGCTGCCCGGGCTTGATCACCAGGTTGAGGTTGCGGTAGAGCCAGGGGTGCTTGTCTGAGTAGCGGAAGGACACCGCCTGGATGTCGATGCGCCCGCCGCGGCCGTCGACATCGGGCGAACGCTGCGGCACCAGCGCGTAGGGCTCGGTCGGCATGTCCATCACGTCGCCCAGGCGCTTGACCGAGATGTTGGCCTGCTGGAACTGCTGCCACAGGCCGACGAGGCGCAGCATCGGCTGGCTCATGCGGCTGGCGAACATTTGGAACGCGACCAGCATGCCCACAGTGAAAGTGGATGCGCCGCTGGCGGCGTTGGCGGCGCTGTCGATCACCAGCAGCGCCCCCATGGTGAGGATGGCGAGCGTCATCACCTGCTCCAGCCCGTTGGCGATGACGTTGTAGCTGTTGGCGAGCTGCTTGGTCTCGAAACCCGCGGCGAGGTATTGCGCCAGTTGGTCGCCGTAGCGCGCTTCCAGCACCGGCTCCATCTGCAGCGACTTCACCGTGGCCATGCCGGAGACGTATTCGGTCACGAACGCCTGGTTGCGCGCGCCGACCAGGAACTGCTTGTTGAGCTTCAGCCGGAAGATCGGCGACACCGCGAGGCTCATGGCCACGATCAACCCGAGTATGCCGAGCGCGATCAGGCTCAGCTCCCAGCTGTACCAGAACATCACCGCGAGAAAGATTACCAGGAACGGGCAGTCGAGCAAGAGCGTCACCGCCGCGCCGGCGACGAACTCGCGGATCTGCTCCACGCCGTGCAGCCGCGCCACCAGCACCCCGGTCTGGCGCTGCTCGAAGTAAGGCATGGGCAGGCGGAACAGGTGCCGGAACACCGTCTGCCCCAGCACCGCGTCGACGCGGTTGCCGGTGTGCAGCACCAGGTACTGGCGCATCCAGGTCATGACCGCGGAGAACACCATGAACATGATGAGCGCGACGCCCACCACCCACAGCGTGTTGCGCGTGTGATGCACCACGACTTTGTCGATCACCACCTGGGTGAACAGCGGCGTCGCCAGCGCGACGAGCTGGATCGCGAGCGAGGCGGCAAGCACCTCGCGCCATATCTTCTTGTGCTTGAGCAATTCGGGAATGAACCACTTGAAGCCGAAGGCTTCTTTGGCGGCAGGCAGGTCCTGGTCCGTCGCCTCGGCGCTGTCACGCGCAAACAGCATGATCTCCGATTCCAGCCGCGATGCGAATTCGGCCACAGGCAGCGTCACCGGAGTGCTCGCGCCGGCTTCGAAGAAGAGCAGTTCGGTGTCGCTGGCCTTGACCAGCAGGGCGGGTTTGGAATGCGGCGGTTCAGGTGCCGCCGCGCCGGCTTCGTCTGGCGGCGGCGTCTCCGGCGCGGCGGGCACTTGCTTGAGGAACATCACGCAGGGCAGCGGCAGGGCGACCAGCTCTTTCGCACTGACGGTTTTCTCGCCCACTTTGAAGTCTAGCGCCTGCGCGGCGCCCAGAAGCGTCGCACGGTCATAGGGCGGCGGAAACTGCTGCTGCAGCAGCGCGGGGGCAAAAGGAATGCGATACAGCTGGCAAAGGCTGCCCAAGACCCACATGAAATCCTGCCCCGACAGACTCCCTGACCCCGCCATGAGATTGTCTCCCTCCCTCTCCGGCTCTGCGGCTTATTTACGAAGAGTGGCGCCGCAAAACGGCTTAGTGCGGAATGACGGTCCTGGACCGGCGACCCCGCCGCCCTGCGCTCTTATCGAGCGTTTAGGCCGGTAGCTTTGCGCCGCCGCCTTTCAGCGGCTTTGCCTTCCAAAAAACTTTTAGCACTCGCGCCGAAGTCGAGTCAATTGGCCGAATGGCTAGTGTTTGGATAGTTTTGAGGAAAAGTGCACAAATAGGCGCCGTTAAGCAGATCCGGATCGAGCAGCCGTGCCTTCGGGCGTGCCTGGGTCGACACCGGCACCGACCTGCATTAATCTTGCGCCATACGCCAGCCCTCACCAAATACATACAAGGAGAAGACCATGGCCAAGGGACGCTGCCTCTGCGGTGCGCTGAACTATGAGCTGGACGGCCCGTTCAGCGCGATGATGCACTGCCACTGCTCGATGTGCCGCAAGCATCACGGCACCGGTTTCGCCACTTTCGTGGTCGCGCCGATCGCGGGCTTTCGCTGGGTTTCGGGCGAAGACAAGTTGGTACGCTACCCATCGTCGCCGAACGGCGTGCGCAGCTTCTGCGGCGTGTGCGGCTCCGCAGGGCCGACGACCATGCCCAAATACGGCATCGCCGCCGCGCCTGCGGCGAGTCTCGAAGGCGATCTTGGCATCAAGCCGCAGAACCATATTTTCGTCGGCTCCAAGGCAGCGTGGGACGAGATCACCGATGCGCTGCCGCAACACGATGCCTACCCGCCAGCGTTCGACGCCGAAGGCGTGTTTCGACCGACGGTGGCGCCGCGAGCGGGAATCACCGAGGGAAGCTGTCTTTGCGGCGAGGTCGGCTATGAGATCACCGGCGCACCGATGCGTATGATGAATTGCCACTGCGGCCGCTGCCGCCTCGGCCGTGCCGCGGCGCACGCCTCGAACGTGTTTTACAAGCTCGACCAGTTCCGCTGGCTGCGCGGGGAGTCGCTGGTGAAGGAATTCAAGGTGGCCGATGCGCGCTTTCACACCGTGGCGTTCTGCACGCGCTGCGGCGGCAAGGTACCCAGGCCATCCCTCGACCGGGGCGTCGTCGTGGTTCCGGCCGGGTCGCTAGACACTGATCCCGGCATACGCCCGCAGGCGCATATCTTCGTCGCCGACAAAGCGCATTGGTTCGACATCACCGGCAGCGTACCCCAATTCGAGGCAATGCCGCCGGCGTAGACTACATCAAGGCATCGGCTCAAACGCCGGAGAGAATTCGCCTCCGTGCGGCCTTCTCTCGGCTGCCTTAAGATGTTCAGATCCAGCTTTTGCGAAGTTGACGCCATACGTCCATGACGTATAATAGGCCAATGTTCACATTCATCGAGAGCAAGCTATTTACGCGCTTGGCCGATGAGTTGCTGCCCGACGCGGGACTTGCCGCCTTGCAGCAGTCGTTGATCGAAAATCCGGAGTCGGGAGATGTCGTCCCGGGCTCGGGCGGCGTGCGAAAGATGCGCTGGGGCATGCCCGGCCGAGGCAAGCGAGGAGGCCTGCGGGTGATCTACTACTTGCGGACCAAGCAAGGTGAAATTTGGTTGCTGACGCTGTATCCGAAGAATGTCGCGGACAATATCCCTGCTCACATTCTCAGGAAGATCAAGGAGGAAATCGATGGCGAAGGCTAAACGCAATATTGGTTCGGAAATCCTGGAGGGCATCCGCGAGATCAGGCGTGGTGAGCACGGTCGCGTCACGACGGTACCTTCAGTTTCGTCCATTCGGGAAAAGACGGGTCTTTCACAGTCCAGATTTGCACAGCTGCTTGGAGTCTCAGTGCGCACGCTCCAGGAGTGGGAGCAAGGTCGACGCGCGCCTTCGGGCGCGGCGCGCACACTCCTGCTGATCGCACAAAGAAATCCGCGCGCCTTGCTTGAGGTGGCGTGAGCCTTTTTACTAAACTCCGCAAACGGCCCAACCGCAAAACACCGCTAGTACCAGACTTCCTCGCGCCTTAGCCCCCGCCCGCGACCTCACCCTCGAGTTCGAGCCAGACGCACTTGCCCTTGCTCTGCTTCTGGATGTCCTGCAGCACGCTCGCGTGCTCGGCGAGTTCTTCCTCGGTGGCGGCGAGCACCGTCAGCCTGGGGCGCTCGACCGGAACGCCTCCGACTGTCTCCGCCGCCGGCGCGTCATCCAGCTCCATCACCAGGCTTTCCTGGCCGCGGGTCATGGCGAGGTAGACTTCGGCGAGCAGCTCGGCGTCGAGCAGCGCGCCGTGCAAGGTGCGGTGCGCGTTGTTCACGCTGTAGCGCTCGCACAAGGCGTCGAGGGAATTTTTCTTGCCCGGGTGCAGTTCCTTCGCCAGCTTGAGCGTGTCCAGCACGCTGGCGCAGTGCTGCGCTAGCGGCGGCAGCTTCGCCAGCGCGAGTTCCTGTTCGAGGAACTCCACGTCGAACGGCGCATTGTGGATGATCAGCTCGGCGTCGCGGATGTACTCGATGAATTCGGACGCGATCTCGCGAAAGCGCGGCTTGTCGAGCAGGAACTCGTCGCTGATGCCGTGCACTTTCATCGCGCCCTCTTCGCTGGCGCGCTCGGGGTTGAGGTAGTGGTGGAAGTGGTTGCCGGTGGGGCGGCGGTTGAGCAGTTCGAGGCAGCCGATCTCGATCACCCGGTCGCCCAGCTTGGCATTCAGGCCCGTGGTTTCGGTATCGAGGACGATCTGGCGCATCAGCCGCCTCCGGCCGGTTGCGGTATCGCTTTGCCCTCGCCCGCGCCTGTGCGCTTGCTGCGCGCGAGGTAGCTGTACACCGTGGGCACGACGAACAGCGTCAGCAGCGTGCCTAGCAGCATGCCGCCGACGATGACCCAGCCGATCTGCGAGCGGCTCTCTGCCCCCGCCCCGCGCGCAAGCGCGAGCGGCACCGCGCCCAGCACCATCGCGCCGGTGGTCATCAGGATGGGCCGCAGGCGCAGCACGGCGGACTCGATCACTGCCTCATGCACCGGCCTGCCCTGCTCGCGCAACTGGTTGGCAAACTCCACGATGAGGATGCCGTGCTTAGTGATCAGGCCGACCAGGGTCACCAGCCCGATCTGGCTGTAGACATTGAGCGTGCCGCCGGTCAGCAGCAGCGCGGCGAGCGCGCCGGTCATGGATAGCGGCACCGACAGCATGATGATGAACGGATTGACGAAGCTCTCGAACTGCGCCGCCAGCACCAGGTAGATGAACGCCAGCGCCAAAAGGAACGTGAGCGCGAGGCCGGCGCTCGATTCGCGGAATTCGCGCGACTGGCCGTTGTAATCTATGGCCGCGCCCGCCGGCAGATGCAGGCGCGCCGTTTCCTCGAGGAACTTGAGCGCCTCGCCCAGGGGATAGCCCGGCGCGAGGTTGGCGCTGATGGTGACTGCGACGCGCTGGCCGAAGCGGTTGAATTCGCGCGCGGAGACGCCTTCCTTGAGGCTGACCAGCTGCTCCAGCGGGATCATCCGATCATCGCGCCCGCGCACGAAAATATTCGAAATATCGTCAGGCGTGCTGCGGTCGGCAGGCACCACCTGCACGATCACGTCGTACTGCTCGCCGCTTTGCTTGTAGCGCGTGACCTGGCGCCCGCCGAGCATGGTCTCCAGCGTGCGTCCGACCGCGTCCACCTGCACGCTGGTGTCGTTGGCCTTGTTGCGATTCACCAGCACGCGTACCTCGGGCTTGTTCAGTTTCAGGTCCGAGTCCAGCGCCTGCAGGTTGGGGTTCTTCGCCGCGTCGGCGAGGATGCGGTTGACGATCTCGTCGAGCTTGTCGCGCTCGAGCGAGCTGACGATCACCATCTGCACCGGCTTGTCGCGCGGGCTCTGGCCGAGCGAGGCCGGCGTGATCGGAAAGCCGAGCACGCCCGGAAGGCCGCCGAACAGCTTGGGCTGCAGCTCGCGCGCGACATCGAACGATTTGCGGTTGCGCTGGCTCCAGTCGGTGAGCCCGACGAAGGAAATGCCCTGCGACACGGTGGGGAAACCCGAGATCACGAAGTAGCGCTCGACGTCCTTGGTGTTCTTGAACATGGTTTCGGCGCGCTGCTGGTATTTCTGCATGTAATCGATGGTCGCACCCTCGGGGCCGATGAAAACGCCGATCACCACGCCGCGGTCCTCCAGCGGCGAGAGCTCTTGCTTCAGCTGCTTGAACAGGAACACGCTGGTTCCGGCCACGGCAAGGCCGATGAGCAGCACCAGCCAGCGCGCGCGCAGCGCCGCGCCGAGCACCCGCCGGTAGCCTTCTGTGATGCCGTCGAACAGGCGCTCGGTCTGGTTGTAGATCCAGGAATGCTTGGTCTCGTGCTTGAGCAGTACCGAGCACATCATCGGCGACAGCGTCAGGGCGACAAAGCCCGACACCAGCACCGCGCCCGCGAGCGTCAGCGCGAATTCGACGAACAGCTTGCCGGTGCGCCCGGTCATGAACGCCACCGGCGCGTAAACCGCCGCCAGGGTGATGGTCATCGCGACCACGGCGAAGCCGATCTCCTTCGCGCCGCGCAGCGCCGCCTCGAATCGCGGCATGCCGTTCTCGACGTGGCGGTAGATGTTCTCCAGCATCACGATCGCGTCGTCCACCACCAGGCCGATGGCGAGCACGAAGGCGAGCATGGTCAGCGTATTGATTGAGAAATTGAACACGTACATCAGCGTGAACGCGCCGATCAGCGACACCGGTATGGTCACCAGCGGAATGATGGTGGCGCGCAGCGAGCGCAGCGAGACGAAGATCACCAGCGCCACCAGCGCCACCGCTTCGAGGATGGTGGTGAACACCGCATCGATGGAGCGTTCGATGAACACCGACGAATCGTAGGCGACCTTGACCTGCATCCCGGGCGGCAGCTCCGCCTCCAGGCGCGGTAGCTCGGCGCGCACCGCCTTGGACAGCACCAGCGGATTGGCGGTGGACTGCTTGATCACGCCCAGGGCCACCGCCGGCTTGCCGTTGAAGCGCACCACCGAGCGCTCGTTTTCCGCGGCAACCTCGACCCTGCCGATGTCGCCTATGCGTACCGGAAAGCCGTTGACGTTCTTCACCACGACGGCGGCGAATTCGGCCGGCTCGTTGAGGTCGGTCTGCGCCACCACCGAGAATTCGCGCTCGCGGCTTTCTATCCTGCCGGCAGGCACCTCGAGGTTCTGTTTGCGCAGCGCGTCTTCGACATCGGCCGGCGTGAGGCGATACGCGGCGAGCCGGTCGCGATCGACCCAGATACGCATGGCGTAGCGGCGCTCGCCGAACACGCGCACGTCGGCCGCCCCCGGCAGCGTCTGCAGCCGGGTCTTGACCACGCGGCTGGCGTAGTCGGTGACTTCCAGCGCCGACAGGCGGTCGCTGGAGAAAGCGAGCCAGATGATCGGGTTCGCATCGGCCTCGACCTTGGCGACCACCGGCTCATCCATGTCCCTGGGCAGCTTGCCGCGCACGCGCGCGACGCGGTCGCGCACGTCGTTGGCGGCGGAATCCGCATCGCGTTCGAGGCGGAACTTGATCGTGATCTGGCTTTGTTCGGAGCGGCTGATCGAAGTCAGCGTCGAAATGCCTTCGATCCCGGCGAGCGAATCCTCCAGCACTTTGGTGACCTGACTCTCGATGATCTCGGCGCTGGCGCCGGTGTATTTGCTCTCGACGGTGACGACGGGCTCGTCGATCTTGGGATATTCGCGCACCGGGAGGCGCGTGTAGCTCACCAGGCCGATCAGGAGCACGACCAGCGACAGCACGGTGGCGAACACCGGCCGGCGGATGCATATCTCGGATATGACCATGACCGGGAACCCTAGGCGCGACCGCCGCGCGCAAGGCGGGCTGCGGCCTTGATCGCGCGGGACAATACGGCGTTCATGCTATGCGCCCGGCTTGGCCGGCGCCGCGCCGACCTCGGCAGCCGGGCCGGCAGGGATAGGCTTCACCGCCGTGCCTCCGCGTATTTTCAACTGGCCGGCGGTCACCACCTCGTCGCCGGGCGCGAGGCCTTCGGTCACTTCGACTTTGGCGTTGCGACGCAGGCCGATCTTAACTTGCACGCGATGCGCCTTGCCCTCGACCACCTTGAATGCATACTGCTCCGCGCCCAGCGGCACCAGCGCCTCTTCGGGAATGGTCATTGCATTGGCGCGCTCCGACAGTATCAGGCGCACATTGGCGAACATGCCCGGCCGCAGCTTCCCCCCGGGGTTGTCCAGCTTGGCGCGCAGCGACAGCGAGCGGCCGGCCTGGTCGATCAGCGGGTCGATCGCGATCAGCCTCGCCTTGAACGCCTGTCCGGGAAAGGCGCCGGTCTTGATTTCCACCAGCTGCCCCAGTTGCACTTTGCCGAAATAGTTCTCGGGGAGACGAAAATCGAGCTTGAGCGCGCTCATGTCCTCCAGGGTTACCAGGTCCTGCCCCTCCTTCACGTAATCGCCCACGCTCACCTGACGCAGTCCGATGGTCGCGTTGAACGGGGCGAGGATGCGCGTCTTCGCCAGGCGCGCCTCGGACAGTGCCAAGTTCGCCTGTGCGACTTTCAGGCCGTTGAGCGCCTGGTCGCGCGCGTTGGCGCTGACGAAATTGCTTTTCTGCAGCTCTTGCGTGCGCTCGAAATTG
>JACZJU010000069.1 GCA_014860395.1 Burkholderiales bacterium | reverse complement strand
CGCGCATACCTCACCGCAGTGATTTACGCGCATCAGTGCAGCCGCATGGCGCTTTTCGACATCGGAAAGCTCCGCCTCGACAAGCGCGGCACCCGGCAGAGGCCGCGCCGACACCGGTGTCGCCACAAGCGTACGCAGGGCTTTGTCGAATTCGATAATCAGTTTGTCGATGTTATTAAACATGGCGCAATAGTTCCATTTTAGCGCATCCCTAGTGGTCTGCTTGAGCCGGGACAATTCTGTGCACAATCAGCGGGGTCAAGCATGAACTTCGCGCGAAGGCAGAGTTTTGTTGCGAAAATACAACAGTTCAGCCTGTTTATGGCAATAATCCACAAAAAGACTGTTAATCCGCGCCCTGTTCAAGTGACAATGCGCCCAGCAACTCCCAACTGGGGGGCGCGGAAAAGTGCGGCAGCAGTGGCCAACCACGTGGTGTCATTGATGCCAGCTCTATTCAAACTTTTAGGAGATTACAAGCATGCAAAAGAAACTAATCGCCCTGGCTGTCGCCAGCCTTGTGTCGGCGCCTGTTTTCGCGCAGTCGCAAGTCACCGTCTACGGCACTTTTGACGCTGGTGTGCGCAGCGTCGACAATGCGAATCTTAATGGCGACAGACAGACAACCATGGACTCGTCCGGCACCTACAATTCCAACCGCTGGGGCATCAAAGGTTCGGAAGATCTGGGCAACGGCATGAAGGCCAATTTCAACCTGGAAGGCGGTTTCCTGAGCGGTTCCGGTCAGATGGATGACAACAACACGCTCTTCCGTCGTAAGGCAATTGTCGGTCTCAGCGGCAACTGGGGTGCCCTGGATCTGGGTCGCAACTACACGACCATATTCTACACGACCGGCGCCTATGACCCGTTCAACTACAAGTACACCGGCATCATCCCGATTGCCGGCCTGGACGGCGCTCGCCGCAACAACACCATCACCTACACCGGCGCATTCAACGGCCTGACCGTAAGGGCCATGTACGCGCTTGGTGAAACCGTCGGTTCAGGCTCCGAGGGATCGACCTCGGAAGTTGGCGCGAGCTATGCCAACGGCCCGTTCAGCGTAGGCGCCGCATACGGCGTACAGAAAAGCGTTGCTGTCGCCGCCAAAGCTGCAGTGGCTTCGGATCTGACTACGACCCCCATTACGCTAGGAAGCGCTGCAGTAGCTGCGGTACCTGCGTTGGACACCACGAACTGGACCATCGGTGGCGCCTACAAGACCGGCCCGTTCCGCGTCGCGCTCGGCTATGACGTCAAGGAAGCGGATGTCAATGGTGGCGGCAGCAACGACACCAAGGTCACGTGGGTGGGCGGTAGCTACGATATAACCGGGCCCATGGCGTTCACCCTTGCCTACTACAAGACCAAGCTTGATAACAAAACCGCCGCCGACGGCGACAAGAAGCTGTGGATGGCAGGCCTGACCTACGATCTGTCGAAGCGCACCACCCTCTACACCGCTATCGATAACACGAAGCTGGACGGCTCGTATGATACGGGGACCAAAGACACCGTGACCGGCATCTCGATCGGTATGAACCACGCGTTCTAATCGACCCCGGTCGATCTGCAAGTTCAAACGGCCACCTTCGGGTGGCCGTTTTTTTTGGTGCTGCAAATCTGGCGTATACCGGTCCTAAGTACGGAAAGCGCCCCTGGCGCAGCCGCTAGCCCTGCGCGGGCGGCACCGCGAACATCAGTTCAAGCTCCGCCCCGGGGTCCGTGGCGCGCATGAACGCCTCGCCCGCGAGGAAAGCATGCACCCCGTTTGCCCGCATCAATTCCACGTCGGCACGCGTCAGAATGCCGCTTTCGGTGACGACCAGGCGCCCCTCGGGAATGCGCGGCAGCAGATCCAAGGTAGTCTCAAGCCGCGTCTCGAAGGTCCGTAGATTGCGATTATTGACACCGACAAGCGGCGTCGTAAGCGCAAGTGCAACATCGAGTTCGGCGGCGTCGTGCACTTCGACCAACACCGCCATGCCCAGTTCGTGCGCAAGCCTCTCCAGTTCCTGCATGCGCGTCACGTCCAGCGCCGCAACGATGAGCAGGATGCAGTCCGCGCCCCAGGCACGCGCCTCGTACACCTGGTAAGCATCGAGCATGAAATCCTTGCGCAGCGCAGGCAACGCACAGGCGTTGCGCGCCGCCACCAGGTACTGCGGCGCGCCCTGGAAGAATTCGCGGTCGGTCAGCACCGACAGGCAGGCCGCCCCGTGCGCTGCATAACTCGCCGCAATCGCGGCCGGATCGAAATCCGCGCGCAGCAGGCCTTTGCTCGGGCTGGCTTTCTTAATCTCGGCGATCACCGCCGCCTGCCCGTCAGCGATTTTCGCCCTGAGCGCGCCGATAAAATCGCGCGCCGGCGGCGCAGCGCGTGCCGCGGCACGCATGTCCGCCAGCGGCCGCTCCTGCTTCGCCGCAGCGACTTCTTTCGCCTTGTGCGCGAGGATCTTGTCGAGGATGTCGCTCACGCGCTCTTCGCGCCGAGTTTCTGCGTCAGCTGCACGAGCTTGTCCAGCTTTGCCCGCGCCGCGCCGCTGGCGATCGTTTCGAACGCCTGTTCCACGCCCTCTTCCATGCTCCCCGCCTTGCCCGCGACGTAGATCGCGGCGCCGGCGTTGAGCGCCACGATGTCGCGGGCCGCTCCGGGTTTGTTGTCAAGGACGCCCAGCACCGTGGCGCGCGATTGCTCCACCGTTTCCACGCACAGCGTGCGCGGGTCGTGCAGAGGCAGGCCGAAGCGTTCCGGATGCACCGTGTATTCCTCGATGCGCCCATCCTTCAGCTCGCCGATCATGGTCTTGCCGCTGATCGAAATCTCGTCCAGGCCTTCCAGCCCGAACACGGTCATCGCGTGCCGCGCCCCCAGGCGCTGCAGCACGCGGATCTGGATCCCTACCAAATCGGGATGGAACACGCCCATTAGCTGGGTCGGGGCGCCGGCCGGGTTGGTGAGCGGCCCCAGAATATTGAATATCGTCCTCACCCCCAGTTCGCGCCGCACCGGCGCGGCGTGCTTCATCGCCGTATGGTGGCTGGGTGCGAACATGAATCCGACCCCGGCCTCGTCTATGCACTGCGCCACCTGCGTAGGCGCAAGGTTGATATCGACCCCCAGCGCCTCGAGCACGTCGGCGCTGCCCGACTGCGAGGACACGGCGCGCCCGCCATGCTTGGCCACGCGCGCCCCGGCCGCGGCTGCGACAAAGATCGCCGCAGTCGAGATATTGAAAGTGCGCGCGCCGTCGCCGCCGGTGCCGACCACGTCCACCAGGTTGTGCGCGTCTTTCACCTCGACCTTGGTCGCGAGTTCACGCATCACCTGGGCCGCAGCGGTGATCTCGCCTATGGTTTCCTTTTTCACCCGCAGCGCGATGGTGATGGCCGCGATCATCACCGGCGACATCTGCCCGCTCATGATTTGGCGCATCAGATCGAGCATCTCGTCGTGGAAGATCTCGCGGTGCTCGATCACGCGCTGCAGCGCTTCCTGTGGCGTCATGGACATGGTTTGAATCCTATCGAAGAAAATTTTTCAGCAGCTTGTGGCCGTGTTCGGTGAGTATCGACTCCGGATGAAACTGCACGCCCTCTAGCGCGAACTGCCGGTGCCGCACCCCCATGATTTCGCCGTCCTCGCTCTCGGCGGTGATTTCCAGGCAGCCGGGCAGGCTGGCGCGCTCGATCACGAGCGAATGATAGCGGGTCGCGCTGAAGGGCGAAGGCAGGCCGGCGAACACGCCCTGCGAGCCGTGGCGGATGTCCGAGGTCTTGCCGTGCATCACCCGGCCCGCATGCACGATATGACCGCCGAAGGCCTCGCCTATCGCCTGGTGCCCGAGGCATACGCCGAGTATCGGCAGCTTGCCGGCAAACTCGCGCACCAGCGACACGGAGATGCCGGCTTCCTTTGGCGTGCACGGACCGGGAGAAATGACAATGCGCGCCGGCGCGAGCGCGGCGATCCCGGCGAGATCTATGGCGTCGTTGCGCACCACCTTCACCTCTTCCCCCAGCTCGCCGAAATACTGCACCAGGTTGTAGGTGAAGGAATCGTAGTTGTCGATCATGAGCAGCATGATCAGCCCTCCAACCGGGTGTCGAGTCCGGCTGCCGCCATTTCCGCCGCGCGCAGAACGGCGCGCGCCTTGTTCAGCGTTTCCTGCCATTCCGAGGCCGGGTCGGAATCGGCGACGATGCCGGCGCCGGCCTGCATGTGCAGGACCTTGTCCTTGATCAGCGCGGTGCGCAGCGCAATCGCCAGATCCATGTCGCCGTGAAAGCCGAGGTAACCCACCGCGCCCGCGTAGATGCCGCGCTTCACCGGCTCCAGCTCGTCGATGATTTCCATCGCGCGCACCTTGGGCGCGCCCGAGACGGTGCCCGCGGGAAAACTTGCGCGCAGTACCGCCATCGCATCCAGCCCATCGCGCAGCCTGCCCTCGACGTTGGAGACGATGTGCATCACATGCGAATAGCGCTCGATCACCATGTTCTCGGTCACACGCACGCTGCCGGTTGCGGCCACGCGGCCGACGTCGTTGCGGCCCAGGTCCATCAGCATGACATGCTCGGCGCGTTCCTTCGGATCGGCGAGAAGTTCGGCGGCGAACGCCTCGTCCTCTTCCGCCGACTTGCCGCGGGGACGCGTGCCGGCGATCGGCCGCAGCGTCACCTTGTCGCCCTCCAGCCGCACCAGGATCTCGGGCGAGGCGCCGACCACGTGGAAGTCTTCGAAATTGAAGTAGAACATATAGGGCGAGGGATTGAGCGTGCGCAGCGCGCGGTACAGCGCCAGCGGCTCCGCCGCGAACGGCTGCGACATACGCTGCGACAGCACCACCTGCATCACATCGCCGTCGTAGATGTAACGCTTGGCGCGCTCCACCGCCGCCTTGTAGCCGGCTTCGCCGAAGGCCGATTGCGCCGGCTCGTTCGCCTGCGGCACTTCGGCCGGAATCTGCGCCGGCGAGCGTAGCGCCTGCAGCAGTTCACGCAGGCGCGCCCGCGCCTTCTGATACGCGCCGGGCACTTCCGGCTCCGCATACACCACCAGCGTCAATTTTCCCGAGAGGTTGTCGACGATAGCGACCTCCTCCGACAGCATCAGCAGTATGTCGGGCGTACCCAGCGTATCCGGCGGCGCGGAGGCCGCCAGGCGCGGCTCTATGTAGCGCACCGTGTCATAACCGAAGCAACCGACCAGCCCGCCACAGAATCGCGGCAGGCCGGACAATGCGGCGACCTTGAAGCGCTTCAGGTATGCGTTGATGAATTCGAGCGGGTCGTCCGTTTCGGCGCGCTCGGCAACGCGGTTTCCCGACAACACCAGAACCGTTCCGCCCTGCACGTTGATGCGCGTAGCCGAGGCGAGCCCGATGAAGGAATAGCGGCCGAAGCGCTCTCCGCCCTGCACTGACTCGAGCAGATAGGAATAGGGCTTGTTCGCCAGCTTGAGATAAATGGACAGCGGCGTATCGAGATCGGCAAAGGTTTCCAGCACCACGGGGATGCGATTGAAACCCTGCGCGGCAAGGCGCTTGAATTCGACTTCAGTCATGATTGCTCCAAAAACGATCCGGGAAAACGAAGGGGTGGGCGCTTGATTGCATGCGACTCGGCATGCGGCCCGCGTATGAGTCTAGGACCGCCAGCAGCGCCAGCTTTCCCAGGCGAAACGCGCCCATTTTCCGGATTTTTCAAGTATCACGACTGTGTTCTTTGCAGGATGTTTGCTGCCTCTGACAAGGACTCGACTATAGCATCGCAGCCCAGTTCATGCACGTCCTCACCCTCTGTGTAGCCATATGAAACACACAACACGGGGCAGCCCGCGGCTCGCGCCGCGAGCACATCATTGGCCGAATCGCCGATCATCAACGCCGCCGATGGCGCGAGCGAAAACTCGTCGCAGATATGCGCGAGTTGCATCGGATCCGGCTTTTTCCGCTCCAGCGTGTCGCCGCTCACCACCAGCTCGAAATACGCGGCCATGCCCATGCGCTCGAGCAGCGGCACGGTGTAGCGCGCGGCTTTGTTGGTGACACAGGCAAGGCGCAGGCGCATGTCGCGAAAACGCTCCAGCCCTTCGAGCGCGCCCGGAAAGACGGCTGTGCACCGGCCGGACTCTTCAAAATAGAACTCCTGGAACAATTCGAGCGCCTCGTTCTGCAGCGCTGCGGTGTGAGCGTCGCCCGTGCCCGACGGCAGGCAGCGCCGGACCAGGTTGGGAATGCCTTTGCCGATGAAATCGCGTATTTCCTCAGGGCTGCGCGCCGGCAGATCCAGCTTGGCGAGCATGCGTTGGGCCGCCGCGGCGATATCTGGAACAGTGTCGAGCAGCGTGCCGTCCAGGTCGATCATAACCGCGGCGATGCCGCGCGCAAGCGGCATGCGCAGACTATGCGGACGCGATTGCAGCGCGCATCGCCGCAATCGTCGCCTTGTAGTCCTTGGCGCCGAAAATGGCGGACCCGGCGACGAAAGTATCCGCGCCGGCGCGCGCGATCTCGGCGATGTTGTCGGCTTTGACGCCGCCATCGACTTCGAGCATGATTTCGCGCCCGCTCTCATCGATGCGGCGGCGGACTTCGGCCAGCTTGACCAGCGCGTGCGGAATGAATTTCTGCCCGCCGAAACCGGGGTTGACCGACATGATCAGCACCAGGTCGAGCCGGTGCAGCACATGATCCAGGTATTGCAGCGGCGTGGCGGGGTTGAACACCAGTCCGGCTTTGCAGCCCTGCTCGTGTATCAGCCCGATGGTGCGGTCGATATGCTCGCTCGCCTCCGGATGAAAGCTGATGATGTTCGCGCCGGCGCGGGCGAAGTCGGGAATGATGCGGTCCACCGGCTTCACCATCAGGTGCACGTCGATGGGCGCCTTGGTTAGCGGCCGGATCGCTTCGCATACCAGCGGCCCTATGGTCAGGTTGGGCACGTAATGGTTGTCCATCACGTCGAAATGGATCCAGTCGGCGCCGGCTGCGATCACGCCAGTCACCTCCTCACCCAGACGGGCGAAGTCGGCGGAAAGTATGCTCGGCGCGATGCGGTAGGTAGGCATAGGTATGCTTGGGTTCGGCAGTGCTTGCACGCATTTTACCCGCTCGCCCGAGTGAGTGCCAAAAAACGTTAGGCGCTGCGCACAGGCGCTGCCGGCCCAGTGTAAAATGCGCGCATGGAATCCGCCAAGAAATACGACGTCAGCGTCTCCACCGAGACCCAGTACATTGCCGACCAGTCGGACGAGGCGAAGGACCGTTTCGTGTTCGCCTACACCGTCACCATCAGCAACAGCGGCACCGTCCCGGTGCAGCTGATAAGCCGCCATTGGATCATCACCGATTCGCGCAGCCAGGTGCAGGAGGTCCGCGGCCTGGGTGTAGTCGGAGCCCAGCCCTTGCTCAAGCCGGGCGAGCATTTCGAATACACCAGCGGCACCGCCCTCGCCACGCCGGTCGGCACCATGAGCGGAAGCTACCAGATGGTGGCCGAGGACGGCACCCAATTCGACGCACCGATACCGGAATTCACGCTATCGGTGCCGCGCGTGCTGCACTAAGCAGCTTGAACCGCGTCAGCGACGGCGTCATTCACCCTTGGCGCCTGTCAGGCGCCCTCGCGCTGCTCGCCCTGCTTGCCGGCTGCGCCGCCGAGCCGCCGCTTGCCCCGGCGCCAGTTCAGACCTGCCCTGCAGCCGTGCCCTGCCCGGTGTGTCCGGCGGTCGCGCCCGAGCCCCCAAAGGCAAAGACCCTGGAAGCGGTGAACTGGTCCGATCTGCCGGGATGGAAGGATGACGACCTAAGCGCAGCGTGGGAGAGTTTCCTACGCAGCTGCACCCGGCTCAAAGCACAAGCTGCCTGGCGCGAGACCTGCGCGCTAGCCGAGCAGCTTCCCGCCAAGGCCTCGGTGCGCGACTTCTTCGAGGCGCAATTCCTGCCCTATCGCGTGGCCAACGCCGATGGCAGCATAGAAGGCCTCGCGACTGGCTACTACGAGCCGCTGCTGCGCGGCAGCCGCAGCAAGGAAGGTCCCTACCGTTACCCGCTCTACGCGGCGCCCTCGGACCTCCTGATCGTTGATCTTGCCGAAATCAACCCGGAGCTGAAGCACCTGCGCCTGCGCGGACGGCTGGATGGCCGGCGCGTGGTGCCGTACTACCCGCGCGCAGCGATCGAGAGCGGGCTGCCCGCTCTCGCCGGCAAGGAATTGCTCTGGGTCGACGACCCGGTGGATCTGTTTTTCCTGCAGATCCAGGGTTCGGGTCGGGTGCGGCTACCCAGCGGCGAGCTGGTGCGCGTGGGTTACGCCGACCAGAACGGCCAGCCGTACAAGTCGATCGGGCGCTATCTGGTCGAACACGGAGAATTGAAACTGGAACAGGCCTCGATGCAGGGCATCAAAGCCTGGGGTGAGGCCAATCCGGCAAAGCTGGACGCGCTGCTCGACCAGAACCCTAGCTACGTTTTCTTCCGCGAGTTGCCGCAGAATGGGGGCGGCCCCGTCGGCGCCTTGGGCGTGGCACTCACACCCGAGCGCTCCATCGCCGTCGACCCGCGTTACATACCGCTGGGTGCGCCGGTGTTTCTCGCCACCACCTGGCCGGGCAGCGCGCAAACGCTCGCGCGCCTGACGCTCGCGCAGGATAGCGGCGGCGCGATTCGTGGCGCCGTGCGCGCCGATTTCTTCTGGGGCTTCGGCGATGCCGCCGGCGCGCAGGCGGGGCGTATGCGCCAAAGCGCCAGAATGTGGGTGCTGCTGCCGCGGAACTATCCGGTTCCGCAATAGGCGCGAACCACCGTCGCTATTTTTTCCCGCTTTCGACGAGCATTTTTTCCAGCCGCTCCGCCGGAATCGCACCGGGCACACGCTCACCGCTGGCAAACACCAGAGTAGGCGTGCCGCTGATGCGGTACTTGCGTCCTAGCTCAAGATTGTTCTCGATCGGCGTATCGCAGCGCGCCGCGGTCGGCACCTTGCCATCCAACATCAACTCGCTCCACGCCTTGGACTTGTCCGCAGAGCACCACACCGCCTTCGCCTTGTCGTGCGAATCCTGCGACAGAATGGGGTAAAGGAAAGTGTAGATGGTGACGTCATCCACCTTGGCCAGCTCTTTCTCGAAACGCTTGCAGTAAGGGCAGTTGGGATCGGAGAAAACCGCCAACACGCGCTTGCCGCCGCCGCGCACGGTCTTGACAGCGGCATCCAGGGGCAGGTCCTCCCACTTGATGCCCGAGAGTTCACGCAGCCGCTTCTCGGTCAGGTTCTGCATGCTCCTGGCGTCGATGATGTTGCCGCTGAAGATATAGCTGATCTTCTCGTCGGTATAGAGTATCTCGTTGTCCACGCGCACTTCGTAGAGTCCCAGATAAGGGGTTTTCGCCACCGCCTGGACCTTGACCCCGCCGAGCCGGCTTTCGAGGGTACGTTTGATGATGACCTCGGTGGTGAGCTTGCCCACGGGCTCGGCGGCTTGCGCCGACACCAGCACCTGCGCGAGCAGGACCAGGACCAGGACTGATATGCGTTTCAACATGGTTTTCCTTTAGAGCGTTTTTCACAACGAAGGGATACCTCCCCCTCGTGCTCCCCTCGATCAGGGGCCATTTCGGTAATTTTGAAATAACCTCTCAATAGTTTCAGCCCAACGCGCGGCGAATCAGCAGGTTCTTTACGACCGGCAAAGCGTTGATTAGGTTCAATCCGGCATTGCGCAGCTTCGCCGCAGCGCCGCCGGGTGCGGCGAATAAGCGCTGCAGTCCGTCTGTCACCAGGGTAAGCGCGAGTATATCTTCGGCGCGGGCACGCTCATAGCGCCGCAGCAGGCGGATTTCACCCGGATCGCGAAATTGTTCACGCTGCAACAGCACCTGCGCAAGCGTATCGGCATCGCCGAAGCCGAGATTCACGCCCTGACCGGCGAGCGGATGCAGCACATGGCCGGCGTCGCCGATCAAGGCGAAGCGCGGCGCGACCAGACGCGCGGCGCGCAGCCTGGCGAGCGGGAAGCGCAGCGCCGGGGAGAGCAGACCGAGTTCCCCCAGCGCATTCTTGCCGGCCTCTGCTACCCGGGCGCAAAACGCCGCGGGGGCCAACGCGAGGAGTTCCGCCGCATGGTCATCGGGCGTGGACCAGACGATGGATATGCGCTGCCCTGGCAGCGGCAGATACGCGAGCACGCCGTCTCGGCGGAACCACTGGAAAGCCGTGTTGTGGTGCGGCTGCGCGCAGGCGAAGTTTGCCACCACGCCCATCTGGCCGTAGGGTTTTTCCTCGGCCGCGATCCCCGCCGCCTGACGTGCCCAGGAATGCATGCCGTCGGCGGCGATTACCAACCTGGCGCGCAGCGTTCTGCCACCGGCCAGTGTCAGTTCCGCCGCGTCTTCGCCCAGTTGCAGGGCTACGCAACGCTCTGGACAGATGAGTTCGATGTTGTGCTGATGCTCCAGAGCCTGCCACAGCACCGATTGCAGACGACGGCTCTCGACGAGAGTGGCAAGCTCGGCGACGCCCGCCTCGTAGGCGGAAAAGCACAACTGCGCATCCGCGTCGCCGAAAATGTGCATTTCGTGGACAGCGCCAATGCGACTGCTATCCAGTCGTTTCCATACGCCCAGAGTTTGCAGAAACGCAGTGCTGCCGGGACTGATGGCATAGACACGGCTATCCCAATTATCGTCGGCGTGCGCCGGCGGCTGCGCTTCGACCAGCGCCAGCTTGAGCCCTGCGCTGCGCAGCGCCATGGCGAAACTCGCTCCGACCAGGCCCGCGCCGACAATGACGATATCGAAGTCCATGGAGGGATTCTAAACGCAAAGCCCGCAAAGAAACGCAAGTCGCTGCAAAGATGAAACCCTGCTCTCGCCCGGGCCGCGCGCCCCGGCGGGCGCCGCGCAGGGGGCAAATGCAGATTTTTTTCTTCCTCGATTCAGTCGCATAGCAAGCGGGGCCGCTTGACAGAGGTGGTGCGGCGCGAGGATAATCCGCGCCTTCGCGTGGCGAATTAGCTCAGCCGGTTAGAGCGACGGAATCATAATCCGCAGGTCCCGTGTTCGAATCACGGATTCGCCACCACCATTCATGCGGCCCTCCAGGCGGAGGGCCATTTTATTTGTGCACAGCCGCCGGCATGAGCAAATAAAAAAGGCGACATCGACTGTCGCCTTTTTTTGAATTGCCTGATGCGGTTATTTCTTATGGCATTTCACGCAGTCGGCCGGCGCCTTGGTGCTGAACGCCTTGGTGCCGTTATGGCAGGCACCGCAGAACTTGCCTTCGTTCATGGCGGCCATGGTTATCTTGTCCTTGCCCGATTTCATTTCGAACAGCTTGGGCTTGACGTGACAATCGGCGCACTTCAATCCCGCGCCTGCATGCGCCTTGCCATCGAAGGTCACTTTACCCATGGGGCTCGCGAACTCGACTGTTTTTCCTGGCGGAACCGCCATCACGCTGCTGATCGAAAGCATCAGTGCCGCAAATACCGCCAATATTCCTGCAAACTTCATTTGGTCACCCCCTTGCCTGGTTAAAAATGAACGAACAATAGAAGTTATTAACGCAACGCCGCAACAAACCGTTGACCGAATGCGTAAATATACCCTTGGACGTATTGTGGCTTTTCTAGGGCCTGTTGTCCACCGCCAATAGATCCGCACCGAGACCCGCGCCCCATATTTGACAGCTTATTACAAAATGACACGGTCGGGGTGGTTCGGCGCCTTCTTCGGCCCGGCGTGCGCCCTTGATTCCGTTGCCGTTTCGGCAAATCTGCAATTACGCAGATTTGGACAGCAGTTCAAAATGCTCGACCACGGGCGGAGCGGCGAAATAAGGCCCCACCAACGCCCGCCACGCCTGGAAGGCGGGCGACTGGCGAAAATCCACGGTGTGATTTTCCAGCGTCTGCCAGTAGATCATGAGTACGTATCGGTCCGGAGATTCGACCCCCTTGTTGATCTTGTAGCCCATGAAACCCGTGGCTTTTGGGATCACGTCCCTGACGCCTTTCTCGATAGCCGCCTCGAATTCCACCTGTGTTCCGGGTTTGATGTGAATATCTGCGATTTCTAGGATCATTTTGAACTATCCAGAATTTAGTGAGGTCCAGGGATGGCGCTCCCCGAAATTGCGGGCACAAGGCACTGACCTGGCACCCAATCTATCTCTACCGCCAGTCGCAGCCTACTACGAAGAAGTCCGGCAAGAAAGCCTCCGTCGCTGGTGTCCTGTTCCGTAAATTCCGACGATCAAGGAGCGAGCGCAGTTGGCCGTCAGGCAAGGCGCGAGGCTGAGGCAGTAGCTGGGCCTATGGCGAAGCAGAACAACGCCGCCTGGCGGCCAAATGCGCCGCGAGCTATCGAGTGAATTAACGGAACAGGACACTAGGCCCTTGCGCTCAGCCTCACCGGCCCTCGTCGAGGGGGCTTCGTTTATAATTCCCTCCTTATAGTCATCCGCCCGGTGTCGCTACATGCGAACAAAGTTCCTTGCCTTGCTGATCTGCGCCCTGCTGCTGCCCGCTGCGGCCGCGGCCCAGCTGCGGCAGATCCCGGATTTCGCCAAGCGCGGCAAGATCGTCCGCATTCAGGGCAGTATCGTCGAATTCGACGGCATGCAGATGCGCCTGTCCGCCGGCGCGCAGATCCGCAGCCGCGACAACCTGATCATCGTGCCGGCCAGCCTGCCGCCGGGCGCGCTGGTGAAATACGTGCTCGACGGCACCGGCCAGATACACCGCGTCTGGGTGCTCACCGCCGAAGAAGCCGCCGCCACCGACAAGAAGCGGGAGTGAGCGTGGCGTCCAAGCTCTACATCAAGACCTTCGGCTGCCAGATGAACGAATACGACTCGGCCAAGATGGCCGACGTGCTCGCCGCAGCCGAGGGCATGCAAACCACCACCGATCCGGCCGAGGCCGACATGATCGTGTTCAACACCTGCTCGGTGCGCGAGAAGGCGCAGGAAAAGGTGTTCCACGACCTGGGCCGCATTAAACACCTGAAGCGCGCCCGCCCTGGCCTGCTCATAGGCGTGGGTGGCTGTGTCGCCAGCCAGGAAGGTGCCGCAATCGTTGCACGCGCGCCCTATGTCGACGTGGTGTTCGGCCCGCAGACCCTGCACCGCCTGCCCGCCCTGATCGAAGCGCGCCGGCGCACGGGCACGGCGCAAATCGATATTTCATTTCCCGAGATTGAGAAATTCGACCGGCTGCCGCCGGCGCAAGTCGCGGGCGTGTCGGCCTTTGTTTCCATCATGGAGGGCTGCAGCAAGTACTGCAGCTTCTGCGTCGTTCCCTATACCCGCGGCGAGGAAGTGTCGCGCCCGCTCGAAGACGTGCTCGCCGAAGTGGCGGAACTGGCGCTCTCGGGCGTGAAGGAAGTCACCCTGCTCGGGCAGAACGTGAACGCCTATCGCGGAAGCATCGGCGAGAAAGCAAAGGACGGGACGCGCGAGAGCGCCGATTTCGCGCTGCTGCTGGAATACGTCGCCGAGATTCCCGGTATCGAGCGCATCCGCTACACCACCTCGCATCCCAAGGAATTCACCCAGCGCCTGATCGACGCCTACATGCGCACGCCCAAGCTCGCGAGCCATGTACATCTGCCGCTGCAGTCGGGCTCGGACCGCGTGCTGGCGGCAATGAAGCGCGGCTATACCACGCTCGAATACAAATCCATCGTCCGCCGTCTGCGCGCCGCGCGCCCGGACATCTCGATATCGTCGGACTTCATCGTCGGATTTCCCGGCGAGACCGAACACGATTTCGATGCGACCCTGAAGCTCGCAGCCGAAATCGGTTTCGACGACTCCTTTTCCTTTCTCTACAGCCCGCGACCGGGGACGCCAGCGGCGGAGCTCGCCGACGACACGCCGCTCGAGGTGAAGCAGGCGCGCCTGGCGCGCTTGCAGGCGCAAATCGAAACGCAGGCGAACGCAATCAGCCGGGCCATGGTCGGCGGCAGCCAGCGCGTGCTGGTCGAGGGCGCCGCAAAAAAACATCCCGGTGAGCTCTGCGGCCGCAGCAGCAGCAACCGCATGGTGAATTTCCCCGGCCCGCGTGAACTCATAGGCCGCATGGTGGACATCGAAATCACCGCGGCGCTGGCGCATACCCTACGCGGCGTAGTCCGCGTTCCACCCGAAGGCGGCGTGGTCCGCGTTTCACCTCCGGCCAGCGAACGCGGCGTTCCACTCCCGGGCGGCGAGGCCTGCGCTGCGCCGGCTACCGCGGCCCAGGTCCCGAGATGAAGCCCAAACCCGTTGAAGTAACGCTGTCGCCGGTCGACAACCAGCGCCTAGCGACACTTTGCGGCGCGTTCGACGAGAACCTGCGCCAGATCGAAATCGGGCTCGACATTACCATCTCGCGCCGCGGCGAGCACTTCGTGCTCAAAGGACAGCCGCGCCAGACCGCTCGCGGGGCCGAAGCGCTCGAGCGCTTCTACAACCAAGCCAAGCGCGGCCTCACCATCGACGACGTACAGCTCGGCCTGGTGGAAGTCAGCCAACCCGGCGCGGGCACGGAAACCCCCGCCCTGCTCACGCGCAAACCGGACCTGCACGGACGCACCCCGCGCCAGGTCGAGTACATCAAGAACATTCTCGAGCACGACATCACCTTCGGCATCGGCCCGGCGGGCACGGGTAAAACGTATCTTGCGGTGGCCTGCGCGGTGGACGCGCTGGAACGCGACGCGGTGAAACGCATCGTGCTGGTGCGCCCGGCGGTGGAGGCGGGCGAGCGGCTCGGCTTTCTCCCCGGCGACCTGGCGGAGAAGGTCAATCCCTATCTGCGCCCGCTGCACGACGCCCTCTACGATCTGATGGGCTTCGACAAGGTAGGGAAGATGTTCGAGCGGGGCGCCATCGAGGTCGCGCCGCTCGCCTATATGCGCGGGCGCACGCTCAATCATTCCTTCATCATTCTCGACGAAGCGCAGAACACTACGCCGGAGCAGATGAAAATGTTCCTCACGCGCATCGGTTTCGGCAGCAAGGCGGTGGTCACCGGCGATGTCACCCAGATCGATCTGCCGCGCGGCAACAAGAGCGGATTGGTGGAGGCGCGCCGGATATTGGCCGAGGTGCGCGGCCTCGCCTTCACCCTGTTCCTGGCCGAAGACGTGGTGCGCCACCCGCTTGTGCAGCGCATCGTCAACGCCTATGAGCGCCATCAGGGCGAAACCTGAGAACCCGTTGCAAAGTGAAATTTTGCGGCGGGCCGATATACGGGACGATGAGGGGAGACGACCTCAAGGAAGTCCCCGGAGGGGATATCCCCTCATTCCGAGATGAACGCTGAACGCAGCGCGGCCAAACTGGAACTCACCGTGCAAAAGGCGGTGAACTCCCCCGGCCTGCCGACGAATACGGAGCTGCGCCGCTGGCTGAAGGCGGCGCTCGAACGCAGCGCCGCAATCACCCTGCGCTTCGTCGGCGCCGTCGAGGGGCGGGCGCTCAACCGCGCCTACCGCGACCGCGACTACGCCACCAACGTGCTCAGCTTCGCCTACGGCTGCAGCGGCCCCGGCCAGACACTTTCGGGCGACATCGTGCTTTGCGCGCCGGTGCTGCGGCGCGAGGCGCGCGCGCAGGGCAAGTCACTGTCGGCGCACGTCGCGCACCTGACGGTGCACGGCGCGCTGCACCTGCAGGGGCACGATCACCATAACTCGCGCGCGGCCAAGCGCATGGAGGCACTGGAAAAGACGATCCTCGCAGGACTCGGATTTCCCGACCCCTACGCCGGCGATGCCCGATGAACGTGCGCTGATGGTAGGATAACGTCGCTCAGTCGCCGTAGACTTCCCTCCACCGACCCAATATGCAAGACGACAAGAACCACAAACCTTCGCTGCTCGAACGCCTCTCCGCGCTGCTGCTGCGCGAGCCTGAGGACCGCGAGCAGCTGATCCAGTTGCTGCACTCGGCCTACGAGCACGATCTGCTCGACGCCGAAGCGCTGTCGATGATCGAAGGCGTGCTGCAGGTGTCGGAGATGCAGGTGCGCGACATCATGATCCCGCGCGCGCAAATGGACGTGGTCGACATCGGCGAGACGCCGGACAAGTTCATCCCGACGGTGATATCGACCGCGCATTCGCGCTTCCCGGTGATCGATCGCGAGCGCGACAACGTGCTCGGCATCCTGCTCGCCAAGGATTTGCTGCACTACTACGCCGGCGAGGAAGAGTTCGACGTGCGCGAGATGCTGCGTCCGGCGGTGTTCGTGCCCGAATCCAAGCGTCTCAACATACTGCTGCGCGAATTCCGCGCCAGCCGCAACCACATGGCGATCGTAGTGGACGAATACGGCGGCGTCGCCGGCCTGGTGACCATCGAAGACGTGCTCGAGCAGATCGTCGGCGACATCGAGGACGAATACGACTTCGACGAGACCGAAGACAACATCCTGCCCGAGTCCAGCGGCCAGTACCGGGTCAAGGCGCGCACCGAAATCATCGATTTCAACGAAAAATTCGGCACCAGCTTCGACGACGAGGAATACGACACGGTCGGAGGGCTGGTGATCAGCCGCTTTGGCCGGGTGCCCAAGCGCGGCGAGACCATTGCCATCGGCGAACTCAAGTTTCAGGTGATGCGCGCCGACAGCCGCCGCGTGCACACCCTGCTGGTGCAAAAGCCGCGGGATCAATGAATCCCGCCGGATTGCGGCAGGCGCGCGCACCACTAGCGGCATTTCTTCTCGGCGCGGCCACGGTGCTGGGTTTCGCGCCCGTGGCCCTTGCCCCGCTGCCTATTCTTGGCGCGGCCGGCCTGCTGTGGCTGTGGCAGATGGCGGCGACGCCGCAACGCGCCGCCATGCTCGGCTACGCCTACGGGCTGGGCCTGTTTCTCACCGGCGTCAGCTGGGTCTATATCAGCCTGCACGACTACGGATACATGCCGGCGCCGCTGGCCGCGATCGCCACCTTTCTTTTCTGCGCCTTTCTCGCCCTGTATCCGGCCCTGGTGGGTTATCTGCAGGCGCGGCTCGGTGGACCGGTCGCGGCGAGGCAATTGCTGCTGATTCCGGCGTTGTGGGTGCTCACGGAATGGCTGCGCGGCTGGGTGTTTACCGGTTTTCCCTGGCTCGTGCTGGGCTATTCGCAAGCGGACTCTCCGCTGCGCGGCTACGCCCCGCTCACCGGCGTATTCGGTTTGTCCTGGCTGGTCTGGATTTGCGCCGCGCTGCTGCTCGCGCTCACGCGCGCGAAGAAATCCAGGGATCGCGGCAAGGTGCTTGCCGCCTTCGTATTCGTCCTCGCCCTGGGCGCGGGCATGGGCCGGGTCGAATGGACGCAGCCGCTCGGCACGCCGGTCACGGTGAGCCTGCTGCAGGGGAACATCGCCCAAGACCTCAAATGGGATGCGGCGCGCTTCGCCAGTACAGTACAGCTTTACCAGAGCATGACCGAGCGCTCGGCGGCGCGCCTCACCATCCTGCCCGAAACCGCCATACCGCGCTTTCTCGACCAGGTCGATCCCGCCGTGGTGCAGGCCCTCGCGACGAGCGCGCGCCGTCACGGCGGCGATCTGATCCTAGGCGTGCCGCTGCGCGATGCCTCCGGACACTATTACAACAGCGCGCTCAGCCTGGGCGCTTCACCGGTCCAGCGCTACGACAAGATTCATCTGGTTCCGTTCGGGGAGTTCATTCCGCCCGGATTCGGCTGGGTCCTGTCGGTGCTGAAGATTCCGCTGGCGGACTTTTCTCGCGGCAGCGCGGCGCAAGCGCCGCTCGCGCTCGCGGGGCAGAAGATCGCCGTCGACATCTGCTACGAAGACGCTTTCGGCGAGGAGATCATCCGCGCGCTACCCGAGGCGACGCTGCTGGTCAACATCAGCAACGTCGCCTGGTTCGGCGATTCGCTTGCGCCGCACCAGCATCTGCAGATTTCGCGCATGCGCGCGCTGGAAACCGGGCGCACCATGCTGCGCGCCACCAACACCGGAATGACCGCCATCATCGACCATCACGGCGACATCGCCGCCGTCCTGCCGCCCTTCACTCAGGGCGCGCTGAACGGCAGCGCCCAGGGACGCAGCGGCGCCACGCCCTATGTGCGCTGGGGCAACACGCCGCTGGTGCTGTTCGCGCTGCTCTTATGCGGTTTGTACCTGCTGCGCTATAAGACATCGGAGCAGTCAGCAGCGTGAGCGGGATATCCGACGCCACGGCGACGCGATCGGTGCGGCCGTTCTTCCTCAGCTCGTTCACCTGGAATTTCGCGCTGGGCATGACCTATCCGCTGGTGCCTTTGTACGCGAACGAGCTGGGCATGTCGGGCGTGGGCATCGGCACCCTGGTGGCGCTGCCGGTGCTGGCGCAGATCAGCTTCAACCTGATCGGCGGCGCCTACACCGACCAGGTGGGCGGGCGCAGCCTGATGCTCACCGCTTTCGTCCTCACCGCCGGCGCCGGCTCGGTGTTCTTTTTCGCCGGCGGTTTCTGGCTGCTGCTGCTCGCGCAACTGCTGATGGTGATGTCGCGCGCGATGTACTGGCCTGCCACGTGGAGCCTGGGAAGCGAATTGCCGGGCGGTCGCAGCCTGCAGATGGGGCGGCTCAATGCCATCACCAACACCGGGCAGATCATGGGCATGACCGGCGCGGGCTTCTCCCTGCTCTGGTTCGGTTTCGGGCCATCCTTCCTGCTGCTCGCGGCCATGGGCGCCTTGTCCTTCGTCCTCGGCCGCGGCGTCCCCGAGAAGCTGAATAGCCCGGAGCGCAAGCCGCGGAAGCTGTTTTCCGGCTATGCGCAGCTCATCGGCCTGCGCGTGATTCCCTTCGCCATCATGTGCGCCTATATCTCGGCCCTGCCGTTTTCGCTTTCCTTTTCCTTCTACCCGATCCTGTTCGCCGAATACGGGTACACCTCGGACGCCACCGGCGCGATGCTGGCGCTGCGCGCGATCGGTTCGGCCATGGCAGGCCTGGTCATTGCGCGCTACCTCAATTTTTCGGCCAGGCTGGCCGTGCCGCTCACCTGCGCCATCGCCACCGCGCTGTCGGTAGGCTTGATCGCCGTGGCGCGCGAAGCCTGGATGATAGGTTTGCTGATGGCCGCGGTCGGCCTCGCCTCGGGCATCATGACCCTGTTTTTCCAGATGCTGATCAGCGAAATCAGCAGCATCGACAACCGCGGCTCGGCTCTGGCCCTGGGCGGCCTGGGCTGGGGCCTGTCGCATTTTTCCACCCCCCTGGTCATGGGCTATTTGAAGGACCACCTGGGCCTGCTGCCAGCGTTCTATATCCTCGGCGGCTTTGCCTTCCTCTGGGCGCTATGCCTGATTCCGATGAACCGCTGGGCTTTCAGC
>JACZJU010000068.1 GCA_014860395.1 Burkholderiales bacterium | reverse complement strand
CAGCAGATGCGCGCGGCGATACTGGAGCAGAACCGCGACATGGCGGGCAACGCGCTGCGGGTGCTCGCGGTGGCGTATCGCCCGCTGCAGGAAGTCCCGGCAAGCCTAACGCCGGAAACCGTGGAGAAGGACCTTGTCTTTATTGGATTGCTCGGCATGATCGACCCGCCGCGACCCGAGGTGGTCGCAGCGTTGAAAGTGGCGCGCGGTGCCGGCTTGAAGAGCATCATGGTGACCGGCGACTACAAGGACACCGCCGAGGCCATCGCCCGCGACATCGGCCTCCTGACCCCGGGCGGGCTGGTGCTGACCGGTGCGGAAATTGAGAAGCTCGGTGACAAGGAACTTGAGGCGAGGACCGACACGCTCGAAGTGTGCTGCCGGGTTTCGCCTCAGCACAAGACCAGGATCGTCGATGCTTTGAAGGCGCGCGGCCACGTCGTGGCGATGACCGGTGACGGCGTCAACGACGCGCCGGCCCTGAAGCGGGCGAATATCGGCGTCGCCATGGGCGTCACCGGTACGGATGTGGCCAAGCAGACGGCGGACATGGTTCTAACCGACGATAATTTCGCCAGCATTGTCGCGGCCATCGAGCAGGGGCGGATCATCTATTCCAACATCCGCAAGTTCGTCTACTTCCTGCTCGCCTGCAATGTTGGTGAAATTCTCATCATATTCGTGTCCATGCTGCTGGGCATGCCTCTTCCCCTTCGGCCGGTGCAGCTTCTTTGGTTGAATCTGGTCAGCGACGGCGCCCCCGCGCTAGCCCTGGGGCTGGAAAAGGGCGACCCCGACATCATGAAGCACTCGCCTCGTTCCCCGAAGGAACCCGTCATCAACAAGGACATGGCGATCGGCATCGGTGTCGTCGGCGTGGTCGACGCAATTGCCATTCTCGCAGTCTTCTACTTGGCCCTGCAGCGTTACCCTGATCAGTTGGTGGCAGCCCAGACCATTGCCTTCGTCACCCTGTGCAGCTCGGAGCTTATCCGCGCATTTACCGCGCGCTCCGAGTACCACAGCATTTTCTCCATCGGGGTCTTCTCCAACCGCTGGATGGTCTGGGCGGTCGGGGTGTCGTTCCTGCTGGTACTGATGGTGGTGTACGTGCCGTTCCTCAGGCCGTTCTTCGATACTGTGCCGCTGACTATGGACGACTGGCTGTTCATGCTGCCTTTCTTCTTTGCTTCGCCGCTGGCGATGGAACTGCTCAAGGTTTACTTCCGCAAACGCAAGGCAAAGACGATGGAAACAGCACGGGCGGCCGTGTCTGATGTCCCTGTCGCCGGCTTTGCGCAGCAGGGTGCAGAATTCGCATCGATGTCGCAACAATTCGCAGGAGGAAACACCATGCTAAAGGTACTCGTCCCGGTCGATGGCTCGCGCAATTGCCAGTTTGCGGTGAAGCATGTCATCAAGGAATTCATGAACAATACGGCGATGGAGATTCACCTGTTGAATGTCCAGTCGCCGTTTACCAGGTACGTCGCGCGCTTTGTCAGCAGGAAGAGCCTGCACGACCACCACCGCGATGAGGCCGAAAAGGCGCTGGGCCCGGTGAAGCAGATGCTCGACGGCTTCGGCATTCCCTACTCGGCGCACGCCGAGGTGGGAGACCGGGCGAAATCGATCGCCGACGCAGCGCGCCGCCTGCGCTGCGACCTGATCCTGATGAGCACCGCGCGCAAGAATTCGCTTACACGGCTGGTGGAAAATTCTGTCACCAACAAGGTGCTCGAACTGACTACCGTGCCGGTAGAGGTGATCGCGGGCGACGCAGTGTCCCAGTTGGAGCGCTACGGGATTCCTGCCGCCATTGGCACCGCGGCTGCGTTGCTGCTGCTCGCTGCGGACTGAGGCCGGGGCGGTTGCCCCGTCTGAATCGACACTATTTCAACCGCGCCCCACATTTCGAGCAGAAACGATCGTCTGCTTCACGCGGAGCGCCGCATTTGGTGCACGCGCCGGCGCTGCCCGTCTGGCCTGCGGGGGCCTTCGCACGCCCCCGCCACCACAAAAAAGCGCTGCCAAGGCCGATCAGCAACGACAGGGCTATGATGAAGACCAAGACCCCTTTGGCCACCTCATCGCTGGAGCTTGGCGCTGGTGCCGGACTGGACCCCGTGGTCGGCGCGGGCGTCAATTCGGGGGTTTTTTGCCCCAATATCTCTGCGGACGTGCGCGTACCCGTCTTGGTGTAGCTGACCTTAATCGGCAGAGGCTTCCCGGGCGCGCGCGCGCCCAGGTCTGCCGAGCGGTAGCGCAGCCCATCCTGCTCGGAAGCCGCGGCGTCAAGATTCGGCTGCACGGAAAATTTGCTTGCTGCCGCGGGTTCCTGCACGACGACACTCAAGCGGTCCACGGCGAAGTCGCCCGGCCAGACATAGGTGTAACTGCGCTCGGGCTTGCCGGTTGGCAGTGGGTCGTAGAACTCGACGTGGAAGAAACGCTCCGGAACCTTGAAACTGAGCGTAATGAAATCGCTCGCGTCTTTGCGTTCGTATTGCAGATTCAGCAGATTGCCGCCTGCCGCTGCGGAGTAGGCCATCGCCGACGGGCCGCCGGTGGATGCGGCAATTCGCAGCGTAACGTCGGCCGGCAACTTGGCATCTGCGGCGATTGCGCCCCTGAGTATCACCAAGGCTGCCGGGCGGTCGAATTCAGGCCAGATCTCAATCTGCATGCTTGCCAGATGCGGATTGCGCAAGGACTCTGCATTGCGGGTGGGGCCGGCCGCGAACGCCGGCGCGAGCGCCAGCGCCAAGAACGCCGTCAGCAGACGCGACGCCAGGGTGGCGCGCGTGCCGCCGGCAATTGATCGCTTTATCATGTGTTGCATGTTCGTTTCTCCTTTGCCGGCATTATCGCAGTCACGCAGAAAAATTGGACACCTCGATTAAGGCCGTATTATACCCCATGCGGGTATTTGACAAATACCCGCATGGGGTATAGGATAATTAACAATATTAACCAAATTTCACGGTCACACCCATGGAACCATCCTCTGCACTTCGCCTGGACCTGCCACTGGAAGGCATGACCTGCGCTGCCTGTGCCGCGCGCATCGAAAAAAGCCTGAACAGACTGCCGGGTGTGGCCGCGAATGTGAATTTTGCGGCGGAGTCTGCGCGCGTGACAGTCGAGCCGAAGCTGAATTCGGCCGCCGCCGTGGTGGAGGCGATCCGCAAGACCGGATATTCGGTGCCGGTGCAGACGGCCGAGTTCCAGATCTACGGCATGACCTGCGTCGCTTGCGCGACGCGCATCGAAAAGGCGCTGAACAAGCTTGAAGGTGTTGAAGCGGCGGTCAATTTCGCCAGCGAGACCGCGCGTGTCCGCTACGTTCCGGGCTTGGCCACCCCCGAGCAGCTCGCCGGGACCATTCGCAAGGCGGGATACGAGGCGAGCGAGCGTGTCGAGGCCAGCGCCGAGGAGGAAAAATCGCGCCGGGCCGCGGCATTCCGCGCCGAACTGCGGCTGTTCTGGATTTCCGTCGCGCTCAGCCTGCCGCTCTTGGCGGGGATGCTGACGATGTTCGGCCAGACGCACACCGAGCTGTTGCCGCGCTGGCTGCAGCTTGCGCTCGCCACCCCGGTGCAGTTCTGGATAGGCCGGCGCTTCTACGTCGGTGGCTACAAGGCATTGCGCGGCGGCGGCGCCAACATGGACGTATTGGTCGCGCTGGGAACGAGCACAGCCTATGGCCTCTCCGCCGTCGTCACCCTGTTCGGATTGCAGCATCAGCACGTCTACTTCGAGGCGAGCGCGGTCATCATCACGCTGGTCCTCATGGGCAAGCTGCTCGAAGCGCGGGCGAAGCTGGGAACGTCGGCCGCGATCGAGGCGCTGGTTCGCCTGCAGCCCAAGACCGCGCGCGTGGAGCGCGACGGCGCCCTTGTCGAGGTGCCGGTCGCGAGCATGCAGAAGGGCGACATATTCGTTGTCCGTTCCGGCGAGAGCATACCTGTTGACGGTTTGGTGGCCAGCGGAGAATCCGGCGTCGACGAAAGCATGCTTACCGGAGAGAGCTTGCCGATACACAAACGCTCCGGCGACAAGGTGTACGCCGGCACGCTCAATCAGCAGGGACTTTTGCGCTGCCAGGCCGAGGGCGTGGGCGCGGCGACCATGCTGGCCGGCATCATCCGCCTGGTGCGCGAGGCCCAGGGCACGAAGGCGCCGATCCAGCGTCTCGCCGACCGGGTTGCGGGCGTGTTCGTGCCGGTCGTGGTTGCGATCAGCGCGTTGACCTTCGTACTTTGGTGGAGCATAGGCGGGGAGCTTGCGCCGGCGCTGGTGAACGCGGTCGCGGTGCTTGTGATCGCCTGCCCCTGCGCGCTCGGCCTTGCGACGCCGACCGCCATTATGGTCGGCACCGGGCGCGGCGCGCAGGTAGGGGTGCTGGTTAAGAACGCGGTGGCGCTGGAGCAGGCGGAGAAGATCCGCACCCTGATTGTCGACAAGACTGGCACGTTGACCGAGGGCAGGCCCGTGGTGACGGACGTGGTTCCCGCTGCTGGGGTCTCCGCCGCCGACCTGGTCGCGGCGGCGGCAGGCCTGGAATCGGGCTCGGCGCATCCGCTGGCGCACGCAGTGCTCGAGTATGCGAAACAGCAAGGCGTCGCATCGGCGCCGATACGTGACTTCAGTTCGGTCACCGGTAAGGGTGTGCAGGCAGTCCTCGATGTTCCCGCTCTGGGCGGAGAGCAGACGCTGCTCCTGGGCGCGCCGGAGTTTCTCGCGGAATCGGGCTTAACCATCGACGCAGAGGCCATCCAGCCGCTCGTGGAACGGGGCAAGACCGTGATCGCTGTCGGCGGTGGCGGACGCGTCCTCGGCTATCTCGCGATAGCCGACAAGTTGCGCGAGAGTTCCAGGGAGGCCATCGGTAAACTGCGGGGCATGGGAATCGATGTAGTGATGCTCACTGGCGATAATGCCGAGACGGCTAGGGCGATTGCCGAGGCCGCCGGCGTAGCCAACTACAAGGCCCAGGTGTTGCCGGGCGACAAGGCCGCTGCGGTGGCAGAATTCAAGTCTGCGGGGCAGGTGGTCGGGATGGTTGGCGACGGGGTCAATGACGCGCCTGCGCTCGCCGCAGCCGACGTCAGCTTCGCCATTGGCGCGGGCTCGGATGTAGCGATCGAGGCGGCGGACATCGCGCTCATGCGCAACGACTTGCTCTCGGTCGTCGACGCCATCAGCCTGTCGCGCGCCACGCTGAAAAAGATCCGGCAGAACCTGTTCTTCGCTTTCATTTACAACGTGCTCGGCATCCCGCTTGCCGCGGCCGGGATGCTCAATCCGGTGATCGCCGGGGCGGCAATGGCCATGTCTTCGGTATCGGTGGTCAGTAACTCGCTGCTGTTGCGGCGCTGGCGGCGCGGCTAGGTTTTAGGTGGTCAATTCAACTGATTAACAATAGGAGATCGATATGGAAAAAGTGACATTGGGAGTTTCCGGCATGACCTGCGGCGGTTGCGTGCGCAGCGTAACCAATGTGTTGACGGCGCTGGACGGCGTGGCCAAAGCCGAGGTGTCCTTGGAAAAGAAAAACGCTGTCGTAGAGTACGATCCGGGCAAGGTCCAAGTGGATCAGCTCAAACGCAGCGTGGTCGAGGCGGGATTTGAAATCGCAGCCTGACGCCGTCGAGTGCGAGCACCACGCGGAGCACGCGGTGGTGCAGCCGAACAAGTCGGCGTTGCTCAAGCGATTGAACCGGATCGAAGGGCAGGTGCGGGGCGTGGCGAAAATGGTCGAAGAGGACCGCTACTGCGTGGACGTGCTGACGCAGATCTCGGCGATCCAGTCGGCGCTGGACGCGCTCGCCCTGCAATTGCTCGAGAGCCACACCAAAGGCTGCGTCCGATCCGCGATACGCTTGGGCAACGGGGAAGCAGCGATCGACGAGCTCATGACGGTGGTAAAGCGCTTCGGCCGCTAGGTCGGACATCCCTTGAACAGACCTCCCGCCATTCCGCGCGCTATCTGGATGCTCGGATTCGTGAGCCTGTTCATGGACGTTTCGTCCGAACTGATACATGGCTTGCTGCCGGTGTTCATGGTCACAAGCTTGGGTGCGAGCGCCATTGTGGTGGGCCTGGTCGAAGGTATAGCCGAAGCGACCGCCCTGATCGTCAAGGTCTTCTCCGGGGCGCTCAGCGACTACCTCGGCAAGCGAAAATTCCTGGCTGTACTCGGCTACGGCCTGGGCGCTTTGTCCAAACCTCTGTTCGCACTCGCGCTGACGGTGAACTGGGTGCTCGCAGCGCGCTTCATGGACCGCATAGGCAAGGGCATACGCGGAGCGCCGCGCGATGCGCTCGTTGCCGATCTGACGCCGCCGGAGATACGCGGCGCAGCTTACGGCCTGCGCCAATCTTTGGACACGGTTGGCGCTTTTCTCGGGCCTCTGCTGGGCGTAGGTTTGATGCTTTACTGGGCAGGGGACTTTCGAATCGTCTTTTGGTACGCCGTGATCCCGGCCGCAATTGCAGTAGCGCTACTGGTATTCGGCGTGCAAGAGCCCGCGGGCGCCACCGAGCGCAAGCGGGCCGCTCCGATTCAGTGGAAGACGCTGGCCGAAATGGGCGGCGCATACTGGTTCGTGGTCGCGGCGGGCGGCGTGTTCACCCTGGCCCGTTTCAGCGAGGCGTTTCTCATCCTGCGCGCGCAGCAGCAGGGCTTGCCAGACAGCTATGCACCGCTGGTGCTGGTTGTGATGAGTATTGTCTACGCGCTCACCGCATATCCCTTGGGAAAGCTCGCAGACAGCATGAGCCATATGATCTTGCTCAGCGCCGGCCTGGTCGTGCTGATAATCGCTGACCTGGTGCTGGCCCAGGCGCAAGGGTTGGGCGCGGTCGCGCTGGGCGTCGCCTTGTGGGGCTTGCATATGGGCATGACTCAGGGCCTGCTGGCGACCATGGTCGCAGCTACGGCGCCGGCGCACTTGCGCGGCACCGCGTTCGGGTTTTTCAATCTGGCGAGCGGTATGGCAATGCTCGTCGCCAGCGTGCTCGCGGGTCTGCTATGGGACCGGCTCGGGCCGGGCGTGACCTTCTACGCCGGTGCCGTATTCGCCGCAATCGCTCTGCTGATGCTCGCACAGCGAAGCAGGCGCTTGCCCGCCTTTTGACCCCATGCCGGGTTGCACTCCGCCGCCCGGGATTCGATGATGACCGCCGGCGGCAAGTGTCGTAAAATTGGCTTAATTGTCGCGGCCTTGTCGCAGTTGAATCCGTCCGCCCACACAGGTACCGAAAGTGATTGAAATCAGCGTCAACGGCGCCGCCCAGCGCTTCGAGCCTGAAACAGACATCGCCGCGCTGCTCGAGCGCCTGCAGCTCGCGGGCAAGCGCGTGGCGGTGGAGCGCAACGGCGAGATCGTGCCGCGCAGCCGTTTCGCGCAGACGGCGCTGGCCAACGGCGACCGGCTGGAGATCGTGGTCGCGGTCGGAGGCGGTTGAGACAACAAGGGAAAAGCACTTGAATACTGCGAGCGCAAACATGAACGATCCATTTGTCATCGGTGGCAAGCCTTACAATTCGCGTCTGCTCATAGGCACGGGCAAGTACAAGGACTTCGACGAGACCCGGCGCGCGGTGGAGGCGAGCGGTGCGCAGATCGTAACGGTAGCCATCCGCCGCACCAACATCGGCCAGAACGCGGGTGAGCCTTCGCTGCTCGACGCGCTGCCGCCTTCGAAATTCACCTATCTGCCCAATACCGCCGGCTGCTACACGGCGGACGACGCGGTGCGCACCCTGCGTCTCGCGCGCGAACTCCTGGATGGGCACGAACTGGTGAAGCTGGAAGTGTTGGGCGACCCGAAGAGTCTGTTTCCGAACATGATGGAAACGCTCAAAGCCGCCGAGACTCTGGTTCAAGAGGGCTTCAAGGTGATGGTGTACTGCAGCGACGACCCTATCCTGGCCAAGCGCCTGGAGGAAATCGGCTGCGTTGCGGTGATGCCGCTCGCCTCGCTGATCGGTTCGGGCATGGGCATACTCAATCCCTGGAACCTGCAGCTGATTCTGGAAAACGCGAAAGTGCCGGTGATCGTCGACGCCGGCGTGGGTACGGCTTCGGACGCGGCGATCGCGATGGAACTAGGCTGCGACGGCGTGCTCATGAACACCGCGGTCGCGGCCGCGAAAAATCCGGTGCTGATGGCGCAGGCGATGAAAAAAGCGGTCGAGGCCGGGCGCGAGGCCTATCTCGCCGGGCGCATGCCGAAGAAGCTGTACGCGGCTGCGCCCAGTTCGCCCACAGGCGGCATTATCGGCAAGGCGGCCTGAGGCCCGCCGGGCGCGGCCCCCGCTGCGGCGCCCCTTCCGATGTCCCAGGATTCTCATCCGCCGATTCGCAGCTTCGTGCTGCGCCAGGGCCGCGTGTCCAATGCACAACGGCGCGCGGTCGACACCCTGCTGTCGGTCTACGGCGTCGCCTACGCGCCGGGCGCGCTGGATTTCGAGCAGCTATTCGGCCGGCGCGCGTCGACGATACTGGAGATCGGTTTCGGCATGGGTGAGACCACCGCACGCATCGCGCAGGCACACCCGGAAAGCAATTACCTCGCGATCGAAGTGCACACGCCCGGCGTGGGCAGCCTGCTCAAGCTCATCGACGAACTGGGTTTGGCGAACCTGCGCCTGATCCAGCACGACGCGGTCGAAGTGCTGCAGCACATGATCGCGCCTGCGTCGCTCGCCGGCGCGCATATTTTCTTTCCCGATCCCTGGCCGAAAAAACGCCATCACAAACGCCGGCTGATCCAGCCCGCTTTCGTTGCGTTGCTCGCCTCGCGCCTTGCGCCTGGTGCTTACCTGCACGCCGCTACCGACTGGGAGGAATACGCCGAGCAGATACTCGCCGTGTTCGCCGCCGAGCCGGCGCTCGCCAATACCGTACCCGGATTCGCGCCGCGCCCGGACTACCGGCCGCAGACCAAGTTCGAAAGCCGAGGACTCAAGCTCGGCCACGGCGTCTGGGACATCGTGTTTCGTTGTAAATAATTTCCGGTTCGCTGCGTCGGCATACCGCGGCGGCGCGCCCGCTTGCGCTCGCCGGCTATCAGCTTCGCTCCAGACCGATCAGCGCGAGCAAAATCCCTATATTCAGTAGGGTCTTTGCGTGGTGCACTTTTTCTGACTGCCTGTGATAATCTGCGCGCGCCGGCGCTGCTCCGCCTTCGCGGCGGTATCCGCAGACACCCGGCTGCTCAAATAAATCCAATTCGGGAGGGAAAATGAAACGCATACTGTCCGTAGCATCATTGTGTCTAGTCGCGCTGGCGCCGGCCCTTGCCCATTCGGGCGAGCGCAATCTCAACAGTTCACTGCGAGGCGATTACGCCTTTTCGGGCGAGGCTTCGTGTCTGGGTACCCGCGCAGATGATGCGCTTTCCGATTTTCACGCGCACAACCCCGGCGCTTACATTACAACCTTCGCCGTAGAAGGCGTCCTTCGTTTCAATGGCGACGGCACCGGAACGACCGTGAAAGGCCGCGCGATTACGATCAATCACAATACGAACAGGGATCAGGGCGGCAACTTTCTGAGCCTGGGTACGGCTATGGTATCGACGTTCAACGGTGATTTTAACTACAGTGTCGCGCACGATCGCAGTATACGCATCGAGCGCGAACCGCTTGCGATAACCACCATCGTAGGGCCGACTGCGAATACACCGGACGCCAGCACCATCTGGAAGGGCATTAAGTTCGATGGCCATGTTTCGCAGGACTTCAAGACCCTGAGTATCGCGACCGCGGCGTCGGATTCCAACCCCCCGGGCTTGGTCCTGGAATACGGGTACCGGACTGGCGCCGCAGAGCCTTATCAAACGCGGGCCTGCCACCGCGCGCGCACCCTGGTAAAGATCAGCGGCGGCGACAAGCACGACAAGCACGACGAGCAGCTGTCCGTATATCCATTTTCCAGGCGCTAAGGCCTGAATGTCGCGCCCGAACGGTCGGACACGACCGGCGGGCGCGGTGCGTGCAGCGGAAAAACGGAGTCGGGATAAAAACTAGGCGCCGAGCTTTGCTGCCAGATCAATGAAATCGGTGGCATTCACGTCGAAATCCTTCTCCGGCTTCAGGTCCTTTTTCGCAGGATCGCCAAACTCTAACGGCCGTTGCACGAACGCGGCGCGCAGCCCCGCGCGCTGCGCCGCGCGCAAATCGTCCTTGTGCGCGGCCACCATCATTACCTCGTGCGGCGCGAGGCCGAGCATGGCCGCCGCGCCCAGATAGGCTTCGGGGTCGGGCTTGTAGTGGTGGAACAGTTCGGCCGAGAGCACGCAATCCCAGGGCAGGCCGGCGTGCTTTGCCATGTTAGTGAGCAGGCTGACATTGCCGTTGGAGAGCGTAGTGATGAGGTAGCTTTTTTTTAGGCGCTTGAGGCCGCGCACCGAGTCGGGCCAAGGTGCAAGCCGGTGCCAGGCGCGATTCAACTGATCCTTTTCCTCATCGCTCAGCATGTCCAGGCCTGATTCAGCCAGGATGCGTTCGAGGATGCGGCGGTGCAGGCCGTCGATATTGGTCCAGGGCAGGCGGCCCGAGCGCACATCGTCCATCGCCGGCCGGTAGCCGGCGCGCCAGGCATCGGCGAACGCCGTCCAGTCCGCGCGTATGCCCAGTTCTTTTCCGAGTTTGCGTCCTTCGCGGGCGATACTTGCGCGCCAGTCGACCACGGTGCCGAACACGTCGAATGTCAGCGCTTTGACTTGTCGCAGCGCCGGCGTCAGTCGCTTTGCCATGTTTTTTCCTCGGGGCTAATCAGTTCAAGCAGCATAAGGCATCGCCTCGAAAAAAGGCGGCAGCGGCGAATCCAGGGTAGAACAAATCGCCCGCAGCAATTCGGCGTCGGTCACAGTGAGCTTGCCGTCGGCAAGTGCGCAAGCCACCAATGCCTTCACCAGCCGCGGCTTTTGCATAAGTGCGAGCCGATTGAGGCGGGCCAGGGCCGCCTTCACCGCGTCAAGGCTGACGGCGCGCGTATCGAGTAATTCGAGTGGAATGCCGAGTTCCTTCAAACCGTGGTCGAAAGAGGCTGAGCTGTCGCCGTTGGTCGCATGCGCTACCAGTGACAGGATCAAGCGCGCGTCTTCGGCGAGCGGCTCAAGCTTGCGGTAGCGCGCCGGCACGGCGCGACCGGCGCGCCCGCCCAGCGCCGCCTCCAGCATCGTTGCCACGACGAATTCCTCCAGCGTTACGCGCCGGTCCGCCGCTATCAATTGTTGCAGCAGAACCAGGAACGCCGCGCGTTGGTCCGCCTCTAGGCTTTTCAGCGTCGGCGTGGCGAGCGCGATCAGCGGCAGGCGCGCGGTCTTGCCTAGACCCTGCAGCTCGGCCGCGATTTGCGCCGTCTGCTCGGCGTCTTCGCCGCCCGCGCGCAACAAGTTCATTTGTGCGGGATTCGCCGGCCCGTCCAGGGCGAACACCAGGCCGAACATGGCTTGCTTCGCGCCTGCGACGTCGCGCACGAGTTCACGCGCATGCTGCGGCAGCGACTCGAGCAGCGAGGCAGCGTAATCGACGTGCCGGGTGGAGACATCGCCCATCGCCGCGATCACGGCGTCGGCTCCGGTCTTCACCGATGCCTGCGCTTTGGCCTCTGCGCTGCGGCGCTCGCCCGCGTTGCGGCCGAATTCGCTGCCACCCGCGAATCCGCTGACCCCGGCCTGTTCGGGGGGCGCGGCTGCGACAGGCGCAGAGCGCGCCACGATGTCGCTGATGGCGACGGGGCGGCCGTAGATGCGCTGCAGTCTTTCGCGCAGGGGCGGGTGCGTGGCCATCAGGCTGCCGAAGCCGGAAGTGATGGCTTCCCCAAAGAACATGTGGCTCGCCGCTTCGGCTTGCGGATGGTCGACGCGAGATCCGGTTCTGCCGATCTTCGCCAGTGCTCCGCCTATGCCGTCGCGGTTGCGCGTGAATTGAACGGCTGAGGCATCGGCCAGGAATTCGCGCTGGCGCGACACGCTTGCCTGGATCAGGCGCCCGAAGAAAACGCCGATGTAGCCGATCGCGATCAGGGCTAAACCCAGCAGAACGAAGGAAGAGCCTCTGCTGTCGCGGCGCGAGGAGGATCTGGCCAGGATGCGCCCCAGCGTGGTCAGGAGGAGTATGCCGCCCAGCACGCCCATCAGGCGCAGGTTGAGGCGCATGTCGCCATTCAGGATGTGACTGAACTCGTGCCCGATCACCCCCTGCAATTCGTCGCGGTTGAGCGTCTCCAGCGTGCCGCGGGTGACCACTACGGCTGCCTGGCTGGGCGAAAAGCCCGCGGCGAAGGCATTGATCGTTTGCTGATCGTCCATTACGAAGACCTGCGGCACGGCTGTGCCCGAGGCGATGGCCATTTCCTCGACCACGTTGAGTAGCCTGCGCTCGGCCGGCTCGCTGCTCGCGCGCGACACCGCGCGCGCTCCCATCATGCGCGCCAGGGCCGCACCGCCCCCGGCGAGGCTCATGATCTGAGCCAGGCTGCCGCCGGCGATCAGCGCCAGGGTAGCGAGCGTCACGATCAGGTAGAAAGAAGCGGGAGCCGCCACGCGCTTCGCGCCGGTCAGATGGTCAGTAGACATTCCGGCGAAGGCGAGGGCGGCGACGAAGTTCACAGCGACCACGATCGCGACCACCGCCAGCAGGAACAGCACGACCAAGCGCATGGTCTGGCGCCGCGCCGCATCCTGCTGCTCGAAGAAGTTCATCGCGCTCCGGCCGCCGCTGCATCTACCGCCGGTCTAGCCGAACGACACCTTGGGCGCTTTGCGCTCTTCCGCCGATTCAGTCGCCTGCAGCAGCTCCGCGGCCTTGAATTGAAACATCCCGGCGAGGATATTGTCCGGGAAGGACTCGATGCGCGTGTTGTAGCTCATTACCGCGTCGTTGAACGCCTGGCGCGCGAACGCGATCTTGTTCTCTGTGCTGGTGAGTTCCTCCGACAGTTGCATCATGTTCTGATTGGCTTTCAGATCCGGATAGGCTTCGGACAGCGCGAACAGGCGCCCCAGAGCGCCGGAGAGTCCTGCCTCCGCCGCGGCGAGGCCCTGGATCGCCGTGCCGTCCGCAGGGTTGGCTGCGGCGCGCTGATTCGCGCCTACGGCGGTGTTGCGCGCAGCGATCACCGCTTCCAGCGTCTGTCGCTCGTGCGCCATGTAAGCTTTGGCCGTTTCGACCAGGTTGGGTATCAGGTCGTAGCGGCGCTTCAACTGCACGTCGATTTGCGCGAACGCGTTTTTGAAGCGGTTTCTAAGCGCCACCAGGCCGTTGTAGATCGAGATGCCCCAGATAAAGGGCGCAGCGAGAATCACAAGAAAAATGATCAGACCGGTCCAGTTCATATTGTTCTCCTTCAAGCGCTGTTTGAATCGGTTCCGCCAGGCGGCAGGAACAGTTGCAGCAGATCATTGAGAAACCGCCGCCCGCGTAGCGTAGGCGCAATGCGCACATGGTCACGCGTTATCAGACCACGCTCGGTCGCTTCCCGCAAGGGCTGCTCCACGGTGGTGAGAGCGAGGCCGGTGCGTTCGGCGAACAGGGCCGCCTCGAAGCCTCCGGTCAGGCGCAGCGCATTCATCATGAATTCGAAGCCCAGATCCTTGCGCGAGACTGCGTGCTCTTCCTGCACCTGCGCGCCGGCAGCCGTCTTGCGCAGGTATTCGTGTGGCTGCTTGTAGCGCATCTGGCGCAGGATGCGATCGGGAAACGAGAGCTTGGAATGCGCGCCGGCGCCTATGCCGAGGTAGTCGCCGAAACGCCAGTAGTTGAGGTTGTGTCGGCATTCGTGGCCCGGCCGTGCGAAGGCGGAGGTTTCGTAATTGAGATATCCGCCGCCGGCGAGCCGTTCGTCGATCATGTCCTGCATGTCGGCGGCGAGCTCTGGGTCCGGCAGCGGCGGCGGGTGCAGATGGAACAGCGTATTGGGTTCCAGCGTGAGGTGATAGGCCGAAAGATGGGCGGTGCCGAAGCCTGCTGCCGTGTTGATGTCCTGTTCGGCCTCGCGCAGCGTCTGCCGTGGCAACGCGTACATCAGGTCGAGGTTGATGTTGTCGAAATGCGCTTGCGCAATGCCGATCGCGCGACGCGCCTCTTCGCCGTCGTGAATGCGCCCCAGCGCCTGCAGGTGAGCGGGGTTGAAACTTTGAATGCCGATCGAAAGGCGATTCACGCCGCAGGCGCGATAGTCGCGGAACTTGTTCGATTCGAATGTCCCCGGGTTGGCCTCAAGCGTGATTTCCGCGTCTGCGGCGAGATTGAGTCGCGCGCGGAACGCCGCCAGCAACTGCTCAATCGCCCGCGCGGAGAACAGGCTGGGCGTGCCGCCGCCGAAGAATATCGAATATACGCGCCGTCCCCAGATCTGCGGCAGGGCAAGTTCCAGGTCGGCGACCAGGGCCGGCACGTAGTCCTCTTCCGGCGCGCCGCCCTCGCTCTTTCCCCGGACCTCGTGCGAATTGAAATCGCAATAGGGACATTTCCTCACGCACCAGGGGATGTGCACATACAGCGACAGTGGCGGCAGCGTCTTCAGGCTCACGCTTCCCGGCTGCGAGATGACGGCGGCGCCTTCAATGGACATCGGCAGAGCGCACAAGCGCTTTTTGCATCAAGGAAAGTCGCGCAATTTCTCGACCAGCTGGCGCAACGCCCGGCCGCGATGCGAGAGCCGGTTCTTTTGTTCGGGATCGAGTTCTGCCGCGGTCTTGCCCAGTTCGGGCAGAAAGAAATGCGGATCGTAGCCAAAGCCGTTGCGACCACGCGCCTCTGCTCTGATCTCGCCCCACCAATAGCCCTCGCCGATGAGCGGCTGCGGATCGGCCGCGTGGCGCACCAGCACCATGGCGCAATAATAGTAGGCGCGGTGGTCGGTGCAGGCGGCGAGCGCGGTAACCAGCTTGTCGTTGTTGCGCGCGTCGCGTTCCTCGCGGCTGGCCGAGTTGCCGGCATAGCGCGCCGAATGCACGCCAGGCTCCCCGCCGAGCGCGACCGCGCACACTCCGGAATCGTCCGCCAGCGCCGGCAGACCCGCGATCTGGGCCACGTGGCGCGCTTTCGCCAGGGCATTCTCGATGAACGTGAAGTGCGGCTCCTCCGCCTCCGCGATGCCGAGCGCCGCTTGGGTGAGGACCTCGCAACCCAGCGGGCCGAGTATGGTCTGGATTTCGCGCAGCTTGCCAGCGTTGCCGCTGGCGATGACTAGCTTCCTCATGGGGCGCATTCTACCCCGGCCGCGCCGCATTATCCTCGCCGCGCGGGCGCAGTTTCGGCGTCGCTTTTAAGCTTCGGCTACGGCATCAGGCGCAACAGCTCGCGGCGCAGAGGCATTCTCTCGTCCATCTGCTCGGAAATGCTCTTGCATACGCCGCGGCAGAGCTCCACCATGGCCATGTCCGCCGCGCGGTAGTAGACTCGATTGCCTTCCTTGCGCCGCGCAAGCACGCCGCTTCGATACATTATGCCCAGGTGGCGCGATACGTTGGTCTGGGTAGCGCCGATTTCTTCGACGATCTGCGACACGGTCTTCTCCGTCTCGCAGATCGAATGCATGATCCGCAGGCGCATGGGCTCCGAAAGCACGCTGAAATATGACGCTACCGCATCAAAGGCGTCGACGAGGCGATCCATTTGGTTTCCCGCTTTCGCTATTTTGTGAAACGACTATATGAGCGCGTGAGCATGTTGTCAAATACATTGCTCAATTGAGCGGACTTGGCGGGTTCGCGGACGGCGCCGCTATCTCAGGCCCGTTCTTGGGGCGGCCACAAGAAGGAATCATCACCTTTTTGGATGAGAGCGATCGGCTCTTTCGATCCGCAGACCGTTGCACCTGCCATCAGGTTTATGGATGAGACAGATTACATCATACGATTTTCCCTTTGCCGGCCGTTAGAGCAGTATATGCGCATAGACCCATATACGCATGCCAGAAGAACCGACGGAATTTCCTTAAACCCCATCGCGCCCGCGACCGCCCCGCGTTGCCTCGATCTGCCGGCCACCGTGGCCCTCTAAAGGCGCTTGCTAACTGCAGGAGATGCTGATAGTGCGCACTGGAAAATTTGTGGCTGCCGTGATGGCGTCCATGCTGCTCGTTCTCGCGGCACATGCCGCGTCCGAATCGGGATCGGCGAAATTGTTGAAGTCCACGGCCGATCACAGCAAATTCAAGCCGCTGGATCAGGTTTTCAACTCCGGGCCGGAAGTCACCAAGGCCTGTCTCTCCTGTCATACCGAGGCCGCCAAGCAGATTCAAAAGACCGAGCACTGGACTTGGGAATATAAGAGCCCGGAAGGACAGCTCCTCGGCAAGAAACACGTCATCAACAACTTCTGTACTTCGATAACCTCCAACGAAGATGACTGCGCCGCCTGCCACATCGGCTACGGCTGGAAGGACGACAAGGCCTACTTCGCGACCGAGGTCAACGTCGACTGTCTGGTTTGCCATGACACCACGGGCAAGTACAAAAAGCCGATAGGCCTTGCCGGCAACCCGGTGACCAAGGATACGGTGCTGCCCTCGGGCAAGAAGGTGCGCGCGGTCGACCTGAAAGATGTCGCACAGCATGTCGGCAAGACCAGCCGGACGACCTGCGGCGCATGCCATTTCTACGGCGGCGGCGGCGACGGGGTCAAGCACGGCGATCTGGACAGTTCACTCGAAGCGCCGGAGAAGGCTCTGGATGTGCACATGGACGTCGACGGCAATAATTTCGTCTGCGATACCTGCCATGACACTCAGGGCCATCAGGTGCCCGGTAGCCGCTATGCGCCAACCGCGCGCGACACCGGTGGCGCGCATGTGCGCGGCAAGGCGTACAAGACCAGCCCGACCACCTGCCCGGCCTGTCACGGCCAGGCCCCGCACAAGAAAATCGCCAAGCTCAACGATCACACCGACAAGGTCGCCTGCCAGACCTGTCATATCCCGCGCTTTGCGCGCGGCGGCGTCCCCACCAAAATGTCCTGGGACTGGTCGACCTCAGGCAAGCGCGGGCCGGACGGCAAGCCCCTAGTCGTGAAGAATGCCGACTCATACGAAATCTACAACGGCAAGAAAGGCGACTTCGTCCTGGCCGAAAACGTGGTGCCCCAATACATCTGGTTCAACGGCAAAGTGAAATACACCCTGCGCGGCGACAAGATCGACACAAGCAACCAGCCGGTTCACATCAACAGCTTCGAAGGCAGCGCGAGCGACGGAAAATCGCTGATCTGGCCGGTGAAGGTGTTCCGCGGCAAGCAGGCTTATGACCCGGTGAACAAGACCCTGGTAGTGACGCATCTGGCGGGAGAAGATGACACCGCTTATTGGCAGAATTTGAATTGGACCAAGGCCGTAGCAGCCGGCATGGCTGCGGTCAACGCGCCTTTCTCCGGCAAGGTCGAGTTTATCGAGACAGATAGCACCTGGCCCATCACTCACATGGTGGCGCCTAAGGAAAAGGCGCTCGGCTGTGTCGAGTGCCACGCATCCGGCGGCCGCCTCGAGAAAGTGCCCGGGATCTACATTCCTGGCCGTGCTGGCGATCACGCCCGCTGGCTCGACACCGCCGGCTGGGCCATCGCTGTGCTGACGCTGCTAGGCGTGCTCATCCACGGCCTGGGCCGCGTGTTCTTCTCCAAACGCAAGCATTGAAAGGGGTCCATCGTGGCACGCATCTATATCTTCAAGCGCTTCGAACGTTTCTGGCATTGGGCGCAGGCCGGGCTCATCATCTTCATGCTGCTGACGGGCTTCGAGATCCATGGCAGCTACACGCTGCTGGGCTGGGAAAAGGCGGCCGACCTGCACACGACCGCGGCCTGGACACTGATCGGCTTGTGGCTGTTCGCGATCTTCTGGCACTT
>JACZJU010000067.1 GCA_014860395.1 Burkholderiales bacterium | reverse complement strand
GCGGCGTGCCGCGGCTGCACTGGCGCGGCCGCTCGGGGCGGGCTGCGACAGCACCTACCGCAGGCAGTGGGACGAATCCGAACACGCGTGGCGGCAGGACGGCGAGCATCGCTTCAGCCCGCTGCCTGGCCTCACCTGGCGTGCGGCGACGAGCGCCTGGATCGCGCCGGGTCGCGGCGTCACGCGGCTGCGCATGCAGATGTTCGGCCGCGTATGGGAAGCTATATTGGACGAAACGGCGCTTGCACCCGCCAACTCGGGTCAGACCAGCATTAGCCACACCAACCAACTGGAGGGCAGCAAACGATGAAACACGCTAACGCATTGCGCCGATTCGCGGCGCTCGCCGCGGGCCTCGCGATCGCCGTCGCCGCGCACGCGCAGGCCGATCCCTGGTCCGAGTCGTACCGGCTCGAAGGCATAGGCCGCTACGCCGACGCCCTGGCTCAGATCGCGCCGCTGGCGACGCGCGAGCCGGTGCACCAGTTCGCGCTGATCCGCACCGCCTGGCTCACCTATCTGCAGGGCCGCTACCCTGAAGCCGAGGCGCTCTACCAGCGCTCGCTCACGCTCAATCCACGCTCGATCGAGGCGGCGCTCGGAGTGATGCTGCCGCAGATGGCGCAGTATCGCTGGGCCGACGCGATCAAGACCGGGCGCAAGGTGCTCGCCGACAGCCCGTGGAACTACACCGCGCATGTGCGCATCATGGTCTGCGAGGAAGCCACTTCGCGCTGGGGCGAGCTTGCCAAGCACGCTGCCGAGGTGTCCTCCCGCTATCCGACCGACGCGACGCTGCTCGTCTACTGGGCGCGCGCGGAATCGGCCTTGCGCAACGTGCGCAAGGCACGCGAGCTATACGCGCAGGTGCTCGAGCGCGTGCCGGGCCACGCCGAGGCGACGAAGTACCTCAGCGCGGCGCAGTAGGCCGGCGATGCGCAAGCTGATCGCGCTGCTGCTATGCCTATTCGCCGCCGCGCCCGCGTTCGCGCAGGGCGACGCCCGCAGGATCGAGTCCCCGGGCGTGCGCGTCGGCGACACCTGGATGTTCAACAAAATTGATGGCTGGAAAGGCTCGCTTGAGGAAGTCTCCGTCAACGTGGTGAAGCGCTCCGACGCGGGCGGCATCGTGATGGAATCCTCGAGCCTCGACGGCAGCAGCGTCGCGAAGATACTGCGTACGACCGCGTTCAATCTCGTGCGCATCGAAGCGCCGGCGTTCACGCAGAAGGCCGAGCCGTTTTATCCGAACTACAGCTTTCCGCTCTACGTGGGCAAGACCTGGAGTGGAAAAGTCACGCTGTCGAATACGAAGCAGCCGGGAGTGGAAGTGACCGCCTATCTGCAGGGCAGGGCGGTGGGTTGGGAGATGGTGACCGTGCCTGCCGGGAACTACCTTGCGCTGAAGCTGCGCATGGAGGGAAGGTACGACGCGAGGGGGCCCGGCGGTTTCTGGGACGGCACGATCGAAGACACGCTCTGGTACGCACCGGAGGTCCGCAATGCGGTGCGCTACGAATATATCGATAATTTCGACGGGAAGCGCTACAACCACGAAGTGCACGAACTGGTAAGGTTCTGGCCGGGGCGTTGAACAGGAGCGCCTTTGCGCCAGCGATCTGGCGCCCCGCGCTGGCGCAGACGCCGGCCGGGATACGCCCGGACCGCATTCCTGCACTAAAGGTTCCGACTTTGATCCTGGGGGGGCGACATGGGCGCCGAGACACCGAACGATATCGACCGCGCTGCAATCGAGGAGCACGCGCAGCGCACGACCGAGCAGACGGCCCTGCGCAAGGTGCGCAAGGCGCTGGACCGGATGGAAGAGGCTGAGATCGCCGAGCGCCGGACATTGCGCAGGATTCTGATCGTTTGCGGGATACTGGCCGCACTCGTCGCCTGGTTCTTCTGGTGGCTGATATTCAGCGGCAGGGATCTGCCGAAAGAGCCGCCGCTGAAGCTGCCGGGCACGCTGCAGCAAAAGCAATGACGCGATGGCACATGTTCAAAGCTTCCAACCGATAGCGGATAAGAAAGCGCGCATTCTGATCCTCGGCAGCATGCCGGGGGAAGCATCGCTTGCCGCCGGGCAATACTATGCGCATGCGCAAAACCTGTTCTGGCGCATCCTCGGGGAAGTCAGCGGCGCGGGCCCCGCAGCCCCTTACGCGGCCAGAGCCCAGGCCCTGAAAACCTGCGGCGTTGCGCTGTGGGACGTGCTTGCAACCTGCGCGCGCGCAGGCAGCCTGGATTCCGCGATCGACGATGCCACGGCCAGCGCCAATGATTTCGTGTCGTTCTACCGCGCCCATCCGCGGATTGTGCAGGTGTTCTTCAACGGCGCCAAAGCCGAGGCCTGCTATCGCAAGCACGTGCTGCCTTTGCTCACGGACGGACTTGGACCGTCACACTATCGGCGGCTGCCCTCGACCAGCCCGGCCAACGCCTCCATGTCGCGCACATACAAGCAAAGAGTGTGGAAGCAGGCGCTGCGGCTGGCCCTGGCCGGCAGCGGGGGTGCGGCGAGACCGGGCTGAGCTCGAGGCGCGCGATCAGCCGTCGAGCATCAGCGCGCCGCGCGCGCGAAAGCCTGCGATTTCGGTCTCACCGAACCCCCAGTCTGCGAGCGCCTGCGCGCCGCCTTCGCCGCGGCGCGGCGCGCCGCGCGCTATCGCGCCCGGGGTGCGCGAGTAGCGCGGCACCGGCGCGGGCTGGGTCACGCCGTCTATGTCCACGAAAGCGTTGCGCGCGCGGTTGTGCGGGTGTTGCGGCGCTTCGGTCAGCGACAATACCGGCGCGAAGCACACGTCCGAGCCTTCCATCTCCCGGCACCACTCGTCCCGGGTCTTGCTCTTGAACGCGCTAGAGAACGCGGCGCGCAGCTCGGGCCAGCGCTGGTAGTCGAATTGTTCCGGCAGCGAGGCCGCGTCCAGGCCCAGCCGCGCCAGCAGTTCGGCGTAGAAACGCCCCTCAATGGAACCTATGGCGACATGCTTGCCGTCAGCGGTCTCGTACGCGTCGTACCAGGGCGCGCCGGTGTCGAGCACGTTGACGCCGCGCTGATCGCGCCAGTGGCCCGCTGCCATGCGCCCGTAGAACATCGCCATCAGGCTGGCCGCGCCCTCGCTCATCGCGGCGTCTATCACCTGGCCTTGGCCCGAGGCGCGCGCCTCGAACAGGGCGCAGGCGATGCCGAAGGCGAGCACCATGCCGCCGCCGCCGAAATCGCCTACCAGATTGAGCGGGGGCATTGGCGCCTCGCCCTTGCGCCCGATCGCATGCAGCGCGCCCGACAGCGCGATGTAGTTGATGTCGTGGCCGGCAGCCTGCGCCAGCGGTCCGTCCTGACCCCAGCCGGTGATGCGCCCGTATACCAGGCGCGGATTGCGCGCGAGGCACGCTTCGGGGCCCAGGCCGAGGCGCTCGGTGACGCCGGGGCGGAAACCCTCGATCAGCGCGTCCGCCTTGGCCGCGAGTTCGAGCACCGCCTCGATCGATGCCTCCAGCTTCAGATCGAGTGCGATCGAGCGCCGGCCGCGCGACATGATGTCGTACTTCGGCTCCACCGGCAGTCCCAGATCGTTCGCTTGCAGGCGGTCGACGCGCAGTACGTCGGCGCCCATGTCGGCGAGCAGCATGCCGCAAAAGGGGCCGGGTCCTATGCCTGCGATTTCCAGCACCTTCACCCCGGCCAACGGTCCGCTCATGTCTTGCTCCTTAGCATTCATTTCAAAACGAGGGGATACCTCCCCTCGTGCTCCGCTAAATCGGGGCCATTTCGTTGATTCTGAAATGGCCTATTATTATTTCTATTTCGGAAATTTCGCCGGACGCTTTTCGAGAAAGGCGGCGATGCCCTCCTGCGCTTCGGGCTGGTGCAGCAACTGCGAGAAGGACTCGCGCTCCAGTTCCAGGTGGGTCGCAAGCTCGGGGCAGACCGATTGGTTGAGCAGGCGCTTGATCCGCCCGATGGCGCCGGTCGCGCCCTGTGCCAGCTTCGCTGCCCAGGCCTCGGCTTCTGCCAGCGCATGGCCCCGCTTAACCAGCCGATTGACAACGCCGGCCTGGTGCAGGCGCTCGGCGCCCATGGGAGCGCCTTCCATCAGCAGCTCGCTCGCAAGCTGCAGCGGCAGCGCGCGCGGCAGCAGCAGGCTGGGCGCGCCGTCGGGCGACAGGCCGATTTTCACGTAGGCCATGGTGAAGCGCGCATTGCGCGCCGCCACGATCAGGTCGCAGGCGAGCGCGAGCGAGAAGCCGGCGCCGGCGGCGTTGCCCTCGACCGCGGCGATGATGGGTTTGGGAAACTGGCGCATGCTGCGTATCAGCTCGTTCAACACGCCGATGCGCGCGACGATGGCCGCGCGCGGTTTGTCCTGGAATTCGCGCAGGCTGGCGAGGTTGCCGCCGCTGCAGAAATGCGCGCCCGTTCCAGTCAGCACTGCGGCGCCCACGGCGGAATCTGCGGCGGCCGCGCGCAGCGCTTCGGCCGCCGCGCGGCTGAGTTCCGGCATAAGCGCGTTCCTCTGCTCCGGGTTGTCTATGGTCAGCAGCAATACGCCGTCCCGGGTCTGCACATCAAGCATTGCGGTCATGTGGTCTGGTCTTTGTGCGATGTAAGCAATGCCAACATAGCAGATCGAAGTCGTGGCTGGCAAAACCCAGTTCCGAACAGGGGCTTTCGACCGGCTGAAAAGCCGGGCGCGGATGGAAAGCAAGCGCCCGGTGATATAATAAAATTTGTCAATCGCGCCATCCGAAGGACTCCCCCCATGGATCTCAATTACACCAAGGAAGAACAGGCGTTTCGCGAAGACGTGCGCAGTTTCGTGCACGAAAATCTGCCCAAGGACATCGGCGAAAAGGTGCTGCACCACAAGCGTTTGGTCAAGGACGACTGGGTGCGCTGGCAGAAGATCCTCTACAAAAAAGGCTGGGTTGCTCCCAATTGGCCGAAGGAGTACGGCGGCTGCGCCTGGACGCCGATCCAGCAGCATATATTCGACGAGGAATGCGGCTACGCCGGCGCGCCGCGCGTGATGCCCTTCGGCCTGGTGATGGTGGCGCCGGTAATCCAGAACTTCGGCAGCAAATGGCAGAAGGAATATTACCTGCCGCGCATCCTGTCCTCGGAGGACTGGTGGGCGCAGGGCTACAGCGAGCCCGGCTCGGGCTCCGACCTGGCTTCGGTCAAGACCAAGGCAGTGCGCCAGGGCGATCACTATATCGTCGACGGCCAGAAGACCTGGACCACGCTGGGCCAGTACGCGAACATGATTTTCTGCCTGGTGCGCACCGACACCACGGTGAAAAAGCAGGAGGGCATTTCCTTTCTCCTGATCGACATGACCTTGCCCGGCGTCACCGTGCGCCCGATCATCACCCTGGACGAAGAGCACGAGGTGAATGAGGTGTTCTTCGACAACGTCAAGGTGCCGGCGCAGAACATGGTGGGCGAAGAGGGCAAGGGCTGGACCTACGCCAAGTTCCTGCTCGGCCATGAGCGCACCGGCATCGCCCGCGTGGGCGAATCCAAGCGCGAGCTGGAGCAATTGAAGGCGATTGCGGCGAAGGAACTGCGCAATGGCAAGCCGCTGATGCAGGATCCGCGTTTCCGCGACCGCATCACCGCGGTGGAAGTCGAGCTGATGGCCCTCGAAATAACGCTGCTGCGCGTGCTCTCGTCGCGCACCAAGCCTGGCCCCGAGGCCTCCATCCTCAAGATCAAGGGCACGGACATTCAGCAGGCGCTGACCGAACTGACGATGGAGGCGGTGGGGCCGTACGCGCTGCCGTTCCGGCCGGAGGTTCGCGACGGCAACTGGAAAGGCGAGTCGGTCGGGCCCGAATATGCCGCTGCGGCCGCCGCGGTTTATTTCAATTACCGCAAGACCTCGATCTACGGCGGTTCGAACGAGATCCAACGCAACATCATTTCGCAAATGGTACTGGGGCTCTGACCATGGACTTCATATACAGCGACGAACAGCAGCAACTGCGCGACAGCCTGCAGAAATACATAGCCAAGGAATACGGCTTCGAAGCGCGCAAGGCGATCATCGCCTCGAAGCAGGGTTTTTCCGACAAGGTGTGGGCGCAGTTCGCCGAAATGGGCCTGCTCGGCGTGGCTTTCGACGAAGCGCACGGCGGCTTCGGCGGCAGTTCCGTCGATACCATGCTGGTGATGACCGAACTCGGCCGCGGCATGGTGGTCGAGCCGTATTTTTCCACGGTCGTCGTCGGCGGCAGCCTGATCGACCTCGGCGGCAGCGAGGCGCAGAAGCAGGCGATCCTGTCCGAAGTGGTGCAAGGCAAGCTCTTGCTCGCAGCCGCGCTGGGCGAGCCAAAATCCCGCTACGAGCTCAATTGCGTCGAGACCGCGGCCAAGCGCGATGGCGCAGGCTATGTGTTGAACGGCCACAAGGCGGTCGTGCTGCACGGCGAGAGTGCGGACAAGCTGGTGGTGTCCGCGCGCACCGCGGGCGGCGCGCGCGATGCAAAAGGCATCAGCCTGTTCCTGGTGGACAGAAAAAGCGCTGGCGTCGCGGTGCAGGGCTATCGCACCATCGACGGCATGCGCGCCGCGGAAATCAAGTTCGCGAACGTCAAGGTCGGCGCCGATGGCGTACTGGGCGAAGTCGATGCGGCGCTGCCGTTGCTCGAGCGCGCTGCCGATTTCGCCGTGTCGGCGCTGTGCGCCGAAGCGGTGGGTGCGATGGAAGCGCTGAACGCCGCCACCTACGAATACCTGAAGACGCGGCAGCAGTTCGGCCGGCCGATAGGCAGCTTTCAGGCCCTGCAGCACCGCGCCGTGGACATGATGATCCACTGCGAGCAGTCGCGCTCGCTCGCCCTGCTCGCTTCAGTAAAGGTGCAGTCGGAGGATCCGAACGAGCGCAAGCGCACGGTTTCGGCGGCCAAGATCCAAATCGGCCGCTCCGGCCGCCACATCAGCGAGGAGGCGATCCAGTTGCATGGCGGCATGGGCGTAAGCAACGAGCTTGCCGCCGGCCATTACGCCAAGCGCCTGACCATGATCAACGCCACCCTGGGCGACGTGGATCATCATTCCGAGCGCTTCGCCAGCGCCGCGTAGAAAATAGAACGCTGACTTTGCGCGCTGCGCGCGCCAACCGCGATTTCTGTACGGATGAAAAGCGCATCCGTACAGAAATCGCGGTTATGATTAAAAACAAGGACTGCGTAGGGTTCATAAACAAGATCGTTGATTGCGCACGGATACGCTTTTCATCCGTGCGCAATCAACGATCCGCGCGGACGGCGTTTCGTCCGCGCAACATCGCAACTCCTAAGAGGCTATTTCAGAATTGACGAAATGGCCTCCGCTTTAGGGGAGTCTGAGGGGAGGTATCCCCTCATTTTGAAACAGGCTCTAATTTATCGAGGTGCCCATGGCTACCAACATGCAAGTCCTGCTCGCCAGCCGCCCCGTAGGCTGGGTGACGGAAGAGAATTTCAAGATCGTGAACACGCCCGTCGCCAAGCCGGCGGAAGGGCAGATCCTGGTGCGCAACCACTATCTCTCGCTCGACCCGTACATGCGCGGGCGCATGAACGACACCAAGTCCTATGCGGCCAAGCAGGAAATCGATCAGGTCATGGTCGGCGGCACGGTGGGCGAAGTGATCGAATCGAAGAACCCGAAATTCAAGGTCGGCGATATCGTCACCGGCGCTTACGGCTGGCAGCAGTACGGCTGCTCGGACGGAACCGGGGTGAACAAGGTGGATGCGAGCAAGGTGCCCATGTCGGCCTACCTCGGCGTAATCGGCATGCCCGGGGTCACCGCCTGGGTCGGATTGCTCGACATTTGCCAGCCGAAGGCGGGCGAGACCGTGGTGGTGTCCGCGGCCTCGGGTGCCGTCGGCAGCGCGGTGGGACAGATCGCCAAGTTGAAGGGCTGCCGCGCCGTGGGCATCGCCGGCGGCAAGGAAAAATGCGACTACGTGGTGAACGAATTGGGTTTTGACGCCTGCGTCGACTACAAGGCCGGCAGGCTGAACCAGGATCTGAAGGCTGCCACGCCCGACGGCATAGACTGCTATTTCGAGAACGTGGGCGGCGAAATCCTCGACGCGGTGCTGAAGCGCACGAACGCGTTTTCGCGCATCGCCGTGTGCGGCCTGATTTCGCAGTACAACGCCACCGAGCCCTACGGCGTGAAGACCTTCCAGGCGATACTGACCAATCGCATCAAGGTGCAGGGCTTCATCGTCAGCGACCGGCTGAATCTGTGGCCTCCGGCGCTGAAGGACCTTGCCGACTGGGTGGCCACGGGCAAGCTGAAATACCGCGAGACCGTGGCACACGGCCTGGAGAGCGCGCCCAAGGCCTTCATCGGTTTGTTGAAGGGGCAGAACTTCGGCAAGCAGTTGGTCAAGCTGATCTAGCAAGCGCCAACCTGACAAAAAGGATAGCAACCATGATCGACCTGTATTCCTGGCCGACGCCGAACGGCCACAAGATTCATATCATGCTGGAAGAAACCGGCCTGCCCTACCGCGTACACCCGATCGATATCGGCGCGGGCGACCAGTTCAGGCCCGAGTTCCTCAAGATCAGCCCCAACAACAAAATGCCGGCGATGATCGATTACGACGGCCCGGACGGAAAACCGATATCCATGTTCGAGTCGGGCGCGATGCTGCTCTATCTCGCCTCCAAGACCGGGAAGTTCCTGCCCGAGGACATCCGCGACCGCTGGTCCACGCTGCAATGGCTGATGTTCCAGATGGGCGGCGTCGGGCCGATGCTGGGCCAGGCGCACCATTTCCTCATCTATGCGCCGGAGAAGATTCCCTACGCCATGCAGCGCTACGCCAAGGAAGCGAACCGGCTCTACGGCGTGATGGACCGGCGCCTCGCGGAGAGCAAGTTCATCGCCTGCGATGAATACACCATTGCCGACATGGCCATCATGCCCTGGCTGCGTTCGTACAAAAACCAGGGCGTGGAAATGGACGAGTACCCGCATGTGAAGCGCTGGTTCGACGGCATCGCCGCGCGGCCGGCAGTGCAGCGCGGCCTGGCGGTGCTGGCCGACCGGCGCCGGCCGCTGATTGACGACAAGGCAAAGGCGATGCTGTTCGGCGCGGCGCAGTATCAGAAGAGGTAGGTCTCGAGGCGGCTATGGACAGTATCTTTTCCGCTGTACCACGTGCCGCCAAAGGATTTGCGCGCTGCGCGCGCCAACCGTGATTTCTGTACGGATGAAAAGCGTATCCGTACAGAAATCACGGTTACGGTTGAAAACAAGGTCGGCTTAGGGGTTTATACAAGATCGTCGATTGCGCAGGGATACGCTTTTCATCCCTGCGCAATCGACGATCCGCGCGGACGGGCCGCCGTCCGCGCAAGTTTCATCACTGCCGCGTCGCTGCTACACCGGTGCGCGCACGGTAACGAAACATATTGAAATTATCCAAGGAGTCAGCATGAGCTTGAAAGGCAAAGTGGCATGGATTACCGGCGGCGGCAGCGGCATCGGGCTTGCGGGCGCGATGGAGCTCGCGCGCGCCGGCGCGCACGTGGTGATCAGCGGCCGCAACAAGGCGACCAATGCGTCGGCGCTGAAGCAGGTGCAGGCCGAGGGCAGCGCGGAAGTGGTGCAGTTGGAAGTCTCCGACCGCAAAGCGGTGGCGCAGGCGGCCAAGGATATACTCGGCCGGCACAAGCGCATCGACATCCTAATCAACAGCGCCGGCACCAATCTGGGCAAGCGCAACTGGCATAACGTTGAGGTCGAAGGCTGGGACGATGTCGTCGCGATCAACCTGTCCGGTTTGTTCTATTGCTGTCACGCGGTGCTGCCGGCGATGCGCGCGCAGAAGGACGGGCTGATCATCAACGTGTCGTCCTGGGCCGGCCGCTACGCGAGCACGCTCACCGGGCCGGCCTACAACGCAACCAAGCGGGCCGTGATCGCGCTGTCGGAGTCGATCAACGCCGAAGAGTGCATACACGGCATACGCGCGACCTCAGTGCTGCCGGGCGAGGTGGCGACGCCGATACTCGAGAAGCGCCCTGTGCCGCCGACGCAGGAAGACCGCGAAAAAATGCTGCAGGCGGAGGATCTGGGCCAGACCTTACTGTACCTCGTCAGCCTGCCGCCGCGCGCCTGCGTCAACGAACTCATCATCAGCCCGACCTGGAACAGGTTCTACGTCGGCGGGCTGGAGAAAGCCAAGACCTAAGCCGGACAAGTCGGAACCAAGCGAAGTGTCTCCGGCGGGGGAAAAGCCCTTATCCCACGAACAAGGGGGGATGCATCCCCCCTTGTTGATCCCCCCGCGGATGCATTCTCGCCATTTATCGAAATCGGTGCCTTTTCTCTCAACTCTCGACTGATACGAGATCAATATGCATACCACCTATTTTTTCAACTTGAATTTCATGCGCCGCCTGCTGGCCGGCGTCGGACTGGTCATCGCCGCCTTCTCCGCCCGCGCCGAGGTCATCGACATCGACAACGCCGAGCTGGCGAAGCTGGCCGCGGCGGGCGTTCCGGTGATCGACATCCGCACCCGACCGGAGTGGGAGCAAACCGGCATCGTCCCCGGCAGCCACTTGCTGACGTTTTTCGACGAGCGCGGCAACGCCGATCCGGCCACATGGCTGCAAAGGGCAGGCGTCATTTCCAAGCCCGGCGAGCCGCTGATCGTCATCTGCCGCACGGGCAATCGCACCAAAGCGCTGAGCCAGTTCCTGTCCCAGCGGGCGGGCTATGCAAAGGTCTACAACGTGAAGAGCGGCATCGTGGCCTGGGCCAAGGAGGGCCGGCCCGTGATCTCTGCCGCGCCAGCAGTAGCCGCCTGCCGCGCCGCCAAGACCTGCTGAACGAATAATCGCCGCTGGATTCAGGATGCCCGGCCTAGCCCGGCCTGCTGCCGCAGGAAGCTGAGCAACAGCTCGCTCACCTGCCGCGGCTGCTCCTGCTGCACCCAGTGGCCTGCACCGTCCACGAGGTGACAGCCCAGCATGCGGGTGCATGCAGTGCTTTGCATTTTCTCGAAGTCCCCCGGTTTCTGGTAGGTGCCCCAGTCGCTGCTTCCGGCGACGAAGCAGGAGGGCACGTCTATGCTGCGGCCGGAGAAGACCTGCAGTTCGCATGTGAACACCGCGTTGGTGGCGCAGCGATACCACTGCAGCCCGCCCTGGAAGCCGGTGCGGCCGTACTCGGCGCTGTACACCGCGAGCTCGTTCTCGGGCAGCCAGGCGCAGGCCGCGATCTCGACCGCCGAGGGCATCTGCGGCGCCACGGTCTGCGCCATGTTCTGGTCGAGATGCATGACGTAGTAAGTGGGCAGCTGGGCGAGTTCCGCGGCGCTCCACGACTTGAGCGGGCGAGGATTGTTCTGTTTCCAGTCCGCGCTCTTGCAATGGTAGTAGGCGCGCAGGAAGGCGTGCACGCCCTGCGGACAGCGGTGCATGTCGGCATCGGCCTCGCGCGTCGAGTAGTACCACTGGTAGTGCTTGCGCGGGGGTTGCAGCTTGGCCAGCGCCGCATTCATGCCGGGATCGGCGAGGCCGGTCGCGGCCGGCCTGGGCGCCGTGTCGCGGGCGGTGTCGAAAGGCAGCGGCGGCGGACCGGCGAAGGGCGCGCTCATCAGCGCCACCGAGCGGAACACGTCCGGCCGCACCAGCGCGCACCAGGCAGCGACGGGCGAGCCGAAATCGTGCCCCACGACTGCGGCCACCGAGCGATATCCGAGCGCAAACACCAGGCCCAGGGCATCACGCACGAGGTTGAGCAGGCGAAAGGATGCGAGATCGCCGTCGTAGTTCGCGTCCCAGCCGGTGGTGCGGCCGTAGCCCCGCTGGTCCGGGGCGATCACATGGAAGCCGGCTTGCGCCAGCGGCAGCATTACTTTTCTCCAGCTGTAGGCGAGTTCGGGGAAGCCGTGCAGCAGCAGCACGCAGGGCCGGTTGCCGTCCTCGAACCCGGCTTCCAGCAGGTGCATCCTGAGGCCGTTGACGTTGTCGACGAAGCGCGAGCGTATGCCGGCAGGAAGCACGGACTGTTCGAGAGGTGCAAGAGCGGACATTTATTTCTCCGAGGGTTCGCCGGCGGGTTTGCGCGCCGGCACTTTAGCGTGGATCATAACGGACCCGGCCTATCCATGGAGCGCGGGCGCTGCTTTCGCCCGCGGGAGAAGAAAATGATCACGGAATATGTGCTGTTCGACATTCCCAGGAATATGACCCGCGACGAAGTCGTGGCCTCGATGCGCGCGGTTGCGCCGAAATGGCGCGCGGCGCCCGACCTGATCCGCAAGACTTTCGTCTACGATGCCGAGGCCAGGCAGACGGGCGCTTTCTATCTGTGGAAGAACAAGGCGGCCGCGCAGGCGGCGCATGGCGAGGAATGGCGCCGCGGCGTAATGCAGACCTTCGGCAGCGTACCGGTGATCCGCTATTTCGAGACGCCGCTGGTGGTCGACAACGCGCTGCAGGAAACGATAGAGGAAGCGGCGCGCGCCTGACTCGACGCGCTACGAGCCTTACTTTTCCAGCAGCCGCACCATGGCCGAAACCGCCGTGGCATAGCCGTCGGGTCCCAGGCCCATGATGACGGCCGTGGCGACCTTCGACATCAGCGAATGCTGGTAAATCTCCTCGCGACGATGGATGTTGCTGATATGCAGCTCGATGATGGGGCCGGGAAACATTTTCAGTGCATCCAGCACCGGAATGGAGCGAAAGCTCAGCCCCGCGGGATTGATGACGACACCTGAGCCCGCGTCGATGGCCTCGTGGATCCACTCGACGAGTTGGTGTTCCGCATTCGTTTGCCTGAATTCGATCGGCCGGGCGCCGGCAGCCTTTCGGCACATGGCTTCAACCTCGGCCAGGGTCGTCTTGCCGTAGATTTCAGGTTCGCGGGTGCCTAGGCGATTGAGGTTCGGCCCATTGAGGACATAGATCGGCTTGGTCATTTTGTGCTCCAGCGAGTACGGTCAGCCCGCATATCCGGATACGCGGGGAAGGTACAGCACTGTGTGTTGGATGTCGAGATAGCGGTGCTCTGAAGCCGCTTCGCCCCCGGAAATGCGCATAACCGGGGGCTGGAATCCGCCAAACGAAAAAGGAGGAGGAGAAACGATTGGCGGGGGAGGAGATTGAATTATCCGCTGTCGCCTCCGCTTGCTCTGTGCGATATCTCGGATATGAAGCAAGATTCTGCGAGGCGCGTTTCCCTGTTCTGGCGCGGCTTGGCAATCAGTGCAATCAGCCGGTGTTGATGCTTTCTTCTGCCGGGGTGCTTTCTCTGTGCTCAAAGACGGCTCTGAACGGGCTTACCGGCAACTGGCTCGTGTTCGGTGAGCCGCCCCTGGGCTTGGCCGGGATCGCCATGTATCCATGTTTCGCCGCATTGGTTACGCAGGCTTCATACTGCGCAAAACCTGTTTTGGAATGGCCGACGATTGTCCCGTCAAAAGCCAGCTGTTGCCACTGCCACTGATGAGAGGCGTCCGCGAAGAACCGCCAAACTATTTTGGATTGCGATTGCACAGGCCTATATTGTCTGAGTGTCTGCATGGGACGGGTCCGTCCTTTCGTTAGGGTGGTTTGCGCTTGTTTCGCCATTACCCACCATAAGGCATGGGTGCGAGCCAAAGCGGAGGTGACCCCACTGGGTCAAGGTGACAACTCGCTCCCGCGGAATGTCCGGGTGCTTACTTACGCGAAGCAGGGACGCCTTGCGTTTCGCAAGTCGGCGCAGCGCCTGGTCTGCCTCAACCGGGGTGACTCCTGCGAATTCCGCGAATTTGGCAATGGGTACCCCAAGGGGATACTTCGGATGGTGGAAAAGAAACGCGAGCAGAAAGTTGAGCGGCATAGGAGGCCTTCAGCGGGGAAAACACGCAATTAGGGTAAAACGCTACCCGCAAAATATCGGTAGTTCTGTTCGGTAGCACACATAGCGTCCCACGCGAACTATCACAAAGCTGGCTCGACACGCCACTCTTGCTTCTGGCCGAACTCGCCAACTTGGCTGCCGCTTGCGCAGTTGGTCTGGAGTAGCCTGCCGCTACCGGCGGCAGCCGGCCAATAGCGGAAATCGAGGCTAGTGCCAGGCGGCGGACATCTGTGGAGCAAACCCTGTTGCGCGCACTGGCTATCGACAAGAAACTACTTGTGGATCGTTTCGACTTGGTGTGGCCCGGCTTGTGCAAATGAGCGGCCACGTCAATAGCGACGCAATGCGCGACACCGCACATACGTCCCGCCGGTAGCGTGCTATTTTTTCCGATCCTTGAGTCTCGATCTGGTGAGATATGGACACAACAAAGACAAAAGCTGAACGACGCGAAGAAATCGATATTGCCATTTCGGAGTTGAATGATTTAGATGCGTTTCCGAGTGTGGCGACGACAAATACGTCGGCCGACGACAACAGTGACCTAGTCAAGTGTCCCGGGTGCGGCGACACCCTGGAGCGAATCGGCAGGACAATAGTCATGCGCGCTTTGATTGGCAGCAAACGCTACTACTGTGGAAATTGTCGCCAGAACTATCTGGATTTCTTGGGGCGGCTTTATTAGCTCAGGCGGCAATTCATTTGCGAACTTGCAGCTGGAGAAGCGCGCATGCGAGTGCTACGCGGTGGTAAAGAAGGAACACGACTGCTTGCTGCGATATGAGCGTCCCATCCTACTAGACCAAGCTACATAGCCACTAATCGGTCGCTGATAGGTGACTCGCGGCCAATTCTGCCCACTCGTGACCCTGCTTTAAACCGGTCGTTCGCGGGCGGCCAGGCGTGCAGAAGTTAGTCGTCATGTCGGTCGCTTACGCGGCCGGGCGCATTTGCGCGTCCCCGCCTTGCTCAATCCATGCCCACGCGGCGCCCTCGCGCGCGAGGGCGAAATGCTGCACCTGCGCGTGGACGAAATGGTTTGCGATGTTCGGCATTAACGTCGCAACGACGCCGTCCGCAACGACCGCCACTTTTTCAATTCTCTTAAGATGCTCTTTGAGAAACTTCAGATGAGCGAGCAGCGCACCGAAGTCCTTCCAGCCGGGAAACGATGTTGCGCGAATCAATACCGCGCGCAGCGTCCCATGTCGTTCCAGATAAGCATCGACGTCGCTCGCCAGCGTCGTAAAATCTGCCGCTTCAATCGGCCCTTCGGGATGCAGCACCAGTATCCCGTCTTTCTGTCGCAATTCGTGGTTAAGCATTGGAAATCCTCCATCGGGTAACGGCACGAATATTTTGCGCGCGGCAATCATGGCCTTTGCCCACGGGGAAAACATCGGTCACCAACTAGGCCTCCGTTGCCTTGGCGCGCGCGTACGCGCTCTCGGCGCTGGCCCACGTCCGCTTGGCTCTGCGCCTGGTGCTCGCGCGCAGGCGCGTCGTTTCCGGAGATCGGTTGGCTTCGTGCGCGCTTTGCGCATCCAGCGCGTCATCGCGCGCGGTCAATGCATCCACGGCCAAGTTGGCGGCAATTGAATTGAGCGGCATGGGAGTTTTCCTGTTGGTTGCGAGGCCCGGCGGGCGCGTACCCGGCAGCGAGCGACCCGGCTGGGGAAGGCCTCGCTGCATCAGGGCGACAAGGCTCTCTGCAATGGTGGAACGCCGGCAGTATCGGCGTTAGGGCGTTCGCCGGTCTGTGCGGTGGCGCGCATTGGTGTCGCCAATGCGCGGCCCCTGTCGTTCGTCGCGACAAACGAAGGTCATTGAGAACGGCGCCAGTCATGTTTCGCGTTGCGGAACTGCCCAGGTATTGGCCCCGTAATCAAGCGATGGCCTCGGCCACACCGCATGTGCCCTATTCCTGAAGCGACATTCAGGACTCGGGAATCATGAAACGGGTTGTGGCATTGATGCTCTTGGGCTTGGCCGTCTCGGCGCAAGCGCAGATCTTGCTTACCGGGCGAGCACAGACGTTTCTATACACCAACGCAGCCGTGCAGGCGGTGGCGAACGTTGCTTCGGCGCAGGAGTATCTCGAGTTCAGCAAGAATCATGCGCTCGCCAGTAATACGCCGATGCAGACGGCCCTCGAGAAAATCCTGTAGTCAATAGTGACGCAGGCCAAAGTCCTACGCCCGAGGCTAGGAGCCTTGAACTGGCGGGTGCTGCTGGTGCGAGATGCTGAATACACGATGACCGCCAAGCCAAACGGACTCATCACTATCCCGGAACCCTACCTTCGTCAGCGGGCATTCACCAATGAGGAACTGGCGTTTCTTGTGGCGCATGAAGTTGCGCACGTGGCGGCACAACACGTGCGCGAAGAACTGTCTGCAGTTCCTGGGCATTTTAGGCCGGGTGTGTCGATTTCGGCGCTTCAGGCTGCGCGATTGCCGCAACCCGCCAATCCCGCAAAGCGACGCCTTTCTACAAATTCGGATGCAGAAACGGCCAGGGTGAAACCTCCGACCCCCGCTCGACAGGCACCTCGATCAGTACTGGGCCGGACTGTGCAAACCCTTTTTCCAGCGCCGCTTTCAGCTCGGCAGGCGTTTTCGCCAGGTATGCGGTGGCGCCGAAGCTCTCGGCCAGTTTGACGAAATCCGGATTGGTGAGCGTCGAGCCGATCTCGCGCCCCTTGTAGACATTGCGCTGGTCGCGCAGCACATTGCCGTAGCTCGCGTTGTTGAACACGACGGTGACGAGATTGATGCCGTATTGCACTGCGGTCGCGAGTTCCTGCACGCCGAACATGAAGCCGCCGTCGCCGGTGATCGACACAACGGGCTTGTCCGGGTTGGCGATTTTCACCCCGAGCGCCGTCATGAAGCCGAAGCCGACGTTGTCCTGGTAGCCGCCGGTGACGAAGGTGCGCGGCTCGTACACGGGAAAGCCGAAGCGTGACGCGAAGCCGACCTGCGAAACTTCCTCGACGAAAAAGCCGTCGCGCGGCAGCACTTCGCGGATCGCGTCGAGGTAGCCCATCTGCGGCTGCACTCTCTGGATCTCCTGCCGGAACTGCGCCTTCAACGCGGTGAACTCTTCCTCGCGCGAGGGCCGCTTCGCCAGCGTCGCCGAGAATGCATCCAGCAGGGCGCGCGCGCCCAGTTTCGCGTCGGTGACGATGCCTACGTCGGGCTTGAGGCGCGTCATCTCGGTGGCGTCGATGTCTATGCGTATCACCTTGAGCCCGGGCGGGAGCTTGGTCCAGCGCAGGTATTGCAGCTCGAGCCGGGTGCCTATGCCGAGCAGGACGTCGGTCGCAAGCCAGGGTTTGTAGCCGGCGCCGCAGGAAAAGCCGTAAGGCGTGTCCTCGCCGACGATGCCGCGACCGCTGCGGTGCGAGGTCACCGGCGCCTGGAGCAGCCGGGCAAGCTCCTGCACTTCGGTGCGGGCGGCTATCGCGCCGCCGCCCACGGTGATCATCGGATTTTTCGCGTCCCGCAACAGGGCAACCGCGCGCGCGATCGCGTCCGGATCGGGCTCGGGCGGCGGCGCGACTTCCATCGGCACATCGAGATCAACCAGCGCCTTGGCGCCGAACACGTCCCAAGGCGTTTCCACCGCCACCGGACGGATGCGGCCGCTCGATAGCTGCTTGAACGCCTCGCCCATGACGCCCGGCGCTTCGGTCGGATGGTTGATGCGCTCGGACCATTTGGTCAGCCCGCGCAAGGTTGCGAGCTGATCGGGCAGCTCGTGCAGGATGCCGCGGCCGCGGCCGATATAGTAGGACTGGATGTTGCCGGTGATGCACAGGACCGGCGCGTTGGCGCCGTAGGCGGTGCACAGCGCGGCGCCCGCGTTGAGCACGCCCGGGCCCGGCACGACGGTGAACGCGCCCACGCGGCCGGTGGACTTGGCGTAGCCATAGGCCATGTAGCCCGAGCCCTGCTCGTGGCGGTTGACGATGAAACGTATCTTGTCGCGGCATTCGTGCAGCGCGTCGATGAAATCGTAGGTGTGCGCGCCGGGAATGCCGAAGATGGTATCGACGCCGTTGCGTATCAGCGATCTGGCGATAGCCTGGCCGGTGCTCAGTGTTTCCGCTTTACTCATTCTGAGGTTTCCTTTCTGCGCTTGAGTGTTTCGCGTCGTCGCTGATCCGCTACAGCGCCCAGTTTCCCCGAAATACTTTGACCATGGCCCGGGCGATGTCCTTCGGGTTCTTCTTGCCTTTGCGGTACCACACCCGCGCCCAGTTCACCGCGCCCAGCAGCGCCAGCCGAAATAGTGACCGGTCGATGGTGCGCGGCAAACCGAGATCGTCGACCAGCCGGCGAAAAATACGATCGTAGCGTTCGCGCTCGGCCTGCAGGCGCCGCTGCAGGCCTTTCTCGTGTATCGAGAACAGGCCGGTGCCGGTGATTTTGTGGATCGAGTTGTCGCCGACCGCCGCCTCGATATGCGCGGCGCAAGCCAATTCGATCCGGCGCCAGGGATCGGTTTCGTTGCGCACGATCTCCTCGACGCGCGCAATGAGCTGACGAAAGCCTTCGCGATGCACTGCTATGAACAGATCTTCCTTCGCCGGAAAATAATGATAGACCGATCCGGGCAGGAGACCCGTGCGCTGCGCGATGTCGCGAATGGAGGTGCCGCCGTAGCCCTGATTGACGAAGAGCTCGGCCGCGCCGAGCAGGATGTGGCTGCGGCGCTCATCCGGCGCGAGGCCGTCGCCTACCGCCGGCTGCCCGCCCGACGCGCGCGCGAGCTTGCGCGTTACGTCGCCCCGCTGCAGCAGCGCTTTTTGTCTCGCGGTCAGTTCGCGCGCGGTACCACCGCTGCTCTTCTCCAGCGCCTTCAGCCGCTTGTACGCCGTTTCCAGACCGTGTTTGCGCCAGATATAGCGCACCCCCGAGGTCGAGATGGTATAGCCGAGGCGGTTCAGCTCCTCCGCCGCCTTTGCCTGACCGCGCTGCGGATGCTCACGTGCCTGGCGGATGACTGCAGCTTCGACGGATGAGCGCTCGCGCATGGCATTTGTTCAGGAAATGTCGATTTCTCGCTGCACTCAGGCGCGCCGCTGGTCGCTCACGCGCAACACCAAGGCCATGGCCGAGTCGCCTGCGGCACAGCCGGTGAACAGGCCGGTACCGCCGCCGCGCAGGACCAGTTCCTCGATCAGTTCGATCACGCTGCGCATTCCGGTGGGACCCTGCGGGTGTCCCCAGATCAGCGAGCAGCCGTAGTTGTTCATCTTCTCCAGGGCAAAGCCGGTCTCGCGGTTGAACACGATGTCATTGACCGCGAACGGATTGTGGGTCGTCACCGCGTCCACGTCCTTGAAATCCAGGCCTGCCGATTTCAGCGCAGCCCGCGCGGCGGGCACCGGCGCCATCGGCATATAGCCTTTTTCAACGCGCGCCATGCCGAAGCCGAGCAACTCCACTTCGATGTTGCGGTCGACGGCGAATTCCCGCGCCTGCTCGCGCGTGGTCAGGATCGCGCCGGCATTGCCGTCGGCGGGATGCGTCTGGCCACCGAACGTGACCGTGCCATCGGGCTTCACCGGCTTCAACTTGGCCAGCGCCTCCGGCGTGGTGTGGAATATGCCTTCGTCGGCCGCGAGCGTGCCGGTCTGCTTGCGAAAGCCGGCGTCGGTAATGCTCACGTCGACCATGTAACGGCGCTGGAAGGCGCGGTCGTCAGCGAGCGACTTCTGATACTGCGCGTAGCGCTGCAGCACCACTTCGTGCTGCTCTTGCGTGCTGATGCCCTGCTTGCGCGCCACGTTTTCGCCCGTTTCTATCATGGCGTTCTTCGCGTGCGGGTCCTTGTTGAAGTTGTCCAGCGTCCACGACTCGGTGATGCCCTGCCCGCCGGGTGCGGTGCCGTCCGGGTAATACACCACCGGCCCGTTGGACATGCGGTCGGCCGTGACCACGAGCGCGCACGTGGCGGAGCCCTCGGCGATTTCCTGAGCGGCCATCTGCAGCGCGCGCGCGCTGGTGGCGCAGGCCTGGTGCACCGTCGGCCCGGTGACGCCCTCCAGGCCCATCATGCCCGTCACCCAGGGCAGGCCGTAGAAGCTGCTCGGCTGCGGATTGGTGAGGCCGAGCACGCCCAGATCGACGCTTTTCATCGGGAAGTTCTTCGACTGCAGGAATTGCCTGCCCACGTTTGCCGCCAGCTTCAGGCTGTGCAGGTGCGCGATCGAGCCCTGCCACTTGGCGAAGGGCGTGGACCAGTAGATGCCGTAGGGGATGAATGCGTTAGCCATGGTGAGTACTCCGTATCGGAATTCGGGTTGGTTCAGTCTTTGCGGCCGGCCTGCCAAGCGGCGAAGCTCGAATCTGCCAGGGCCAGCTTCTGCAGCAGGGGAGCGGGCGTCCAGTACTGCGCGTCCAGCGTACGCTGGAATTCCAGTATGCGCTCGTAGATCTTTTTCAGGCCGACGGTATCGGCATAGAACATCGGGCCGCCGCGGTAGCGCGGAAAGCCATAGCCCGAGGTATACACCACGTCGATGTCGCTCGCGCGCAGGGCGATGCCTTCTTCGAGCAGGCGCGCGCCTTCGTTGATCATCGCATACAGGCAGCGTTCCAGGATTTCCTGCTCGCTCGGCTGGCGGCGCTCGACGCCCAGGCGTTGGCCTTCCGCCCAGAGCATTTCGACCACCTCGGGATCGGGCGTGCGCTTGCGCGCGCTGTCGTAGCGGTAATAGCCGCGGCCGGCTTTCTGCCCCAGCCAGCCGCGCTCGTTCAGCATGGTGTCGGGACGGTAAAAGCTTGGGTCGTCCGGCAGCAGGTGCTTGCGCTCCAGCCGGGTGAGGTAGCCGATGTCCACGCCCGCCATGTCGAACACCGCCAGGATGCCCATGGCCATGCCGAATTTCTCCAGCGCGCCGTCGACCTGCTCCGGCGTCGCGCCCTCCAGCAGGCAGTGCTCGGCTTCGCGCGCGTACGGGTCCATCATGCGGTTGCCGATGAAGCCGTAGCAGACCTTGGCCACCACGCCGGTCTTCTTGATCTGCTTCGCGGTTTCTAGGGCGGTGACCAACACGTCCGGGGCGGTGCGCTTGGCATGGACGATTTCGAGCAGTTGCATCACATTGGCTGGACTGAAGAAATGCAGCCCGACCACGTCCTCTGGCCGCTTGGTGACCGCGGCGATCTCGTCGATGTCCAGGGTCGAAGTGTTGGTGCCGATCACGGCGCCCTTGCGCACGACCTTATCGAGCTTGGCGAATATTTCCTTCTTCAGGGCCATGTTTTCGAACACCGCTTCGATCACCAGGTCGGCCTCGGCGAGGGCGCTGTAATCCAGCGTCGGCGTGATGAGCTGCATGCGCTGCTCCAGCTGCTCGGGCTTGAGGCTGCCGCGCGCGACCGAGCGCTCGTAGTTCTTGCGTATCGTGGCCATCCCCTTGTCCAGCGCGGCCTGCGCGGCGTCGAGCAGGGTCACGGGCACGCCGGCATTGGCGTAACACATGGAAATGCCGCCGCCCATGGTGCCGGCGCCGACTATGCCCACGCGGGTGACGGGCCGGGGTTTGACCGTCGTGGCGAGGCCGGGAATTTTTCGCACCTCGCGCTCGGCGAAAAACAGGTGCCGCAGCGCGCGCGCCTCCGTTGCCGGCACCAGCTTGTCGGATATGGCGGACTCCGCCTTCAGCCCCTCGTCGAAGGGCAGGGTCGTCGCCGCCTGCAGGGCGTCGAGCAGGGCGAGCGGCGAGCGCCGGTTGCGCATGGTCTTGGCGACCTGGGCGCGCTTGGTTGCGATGAACTCGACAGCGTTTTCGGCGCCGCGCACGGCCTGATCGCGCGTGCGCCGCGGCCCGGCCCCGCGGGCGACGAGCTGGCGCGCAAAAGCGATGCCGCCTTCGATGATGTCGCCGCTGACTATTGCATCCACCAGGCCGAGTTCGCGCGCCTTCGCCGCGGGCATGGGCTTGCTCGAGAGCATCAGGTCGGCCGCCGCATCCAGCGCAATCAGCCGCGGCAGGCGCTGGGTTCCGCCCGCGCCGGGGATGATGCCCAGGGTCAGTTCGGGCAGGCCGAAGCGCGCCGTCTCCTGCGCGACGCGATAGTGGCTGGCGAGCGCGATCTCCATGCCGCCGCCGAGCGCGGTGCCGTGCACGGCCGCGACCACCGGCCAGGTGCAGTCCTCGATCAGCCCGAGCACTTCGTGGTAGCCCGGGGCGGCGATGCCGCTGTCGAATTCGCCTATGTCGGCGCCGGCGACGAAGGTGCGGCCTTTGCAGCCGATCACCACGGCCTTCACGTCCTTGCGGGTACGCAGATCAACAAAGGCCTGCTTCAATCCGGCGCGCACGTTTTGCGCCATGGCATTGACCGGGGGGCTGTCTATGATCACTACCGCGATGTTGTCGGTTATCGAAACGCTTACGGCTTCTGCCATGTTCCAGGCTCCTGCTCCGGGGTTATAGGATTGATCGGTGCACCCGGATCGATGCCGAACTGCGGCGAGGTAGCCGGGTGAGCGCAACGCCCCGACATCGGATCGGATTAGATCCGAAGACTAACGGCCTCGTACGAACTTGTCAAATGACTGGCCAATTAGGCACATTGGCCGATGCCGATGGCGGCGATGGCTGCAGATGCAATGCCGGCACCCGCATGATCCAGTAGCCGGGCCGGCGGCTGATAGCGTACTATTACGGAACGCGAGTAGGGGCGCAGGCGTGGAATTGAGCCGCCAGCACCACTATATTCGAACAATGCGACGCGACAGGGAGAAAGCCAATGAAAACAGTGGCGCAGATATTGAAGCTGAAACCGGCCGGCGTGGTTTCCATCGGGCCGGATGTGCCGGTACTCGACGCGCTCAAACTGCTCGGCGACAAAAGCGTGGGTGCGGTGCTCGTAATGGATGGTTCTGGTCTGGTGGGCATAATTTCGGAGCGCGATTATACGAGGAAGGTCGAAGTCAAGGGCAAGTCCGCGGGCACGACGCTGGTGCGTGAAATCATGACCGCGGAAGTCGTTTGCGTTACCCCGAACCAGACCAATGAGGAGTGCATGGCGCTGATGACGGGCAAGCGCCTGCGGCATCTTCCCGTGATCGAAGGCGGCAAAGTGGTCGGCATCCTGTCCATCGGCGACCTGGTCAAGGACGTGATATCCGAGCAGAAATTCATCATCGAGCAGCTCGAACATTATATTCACCTCTGATCAGGTCCGAGCGGGGGGTGCCGCGCAGCGCGCGATCGGACGGGGAATCGGACGCGCGCAGTGGCGGCGATGAAATTGATGCTGGTCGGCGCGAGCGGCCTGGTCGGGCAACAGGTGTTGCGCCAGGCGCTGGCCGATCCCGCCGTCGACTGCCTTATCGCACCGACGCGCAAGCCGCTCGCAGCGGCCGCCAGGCTGGACAATCCGATCGTCGACTTTGAGCACTTGCCGGCGGACGCGCCCTGGTGGAGCGTCGATGCGGTGATCTGCACCCTGGGCACGACCATGGCGCAGGCAGGATCCCAGGCGGCCTTCCGTCGCGTCGATTATGACTATCCGCTTGCCGTGGCAAGGCTGGCGCGCTCGGCGGGGGCGACCGCCTTCGTGCTGAATACGGCCCTGGGCGCTGCCGTGGATTCGCGCGTCTTCTACAACCGGGTCAAGGGCGAAGTGGAGCAGGCGATCAGCCAGTTGGACTATCCCTCGCTGACGTTGGTCCGCCCGTCGTTGCTCGATGGCGGCCCGCGCCCCGACAGCCGGCCGGGCGAGGGCGTCGGGCTCGTCTTCGCCAAGATTTTGCGGCCGCTGCTGCCGCGGCGCTACCGCGCCGTGTCCACCGAGGCAGTGGCGCGCACGCTATTGGCCGCGACTCGCGCGCAGGCTCCGGGCATCCACGTCGTCGAGTCGGAGCAGATCGCCTGATCGCGCAGGCCGGCATGGCAAGCAGGCCCGCCGCGTGACGCATATATGATTTTCAAACTCTTATCTTGTCGAGTAGCCATCCATGTCCATCTCACCTGATCCGCTGTTCAAACCGTTCTCCGCCGGCAAGCTGACGCTGCCCAACCGCATCGTCATGGCGCCGATGACCCGAAGCTTTTCGCCCGGTGGCGTGCCGGGAGCGGATGTGGCGGCCTACTACCGCCGCCGCGCTGAGAACCAGGTCGGGCTGATCATCACCGAGGGCACGGTGATCGATCATCCGGCCTCGACCAACGATCCGCGTGTGCCCAGCTTTTTCGGCGAAGCCGCGCTTGCCGGGTGGGCGCGGGTGGCGAGCGAGGTCCACGCGGCAGGAGGGCGGATCATGCCGCAGATCTGGCATATCGGCACTGTGCGTAGGGCGGGCGACCGGCCGAATCCCGATGCGCCGCCGATCGGGCCCTCCGGCCTGTACAAGCCGGGGGTGAAGGTGGTCGAACCCATGACCGAGGCCGAGATTGCGGCGGTAATCGCGGCCTACGCCCAGGCCGCGGCGGAGGCAAAGCGCCTGGGCTTCGACGGCGTCGAAATTCACGGCGCGCATGGCTATCTGATCGATCAATTCTTCTGGGAGGGCACCAACCAGCGCAGCGACCGCTATGGAGGGGACATCGTCGCGCGCACGCGCTTTGCAGCCGAAGTGATCCAGGCCTGCCGCCGCGCGGTCGGCCCCGACTTTCCCATCGTATTGCGTTTCTCGCAGTGGAAGCAGCAGGACTACGCTGCGCGCCTCGCGCCCACGCCCGAACTGCTGGGCAGGTTTCTCGCGCCTCTGGCCGAAGCCGGCGTCGACATCTTTCATTGTTCCACGCGGCGCTTCTGGGAGCCGGAGTTCGAAGGCTCCGCACTCAATCTGGCGGGCTGGACCAAGAAGCTGACCGGCAAGCCGGTGATCACCGTCGGATCGGTGAGCCTGGACAACGACATGGTTGCCGCGTTTCGCGGCAAGGCGGCGGCGATAACCAGCATCGACCAGCTGATCGAGATGATCGCCCGCGACGAAGTCGATCTGGTCGCCGTCGGACGCGCAATGCTGGTCGATCCCGCGTGGGCGGCCAAGGTGCACGCGAACCGCATGCAGGATCTCCTGCCGTTTACCCCGGAGGCGCTGCGGTCCTTATCCTGACCTGGGTAGAACCCGGCTAGCGGATGTGCTTGCGCCGCTGCGCTTCCGCGACAAACTCTTCCAGATCGGGGTCGAGCGCCTTGCGCGACGAAACGATCCCGATGACCTTGCCCTCCTCGACCACGGGCACGTGGCGAAAGCCGTTTTCGAACATCATGAGCAACGCGGCGCCGTAGGACTTGGCCGGATCGACGGTCTGTGGTTCGGCCGTCATCACATCGGCAAGCAGGGTGGTTTTCGGGTCGCGCCCGCGCGCGATCACGCGCGTCAGCGCGTCGCGTTCGGTAAATATGCCGACCAGGCGCTCGTCTTCGACGACCATGACCGCGCCGACGTTCTTGTTCGCCATCAGCTTGGCGGCCTGGCTTATGGTGGTCTCCGGCGAAGCAGTGAGCAGCTTTTTGCGCTCCATCACGCTTTTGACCCGTTGGCTGAACATGGCAGTCTCCCCCGGCTTACGTTGAAATAGCCGCGTCGCCGCGGCTTTGCCGGCGTCATGGCCACGTTGTGGCATGAGTCGGACTTCAACCCGGGCTCTCGTCTATCTTTTTGTACTCCCCCGCCGTGGATGGTAGCGGCTGCGCATACTCCGAATTTGACCAGGATCAAGCAATGCGCAATTGCTCCGACCGCCGCGCCTGGGCCTGGAAATGGTCGAAAAGGCCCGAATCCAGCCATTCCGGCCGGCGTTATGCACGAAAACTGGGCCGCGGAAAGCATGTATTTCCGCCCTTGGGTTCCGGCGAATCGTGACGATAATCTTCAACAGAGGCGGCGCGCGCGGCTGGCGCGCAGCGTCCCGCAACACTGTGTTCCCCAAAGAGGGTTGTTATGGCTCTGCAGTTGGCTTTACCGTTGAACGAGAACTCGCGCAAGGATGCCCCCTTGCGCCAGGCCTGGCTGCGCAGCGGCTTGGCGCTGCCGTACGAAATGGCGTTGCGGGACCGCGCGATCGCGATCTGCCTGCGCTGTTTGTCCGAAGCAATGCGAGGCAAATGTGGAAGGAAACGTCGTGGGTAGCGTCGCGCAACTGTGGAATTCACGCAGCAAGCACAACTTGCGCCGGCACTGGATTTCGTTCCAGGACCGGATAGTCATCGGCGGCGAGTGCCTCGAGCAGACGGGCGTGCTGTCGGTGCATCGTGCTCGCGAGGACGAACTGTGCGCCCGGCTGCGTGTCATGGGGCGCGAGTTCGAGGAGGTGGTCAAGCCGGGCAACGACATCGCCGTCTGGATCAACGGCCTGGAACTGATCATCGGAGTGAAAGCCGTCGACGACGAGCATATGCTGGCCGTGTTCGGTATTCAGCCTGGCTCCAATGTGACCGTGACCCTGGAGCCAGGTGCCGGCGCCGATACCGATGCGATAACTTTGTCGCGTGAATACGATTATGCCGACAGCGACGACTTCGGATGCGCCATAGGGCTGCGTCAGATCCGACTTTGACTTCAGGGCTGTAGCAAGAAACTATCCGGCCGACTCGCCGATCGCCTTCTCCACTTGAGCGGCCTTGCGCCGCATGAAATCCCCGATGTCCATATCCTCCTTGAGAATATGTTCGAGCATCCAGTATTTGAGAAAGCGCAATGTTTCGGCATCCACTTTGGCATCGGTCACCGACAGCTTCTCATTTAGCTCGAAAATGGAAGAGAAAAGCTTCTGGTGCATGCCTTCTTGTCGCGCGAGGCGAGGATAGCCGATCTCCTGCATCAGGGTCTCTTCATGCTGAAAATGCTCCTCCGCATAGGCTACCAGCCGGTTCAGCACGAGCAGGAGTTGCTTGTGCGTATTGCCTGCTGCGTAACTATCGTGGAATTCGTTGATCAATTTGAAAAGATACTTGTGCTCGGTATCGATCAGGTCAACGCCCACCTGGTAACTGGCGCGCCAGCTCAATAATTTCATTGAAGAGACTCCTTTCCGGCGGCTGAAGACCCGCGCTCGAACATCATACGCCGCGCGGAGGCGCCCGGCCCATTGCTGCGCCGGGGCGATCCTCAGATGATACTTGCGCCGCCGTCGACCGCTACGATCTGGCCGGTGATATGGGCCGCGGCGTCGGAGGCGAACAGCGCCGCCAGGCCTTTTAGATCATCCTCGCCGCCGAGGCGGGCGAGCGGGGTCTGCGCGACCGTGGCGTCGCCGATCTGCCCCAGTATCCACTCGGTCATTTTCGACGGGAAGAAACCCGGCGCGATCGCGTTCACGGTGATGTTGTACTGGCCCCATTCGGCGGCGAGCGCACGCGTCATGTTGACTACCGCGCCCTTGCTGGTGTTGTAGGCGAGGGAGCGCTGCATGCGCGGGTCGTTGCCGAGCAGGCCGGCGATGGAGGCGATGTTGATGATGCGGCCATAGCGCCGCGGAATCATCGACAGCTTGCCCACGAGCTGCGTGGTCAGGAACAGGCCGGTGACATTCAGATCCATGACTTTTTCCCACGCCTCCAGAGGATGCTCCTCAGCGGGCGCGCCCCAAGTGGTGCCGGCGTTGTTGACGAGGACGTCTATCTGTCCGTAGTGTTTCACGATTTTTTCGATTACCGGCGTGATGCTGGCAGCTTTGCTGTGGTCGCAGGGCAGGGTCAGCACTTCAAGATGCATGCGCTCCAGGTGTCCTTTGGCCTGCGCCAGTTCATCGGCCTTGCGCGCAGTCAGGGCCAGCTTGGCGCCCATCTCACCCAGCGCTTCGGCGATCTGCAATCCCAGGCCGCGCGAGCCGCCGGTGACCAGCGCCACCTTGCCGGTCAGGTCCATCAGTTTCTTGACGCTCATCGCAAAATCCCCCTTGGTTTATGTCCGTGGCGCGGCTGCGCCGGCGTTCGCGGCTGGTGTCCTGTTCCGTAAATTCACTCGATAGTTCGCGGCCCATTTGCCCGCCAGGCGGCGTTGCTCGGCTTCGCAGTAGGCCCAGCTAGTGTCTGAGCCTCGCTCCTTTATCGTCGGAACTTGCGGAACAGGATACTAGAACCACGCGTCGCGCATTTCGAGGCAGGTCGGATCCAGGCTACGCAACAGTCCGTGCTGTGCTGCGGTCTTGGGCAATTCGTAACGAAAGAAATACCGGCAGGCCTGCAGTTTGCCTTGATAGAACGCCGCGTCATCGCCCTGCGCCGTTACCAGCGAGCGCTCGGCGATGACGGCCTGGCGCAGCCAGACCCATGCGATCACCACATGCCCGAGCATTTCCAGATAGGCGGAAGCATTGGCGAGCATCAGGTTGGCGTCTTTGCTTGCGAGCAGCTGGCGCGTGGTGGTGCCGACCTCGAGCGCTGCGGCCGTCAGTGCCTCGGCGCATTGCTTGCGTAATGCCGATTCGCTAGCCTGCGCCTCGGCCGCGGTCTCTGCCATGCGCTCGAGCAGCAGCGAGAACGCGCGGCCGCCGTCCATGCCTACCTTGCGCCCGAGCAGGTCCAGCGCCTGGATGCCGTGCGTGCCCTCGTGAATCGGGTTGAGGCGGTTGTCGCGGTAGAGCTGCTCCACCTTGTAGTCGCGCGTGTAGCCGTAGCCGCCGTGCACCTGGATGGCGAGGTTGTTCGCTTCCAGGCACCATTGCGAGGGCCAGCTCTTGGTGATCGGCGTGAGTATGTCCAGCAGCAGGCCCGCTTCCTCGCGCGCAGCCTGGTCCTCGCTGGTCTTCTGCTCGTCCACCAGGCGCGCGCAGTACAGGCACAGCGCGAGGCCGCCTTCGACGTAGGATTTTTGCGCCAGCAGCATGCGGCGCACGTCGGCGTGCTCGACGATCGGCACCTGCGGCGACGTTGGGTCCTTTGCGCCCGGAGGCCGTCCCTGCGGCCGGCTGCGGGCGTAGTCCAGCGCGTGCAGGTAGCCGGTGTAGCCCAGCAATACCGCGCCCATGCCGACGCCGATTCTGGCCTCGTTCATCATGTGGAACATGCAGGCGAGGCCGCGGTTGGGCTCTCCGACCAGATAGCCCACGGCACCGTCGCGGCCGCCGGGCTTGAACTTGCCCTCGCCGAAGTTGAGCAGCGTGTTGGTGATGCCGCGATAGCCCATCTTGTGATTCAGGCCGGCAAGGGCCACGTCATTGCGCTCGCCGAGCGAGCCGTCGGTATTCACCAGCTTCTTCGGCACGATGAACAGCGATATCCCTTTCACGCCGGGCGGTGCTCCGGGGATTTTCGCCAGCACCAGGTGCACGATGTTTTCCGACAACTCGTGCTCGCCGGCGGAGATCCACATCTTGTTGCCGTACAGGCGGTAATTCCCGTCCGGCTGCGGCTCCGCGCGCGTCTTGATGTCGGCGAGCGAGGAACCCGCCTGCGGCTCCGACAGGCACATGGTGCCGAAGAAGCGCCCCTCCATCATCGGCCGCACGTAAGTATCGATCTGTTGCCTGGAGCCGTGCGCGAGCAGCAGGTTGGCGTTGCCTATGGTGAGGAAGGGGTAGCCGGCGGTGCTGACGTTCGCGCCCTTGAACCAGGCGAAGCAGGCCGCATTGACCACCGTAGGCAATTGCATGCCGCCGAGGTCATAGTCCTGCCCGGCGGCCATCAGGCCGGCCTGGCAGAAGGCTTGCAGCGCCTGCTTGACCTCGGGGATGATGCGCACCCGCTCGCTGCCGTCATCATCGATGTAGACACGGGGCTCGCTCTGGTCGCTCTTCCTGTAATGCGGTTCGAACAATTCGGTCGCCATGCGCTCGCAGGTGTCCAGCGCCGCGTCGAAGGTCTCGCGCGTATGGTCGGCGTAGCGCGGCCGGCTGGTCAGCGTGCCGACTTCGAGCAGTTCGTAGAGGACGAACTCGAGGTCGCGGCGGGAGAGGATTTTGGATTGCATGGGGGGGCGGTCGGACAATGCGGCGCTATTCGAGCATTGCGACTGCGTCGCCTTCGCCTACCACATCGCCTTCCTTGAAATAGACCTCGATGACCGTGCCCGCGCGCGGCGCGGTCACCGGGATTTCCATTTTCATCGATTCGAGGATCAGCACGGTATCGTCTTTCGCCACCCTGGCGCCGGCGGCGGCCTCGATTTTCCAGACCTTGCCGGCGATGTCGCTGATTACCTTAGTGCCTGGCATATGCGCCCAGGCACTGCTTAAACGACTTCGAACAGTCCGGCCGCGCCCTGGCCGCCGCCGATGCACATGGTGACGACCACCAGCTTGGCGCCGCGGCGCTTGCCCTCGATCAGCGCATGACCGGTGAGCCGGGAACCGGACATGCCGTAGGGATGGCCGACAGCGATGGCGCCGCCGTTGACATTGAGCCGGTCATCGGGAATTCCGAGCTTGTCGCGGCAGTAGATGACCTGCACCGCGAAGGCTTCGTTCAGCTCCCACAGGTCGATGTCCTCGAGCTTGACGCCGGTGCGCTTCAACAGCTTCGGGATGGCGAACACCGGGCCGATGCCCATCTCGTCGGGTTCGCAGCCGGCCACGGCGAAGCCGCGGAAAATGCCCAGGGGCTTGAGGCCTTTCTGCTCGGCCACTTTCGCATTCATAACCACTGCGGCCGAAGCGCCGTCGGAGAACTGGCTGGCGTTTCCCGCGGAGATCACGCCGTCCGGGAATACCGGCCTGATCTTGGATACGCCTTCGTAGGTGGTATCGGCGCGTATGCCTTCGTCCGTCGCCAGGGTTACTTCCTTGGTCAGGAGCATGCCGGTGGTCTTGTCGCCGACGCCCATGACGGTGGTGAAGGGCACGATCTCGTCATTGAACTTGCCTTCGGCCTGCGCCTTGGCCGCGCGCTGCTGGCTGCGCGCGCCATATTGGTCCTGCACCTCGCGCGGAATCTTGTAACGCTTCGCCACCTGCTCGGCGGTTTGCAGCATGGTCCAGTAGATTTCCGGCTTGTTCTGCTTCAGCCAAACCTCATTGATCATGTGCCGGTTCATTTCGTTTTGCACGCAGGAAATCGCTTCCAGCCCGCCGGCGACGAAAACGTCGCCCTCGCCGGCAATGACGCGCTGCGATGCCATGGCGATGGTCTGCAGGCCGGAGGAGCAGAAGCGGTTCACGGTCGCGCCCGCGGTGGTCACCGGGCAGCCGGCGCGCAGCGCGATCTGGCGGGCGATGTTGGCGCCGGTTGCGCCCTCGGGGGTGGCGCAGCCCATGAGCACGTCCTCGACTTCGGCGGCTTCGATGCCCGCTCGCTCGATCGCGTGCTTGACTACGTGGCCGCCCATGCTGGCGCCATGGGTCATGTTGAGGGCGCCGCGCCAGGACTTCGCCAGGCCGGTGCGTGCGGTGGAAACGATTACGGCGTCAGTCATGTTGATCTCCTGAAATTGCGCATACCGGATATTAGTTAAACGTCTTGCCTTTCTTGGCGAGCTTGGCCAGCAGTGGCGCCGGCTTCCAGAATTCGCCGTGGCGGCCCTTGGCATATTTCTTCATCGCCGCGACCACGTTGGGCAGGCCCACGGTGTCGGCGTAGAACATCGGGCCGCCGCGGTGCAGCGGGAAGCCGTAGCCGGTGAGATATACCATGTCGATGTCTGAGGCTCTTTGCGCGATGCCTTCCTCGAGGATGCGCGCGGCTTCGTTCACCATCGAGTACACCAGCCGCTCGACGATTTCCTGGTCGCTGACCTTGCGCCGCTTCACCTTGATGTCGGCGGAGTGTTTGATGATCATGTCGTTCACGATCTGCGAAGGGTAGGGCTTGCGGTCGCCCGGCTTGTAGTCGTACCAGCCGGCGCTGGTCTTCTGGCCGTAGCGACCCATTTCGCACAGCAGGTCGGCGGTCTTGGAGTATTTCATGTCCGGGCGTTCGACATAGCGGCGCTTGCGTATGGCCCAGCCGATATCGTTGCCGGCCATGTCGCCCATGCGGACCGGGCCCATGGCGAAGCCGAATTTCTCGATCGCCTTGTCCACCTGCTCCGGCAGGCAGCCTTCCTCGAGCAGGAATCCGGCCTGGCGCGAATACTGCTCGATCATGCGGTTGCCGATGAAGCCGTCGCATACGCCCGAGACCACGCCGGTCTTCTTGATCTTCTTCGCAAGCGCCATGGTTGTGGCGAGCACGTCCTTGGCGGTTTTTTCGCCGCGCACGACTTCCAGCAGCTTCATCACGTTGGCAGGGCTGAAGAAATGCATCCCGATCACGTCCTGCGGCCGCTTGGTGAACGCCGCGATCTTGTTGACATCAAGGGTGGAAGTGTTGGAGGCGAGGATGGCGCCGGGCTTCATCACCTCGTCCAGTTTGCTGAATACCTTCTCCTTCACCCCCATTTCCTCGAACACCGCCTCGATTACAATGTCGGCGTTCTTGATGTCGTCGTAGGACAGCGTGCCCTTGATCAGGCCTACGCGCTCGTCGAACTTGGCTTGCGTGAGCCGGCCTTTTTTCATCGTGTTTTCGTAATTCTTGCGTATCGTGGCGAGGCCCTTGTCCAGCGCCTCCTGCTTCGTCTCCAGCAGAGTGACCGGGATGCCGGCATTGGCGAAGTTCATCGCGATGCCGCCGCCCATGGTGCCGGCGCCGATCATGGCGGCCGACTTGATCGGCCGCTTGGGCGTGTCCTCGGGCACGTCGGGAATTTTTGCGGCCGCGCGTTCGCCGAAGAAGAAATGGCGCAGCGCCTTGCTCTCCGTGGTCTGCATCAGTGCGAGAAAATTCTCCCGCTCCACCTTCAGGCCGTCATCGAATTTCATGCTCGCGCTGGCGGCGACGCAATCGACGCATTTGAGCGGCGCGGGGAAGTTCTTCGACATCGCGCCGACGGTGTTGCGCGCGAACTGGAAAAAGGCTTCGTGGTTGGGATAGTCGACCTTGATGTCGCGCACCCGCGGCAGCGGACGCTCGCCGGCGACTTTCTCGGCGAAGGCGATGGCGCCTGTCATCAGGTCGCCATCGATCATCTGATCGAATAATTTGGTGCCGGCGAGCTTTTCGGAGGGCGCCGGATTGCCGGAAACGATCATGTTGAGTGCGGTTTCGACGCCGACCACCCGCGGCAGCCGTTGGGTGCCGCCGGCGCCCGGGAGCAGGCCCAGCTTCACTTCGGGCAGCGCGATCTGCGCGCCGGGGGAGGCAACGCGGTAGTGGCAGCCGAGGGCGAGTTCCAGGCCGCCGCCCATGGCCACCGAGTGCACCGCGGCGATCACTGGCTTGTCGGCGCCCTCGATTGCGGTGATTACCGAGTGCAGGTTGGGCTCCATCGCGCTCTTGGGCGTGTTGAATTCCTTGATGTCGGCGCCGCCGGAGAAGGCCTTGCCCGCGCCGGTGATTACGATCGCCTTGACCGCGCGCGCGGACAGGGCTTTCTTCAGCCCTTCGAAAATGCCCAAACGGGTGGCGTAGCCAAGGCCGTTGACCGGCGGATTGTTCAGGGTGATGACGGCGATACTGCCTTTGACTTCGTAGTTTGCGCTCATGGAGACTCCTGAGAAAAAACTTGAAACGCAGAGGGCACGGAGGACGCGGGGAAAACCGGGCGGAATTTCCCGTGCTCTGTCCTCGGCGGTGAATTCCGCTGTTCAGGACTCGGAGGTCATACCTCGAGCCACTCCTTGCGGATTGTACTATTTTCGCGCAGCTCCTGCGGCGTTCCCTCGAACACGATGTGCCCGTGGCCCATGACGTACAGGCGCTGCGAAATGTTGAGCGCGATCGCGAGCTTTTGTTCCACCAGCAGGATTGAGATGCCGCGGTTCTTGATTTCGTTGAACAACTCGGCCACCAGCTCGACGATTTTCGGCGCCAGGCCCTCGGTGGGCTCGTCGATCATGATCAGGTCGGGATCGCCCATCAGGGTGCGGCACAGCGTCAGCATCTGTTGCTCGCCGCCGGAAATCATCCCGGCCTCGACCCCGGCGCGCTCCTGCAGGCGCGGAAACAGGCGGTACATGTCCTCTATGCTCCAGCGCGCCGACTTGTCCGGCTTCGCGCCTTTCATGCCCAGGATCAGATTCTGCTCGACCGAGAGCGTTGGGAAGATGTCGCGGCTCTCGGGCACATAGCCCAGGCCTTTGTGCGCGATCTGGTAGGCCTTGAGTCCGAGCATCTGCTCATTCTTGAAAATCACCGAACCCTCGGCCTCGACCTGGCCCATGACGGCCTTGATGGTGGTGGATCGGCCCACCCCATTTCTGCCGAGCAGGCTGACGATTTCGCCCCGGCCCACCTGCAGGTGCACGCCGTGCAGGATGTGGCTCTTGCCGTAGTAAGCGTGCAGGTTTTTGACTTCTAGCATCGTCAATGCGCCTCTGTACCTAAATACGCTTCCTGCACTGCCTTGTTGCCGCGGATGTTCTCCGGTTTGTCGCTGGCGATGACTTCTCCGTACACCAGCACCGAGATCCTGTCGGCCAGATCGAATACCACGCCCATGTCGTGCTCGACCATGATCAGGGTCTTGTCCTGGCTCACCTTGCGGATCAACTCGACCGCATCGGCGGTCTCCGAGCGGCTCATGCCGGCGGTGGGTTCGTCGAGCAGGATTACCTCGGCGCCGCCGGCTATGGTGACGCCGATTTCCAGCGCCCGCTGCTCGGCGTAGGAGAGCACGCCGGCGGAGGTGTCGCGGCGCCGCTTCAGGCCAATCGATTCCATCACTGCTTCGGCGCGCAGGTTGGCGTCCTTCAGGCCGCCGAGCCTGTGCCAGAACGAGTACTTGTAGCCCAGCGACCAGAGCACGGCGCAGCGTATGTTTTCGAACACCGACATGCGCTGGAAGATATTGGTCACCTGGAAGCTGCGCGACAGACCCTTGCGATTGATCTGGAACGGCTTCAGGCCGGTGACGACTTCACCGTTGAGCAGGATTTCGCCATGCGAAACCTGGTAGCGCCCGCTGATCAGGTTGAACAGCGTCGATTTGCCTGCGCCATTGGGGCCGATGATGGCGTGGCGCTCGCCGCGGGGAATGGCGAGGTCGACGCCGCGGATGATCGCGGTGTGGCCGAAGTTCTTAGTCACGCCCCTGAGTTCGACCGCAGTGCTCATGCCGCCGCCTCCGTGCCGATGCGGCAATTCAGCCGCCCGCGCTGTCGGCGTCCGGCGGCAATCGCGGGCGGTCGCATCCCCATTGCATGGGGCCCCTGCTTCCTGCTCATGCCGCCGCCTCCCTCTCTTGGAGGATGTGGATGATGTCGCCCCAGGCGCGGCCTACCGCGTTCCAGGCGAAGCGTGAAACGATGAAGCCGCCGACGAGCAGGCCGGCGGCGATGGCCCAGGGCACGCCTTCGGTGACTTTGAACGCGAATCCGAACAGCGTCATGTTCGGGTTGGTGCCGGCTTCTGTCGAAAAGCGGTAAGTCATCTCCACCACGCTGATCAAACCGGTGAGCAGTATCATCCCGGTCGCCAGGGTTGCAGCGTAGGGCAGCCACAGGCGGCGCATCAGCCGCGCCTTGATCACCGGTACGTGCATCATGATCAGGCTGGCAAAGCCGCCAGGGGCGTACAGCACTATCAAGAGGAACAAAAGTCCGAGATAAAACAGCCATGCCTGGGTAATGCCGCCGACCGCGGTCACCATGGTGAAGAACACGATGATGCCGATGATGGGGCCGAAGAAAAAGCCGGCGCCGCCGATGAAAGTCGCGATCAGCACGCCGGCGGAGGCGTACGCGCCCACGTTTTCGGCAGTGACGATCTCGTAGTTGATGCAACTCAGACCGCCGGCGATGCCGGCAAAAAAGCCCGCGAGTACCAGGGTGAGAAAGCGCACCATGTGCGTGTCGTAGCCGACGAATTCGGCGCGCTCCGGATTGTCGCGCACGGCGTTGGCCATGCGCCCTAGCGGCGTCTGGGTCCAGGCAAACATGGCCATCATGCAGATGAGGGCCCAGCCGACGATCAGGTAGTAGACCTGGATCGACGGTCCGTAAGTGATGCCGAGGAAGGCTTTGCCGATGACGCGATTGGTGGAAACGCCGGCCTCGCCGCCAAAGAAATCCGAAAACATGAGCGAGCAGGCGGCAACCAGTTCGGCTATGCCCAGCGAAATCATCGCAAAGGTGGTACCCGATTTCTTGGTGGTGACATAGCCGAAAATGACGCCGAAAACCGCGCCGGCGACGCCGCCGATGAGCGGCGTCAGCGTCACCGGGAAATAGAAAGCGCCGTCGGTGATCAGGTTGAGCGCGTGCACGGTGAAATAGGCGCCGAGGCCCGAATACACCGCGTGGCCGAAGGAGAGCATGCCACCCTGCCCGAGCAGCATGTTGTAGGACAGCGCAAATATGATGCCGACGCCGATCTGGCTCATCAAGGTGAGCGTGAAGCCCGAGGTGAAGATCAGCGGCAGCACGATCATGACCAGGGCGGTCCCGCCCCAGACTAGCCAGCGTCCGAGATTGAGCGGCCGGTATTTGAGTTTGTTCATGCCGGCTTAACCTTCACGCGTTCCCATGATGCCTTTGGGCCGGAAGATCAGCATCAGCACCATCAGCAGATAGGGCAATACCGGGCCCGTCTGCGAAATCGTGAGATTCCAAACCACGGCCAGCGGCGCGTCCGGCCCGATGGTGATGCCCAGCTTGGCGAGCAGGTCGACGATAGAGTAGTCCAGGGCGACCGAGAAGGTCTGGATGATGCCGATCAGCAGCGATGCGAGGAAGGCGCCGGCGAGCGAGCCCATGCCGCCCACGACGACGACCACGAACACGATCGGGCCGACCGCCGCCGCCATCCCCGGTTCCGTAACGAAGGCATTGCCGCCGATGACGCCGGCCAGGCCGGCGAGCGCGGAACCGCCGCCGAACACCATCATGAACACGCGCGGCACGTTGTGGCCCAGGGTCTCCACGGTTTGCGGGTGCGTGAGCGCCGCCTGGATCACCAGGCCGATGCGACTGCGCGTCAGCGTGAGGTAGATGCCGATCAGCATGCTCACCGACACCGCCATCATGAATACGCGATAAATCGGGTAATCGGTCGAAAACAGGGTGAACGCCGCGCCTTCGAGCGAAGGCGGCACTGCATACGGAACCTGCGAGCGCCCCCAGATCAGGTGCACGGCTTCCTCGATCAGGTAGGCGAGTCCGAAAGTGAACAGAAGCTCGGCCACGTGCCCGTACTTGTGCACCGTGCGCAGGCCGTAGCGCTCGACCGCCATGCCGACCATACCCACCAGCAGCGGCGCGATCGCCAGGGCAGGCCAGAAACCGATCCAGCCGCTGATCTGATAGGCGAAATAAGCGCCGAGCATGTAGAAGCTCGCGTGCGCGAAATTGAGCACGCCCATCATGCTGAAAATGATGGTGAGTCCCGACGACAGCATGAACAGCAGCAGGCCGTAGGAGACGCTGTTCAACATCGAAATCAGGAAGAATTCCATGGCGCGGGATTCGGTTACCTGGATTCAGGGAAAGCGCGTCATACAAACAACGGCCGGGCGGATTCGCCCGGCCGTTGTTTCAGCTATTGCGCAAAGTAGATCAGGGCCGCTTCATCTGGCAGGAAGTCGGCTGGGCGGTGACGTAGGCCTCGATGCGGGCGTCAGTCTTGAAACCGTAGCCGCTGTCCTCCTGGTCGTACTTGACCTCCGGGTCCGTGCCCTTGAACTTGGCCGTCTTCGGATCCTTCGGGTTGTGATAGGCCTTCGCGACCGTCGAAATATAAAGCGGCTGGATCAGTTGGTGATCGGTGGCGCGCATTTCGACTTCGCCGGTGTCGGCCTCATATTTCATGCCCTCGAGCTTCAGCGCGATGGCCTTGGGATCGGTCGACTTGGCTTCCTTGATCGCATTGGCCAGCATGTACATCTCGTTGTTGACGCGCAGGTAGTAGAAGCTGATGTTCGCAGGCGGGCCACCGTACTTGGCGTTGAACGCATTGGCGAATTTCTCCGTCTTGTTCGGGTGGATGTTGGCATGCCACTCGGTGATCTGCTTCACCTTGCCTTCGGCCGCATCGCCCATCGCGGTCATCGCTCCGATACCGCCGCCGTAATAGGTGTAGAACGGTGCCTCCAGGCCGGCATCCTTGGCCGCCTTGATCAGCAGCGCAATGTCGTTACCCCAGTTGCCCGAAATGACGATGTCGGCGCCCGATGCCTTGATCTTCGCCACGTAGGGAGCGAAGTCCTTCACCTTGCCGATCGGGTGCAGGTCGTCGCCGACGATCTTGATGTCCGGGCGTTTCCTCGCGAGGTACTCTTTCGCAGCCCGGGCGACCGCGTGGCCGAAGGAATAGTCCTGGTTGATCAGGTATACGCGCTTGATCTTCGGATCCTTGGCGATGTAATTGGTAAAGGCTTCCATCTTCATGTCGCTGTTGGCGTCGAAGCGGAAATGCCAAAAGCTGCACTTGGAGTTGGTGAAGTCCGGGTCCACCGCGGCGTAGTTCAGGTACAGGATGGACTTGTCCGGATTGCGCTCGTTGTGCTTGTTGATGGCGTCGATGAGCACGCCGGCGACGCCGGAGCTGTTGCCCTGGGTGATGATGCGGATGCCCTGGTCGATCACGTTCTTCAGAACGTTCAGGCTTTCCTTCGGACTCACCTTGTTGTCGAAGGGCACGATTTCGAACTTTACGTCTCCAGCAAGCTTGCGCTTGTTGATGTCATCGGCGACGAACTGGAACTGCTTCAGTCCGGCCTCGCCGACGTTGGCGAATGCGCCGGAAAGCGGATCGATGTAGCCGATCTTGACGGTTTCGGCGCCAATCGCGGGGGCCGCGGACAGGGTGGAGACCATCAGACCTGCAAGCAAAACGTGCGGAAAGGTCAATTTCATGTTTGCTCCTCTAAGTTGGCCTCCTTGGATGGCGAGGCTCTGACTGCTGTTGCTGCTGGTTTTTTATAGCGCCCCAGCTGCCGCGGGCGGGTTGCAATCGGCCCGAACGCGGCGATGGGACAGTGGACAAGTGGCAAGCGACAAATGTCGACCCAAAGGGTACATCATGTTCTGACCCAGATCAAATGTCCCGTGATCCTTCGGCACACAAGAGAGGTTCAGGTTCAATCGGGCGCCAGGTCTTTTCGGTTTGCGCGAGATGTGCAGCCCGCGCCGGCGCCGCCGAGCTTCGATTGACACCGTTTCTGCAGCAGGGTAACTTGCGCCGTCTGTCGAGTTATTCTGCTTTCATCGGAGGAAAACCATGTTGCGCGGCCTGATTCAGGAAGTTCCCCTGCTCATTTCTTCGCTACTTGTCCACGCCAGCCGGCACCATGGCGACACGGAAATCGTGTCGCGCACGGTCGAAGGGCCGGCCGCGGACGGTACCGGCGGCATCCACCGCTACACCTACCGTGATGCGCACAAGCGCGCGCGCCAGCTGGCGCAGGCGCTTGCCCGGCTGGGGGTAAAAGAGAGCGACCGCGTCGGCACGCTCGCCTGGAACGGCTACCGCCATTTCGAGGCTTTCTATGGCATCTCCGGCATGGGTGCTGTGATGCACACCATCAACCCGCGCCTGTTCCCGGAGCAGCTGGTCTATATCATCAACCACGCGGAGGACGGCTACGTGCTGTTCGACCTGAACCTGGCCCCGCTGGTGGAGAAGCTTGCGCCCGTATGCAAGGGCGTGAAGGGCTGGATCGCGATGACTGACCGGGCGCATATGCCCAAAGTCAAGCTCCCGAACCTGCTGTGCTATGAGGAGTTGATCGCCGCGGAAAACGGCGACTATGAATGGCCGCAATTCGACGAGTACACGGCTTCGTCCCTGTGCTACACCTCGGGCACCACCGGCAACCCCAAGGGCGTGTTGTACTCGCATCGCTCGAACGTGATTCACGCGTTTGCGGCGGCGCTGCCCGATGCGCTCAACATTTCCGCGCGCGACGTGATGTTGCCGGTGGTGCCGATGTTCCATGCCAATGCCTGGAGCCTGCCTTATGGCTGCGCCATGGTCGGCGCGAAGCTGGTGTTCCCCGGCGCCGCGCTCGACGGCAAGAGCCTGTACGAGTTGTTCGAGACGGAGAAGGTCACGGTGTCGGCGGGTGTGCCCACGGTATGGCTGGCGCTGCTGATGTATATGGGGCAGGAGAAGAAGAAGTTCAGCACCATGAACCGGACGGTGATCGGCGGCTCGGCTGCGCCGCTGGCCATGATCAAGAC
>JACZJU010000066.1 GCA_014860395.1 Burkholderiales bacterium | reverse complement strand
TGGCTGGCGCAGTTGCCGCCGGTCGTTGCCGAAAAAATCGCGTTTCGCAACGCCGAACGGATGTTTCGACGCTGACCGCAGCGCGCCCGGAATCCGCGGGCAAATCCGGCAAATTCCTCCGCTGCCGCGACAGATGCGGGCGGCGGTCGTAATTGGCCGAATCGCCTGCGGGTGTCAAGTTTGATCTGCGTCAAACGCCCCGGCAGTTCGGAGACTAAGCTGGGATCGGACCATCTGCCGAACACACTCAACGTGACCAAGAACCTGTACTCCGAATTCCGCGAGCTGCTGCAGGCGCAACGCCGGCAGATAGTGGATGAGGTGCGCGAAAAAATCGCCGCCTCGGGCGAAGGACTCGGCTTCGTCAATCAGTCGAAAATCACCGACGACGATGGCGCTGCCGACGCGGCGGCTGAAATGGAAGTCGCCATGACTATCCGCGAAAGCCAGGAATTGCAGGAGATCGAGGCCGCCCTTGCGCGCATCGGCGACGGCAGCTACGGCACCTGCTCCGACTGCGGCGACGAAATCGGCATGGCGCGGCTAAAAGCCAATCCTTCGGCCCGGCGCTGCCTCCCCTGTCAGGAAAAATACGAGCAAACGCTGGACCCGGTGCACAGGGCCGGAACCTAAGCGACAAATCTGCCGTCTGACCGATCCAAACTATTCCGACCTGGAGGCGATATGTACAAGCACATTCTGGTACCGACCGACGGGTCGGCGCTTTCCGACAAAGCCGTCGCGGCGGCGATTCAACTGGCGAAGCTGGCGGGGGCGCGCCTTACCGCCTTTCACGCGGTTGAACCCTATCCGCTGCAGGGCGCCTATGCGGCCGAAGCCAGCGGCGTGGCCGAACTGCAGCCGGAGATCTTCGCCGAGCGCAGTGAAGAATACGCGAAACGCGTACTCGACGCCGTCGCGAGCGCCGCAGCCGCGGCGAACGTGCAGTGCGCGACCCATTCCGCCAGCAGCCGCTCCGCATCCCAGGCGATCATCGAAATGGCGCGCAAGGAGAATTGCGATCTCATTGTCATGGCTTCACACGGAAGGCGCGGCCTGGAGGGTTTTCTGCTGGGCAGCGAAACGCAGAAGGTCCTGACTCATTCCTCAATCCCGGTGCTGGTCTACCGCTAACGGTTTCAAGAAGAGTTGCACTCCCGGGGATCGACCGCGGCACGATCACATTCACCGATGCGATCGATCACGAATTGCGATAATTCCCGCATCTGTTTCAATCTCCTGCGATTCGCCCTTCTGCGGCAACCGCTACCCATGCGCGCATGCGCATATATTGACATTTGTCAAACCCGCTTCCCCGCCGGCGCCTAATATCTGAGCAGGCGCTGATGCCGATTGGGAGCCTCGCTACAGGGGCTGTCATGCGCGCTTCTTTTTTGCAAGGGGAGGTCAAAACGATGCGCACTGCAATAGTCATGGCTGCCATTATGGCCGTCACGCTCCTTAGCCCGGCCGCACCTGCCGCGGCCGATTCGGGCTCGGCAAAGCTGATGAAGTCGACTTCCGATCACACCAAATTCAAGGCGCTGCAGCGCCAATTCGGCTCCGGGCCGGAGGTCACCAAGGCCTGTCTCTCCTGCCATACCGAAGCCGCCAAGCAGCTGCACAAGACCGAGCACTGGAAGTGGGAGTACAGGAGCCCGGAGGGGCAACTGCTGGGCAAGAAGACCGTCATCAACAACTTTTGCACCACGCCGGTGACCAACGAGGCCGCCTGCAACACCTGCCACATCGGCTATGGCTGGAAGGACGATACATTCGACTTCACCTCGGAAGTCAACGTCGATTGCCTGGTCTGTCACGACACCACCGGCAATTACAGAAAGCAGCCGGGCATGGCAGGCAATGTGGTCGCCACACCCATGGAATTTCCACCCGGTTCGGGCGTCATGCTCAAGCCGATTAATCTGGAGAAAATCGCACAGGCGGTCGGCAAGACCAGTCGCGACACCTGCGGCGCCTGCCATTTCTACGGCGGCGGCGGCGACGGCGTCAAGCACGGCGACATGGACAGCTCGCTGGCGGCGCCGGACACCGCGCTGGACGTGCACATGGACGCGCTTGGCCTCAACTTCACCTGCGCCACCTGCCACATGACCAAAGGCCATCAGGTACCCGGCAGCCGCTACGCGCCGACCGCACAGGACAAGGGCGAGGCGCGTCTGCGCGGCAAGGAGTACAAGACCAACCCGACCACCTGCCAAGCCTGCCACGGCCAGGCGCCGCACAAGAAGATCGCGAAACTCAACGACCATACCGACAAGGTGGCCTGCCAGACCTGCCACGTGCCCGAGTTCGCGCGCGGCGGCATTCCCACCAAGATGGCCTGGGACTGGTCGACCGCCGGCAAGATGTGGCCGGAAGGCAAACCGCTGATCAAGAAGGACGCCAAGGGGCACGTGATCTATGCTGCCGCCAAAGGCAACTTCGCGCTGGGCGAGAACGTCGTGCCGGATTACCTGTGGTTCAACGGCAGGGTGACCTACACGCTTCGCAGCGACAAGGTGGATAAAGACCGTGAGCCGGTGCAGATCAACCACTTCGACGGCAGCGCCAGCGACGGAAAGTCGCTGATCTGGCCGGTCAAGATCATGCGCGGCAAGCAGGCCTTCGACCCGGTGAACCGGACTTTGATCGTGCCGCACCTCGCGGGAAATGACGACACCGCCTACTGGACCAATTTCAATTGGGAAAAAGCGGCCGCCACCGGCATGGCCGCGATCGGCGCGCCGTTCTCGGGCAAGGTCGATTTTATCGCCACCGAGAGCTATTGGCCGATCACCCACATGGTGGCGCCGGCCAAGGATGCGCTCGGCTGCCGCGATTGCCACGCCGCGAATGGCCGCCTGGAGAAAGTATCCGGCGTTTACATCCCGGGGCGCACGAGCGACCACACGCGCTGGCTCGAAACCGCCGGCTGGGCGCTCGCGGCGCTGACGCTGCTAGGCGTGCTCATCCACGGCCTGGGCCGCGTGTTCTTCTCCAAACGCAAAGACTAAAGGGGAATCCATCTTGGCACGCATCTATATCTTCAAGCGCTTCGAGCGCTTCTGGCACTGGGCGCAGGCCGCGCTCATCATCTTCATGCTGCTGACGGGCTTCGAGATCCATGGCAGCTACACGCTGCTGGGCTGGGAAAAGGCGGCCGACCTGCACACGACCGCGGCCTGGACACTGATCGGCTTGTGGCTGTTCGCGATCTTCTGGCACTT
>JACZJU010000007.1 GCA_014860395.1 Burkholderiales bacterium | reverse complement strand
GGCTGCACGGCTGCGCCCTCGCGTATTTTCAGCTGGCCGGCGGTCACCACCTCGTCGCCGGGGGCAAGGCCCGAGGTCACCTCCACCTTGGCGTTGCGGCGCAATCCGATGCTGACTTTCACGCGCTGCACCTTGCCATCGACCACCTTGAACACGAAATGCTCCGTGCTCACCGGCACCAGCGCCTCTTCCGGAACGGTCATGGCGCGCTCGCGCTCCGAGAGTATCAGACGCACGCTGGCGAACATGCCCGGCCGCAGCTTGCCTCCCGGGTTGTCGAGCCTGGCGCGCAGCGACAGCGAACGGCCGGCCTGGTCGATGAGCGGATCGATCGCTATCAGCCGCGCCTTGAATGTCTGGCCGGGAAAGGCATCGATCCTGATTTCCACCAGCTGTCCCAGCTTCACCTTGCCGAAATAGTTCTCGGGCAGTCGGAAATCGAGTTTGAGCGCGCTCATGTCTTCGAGGGTCACCAGATCCTGCCCCTCTTTCACGTAGTCGCCCACGCTGACCTGGCGCAGGCCGATGGTCGCGTCAAACGGCGCGAGGATGCGCGTCTTCGCCAGGCGCGCCTCGACCAGGGCCAGATTCGCCTGCGCGACCTTGAGGCCGTTGAGCGCCTGGTCGCCTGCGTTCGCGCTGACGAAATTGCTTTTCTGGAGTTCCTGCGTGCGCTCGTAGTTGGTCTGGGCGAGCGCGAGGTTGGCGCGCGCCTGCTGCACCTCGGCTTCCTGGGTGGAACTGTCCAGCACGATCAGCGCCCTGTCCTTGCGCACCTGCGCGCCCTCGACGAAATCGATGGCCTTGATACGGCCGGAAATTTCCGGCCGCACCACCACCGACTCGTTGGAACGCAGCGAGCCCACGGCGTTGACGTCCTCCTGCAGCGTCTCCAGCGCGACCTTGGCGGTTTCCACCGGAATCGAAAATCCCCCGGGGCGCGCTGCCGGCGCGCTTGCGGGGCGCTGACCGCCGGCTGGCTGCGGCATCAGCGGGCTGCGAAATGCATGGTAGGCATAGAAACCCAGCGCGCCCAGCGCCAGTACCGAAACCACGGAAATCAGGATTTTCTTCGATGCCGCCATGGAGAAAACTAGTCCTAGAGTCGTATTGCGCGCAGCGTCTGGCGCGCGTTGCGGGGGCGTTTCGCCCCCGTTCAACTCGCGCACTTCGGCGCGTAGGCGCAATTGTAACCGAGGCAGGCGGACTGGATGGCGGCAGCTCGACCGAGAGGATCGTCGTCAGGGAAGCGCGGCTATGCCCCGGTTGGCCAGCGCATCGGCGCGTTCGTTCTCAGCGTGCCCGGCATGTCCGCGCACCCAGTGCCAGCGGATGCGGTGCGTGCCGGCGAGGCGGTCCAGTTCCAGCCACAGATCGACGTTCTTGACCGGTTTTCTGCCGGCGGTCTTCCAGCCGCGGCGCTTCCACTCCGCAACCCATACGCTGATGCCCTTCTGCACATATTGCGAGTCGGTGTACAGGTCGATATCGCAGGGGCGCTTGAGCGCCTCCAGCGCGCGGATCACGGCGGTGAGTTCCATGCGATTGTTGGTGGTGTCCGCTTCGCCGCCGCAAAGCTCCTTTTCGCGGCCGTCGAACTGCATCAGCGCGCCCCAGCCGCCCGGACCGGGGTTGCCCTTGCACGCGCCGTCGGTGTAGATGCGCACCCGCGCGGCCTCGGCACTCAAGCGTCGTTCCCTGCGCTGTGATGGTTCTGCTGGGCTACCGGGGACAGGGCCTTGGCCGACATCGCCTGCTTGCGCCAGTTGGGCATCACCAGGCGCATGCCGACGGTGCGTTTGACTGCGCGCACCACGTAGACGCCGCCGGCGATCGGCCACCAGCGGTCCCCCGCTTTTTCCATGAAGGCGGCGCGGCCCAGCCATTTTGCCTGCGAGAACGGCGGGGCATAGCAGCCGAAACGGCCGCCGTTGAGCTCGAAACTGAGCAGCTGCAGCCAGTCTTTCAGTCGCAGCAGGCCGATGAAGCGGCCGCACCAGGGATATTCGTCCCGGCGCGGCGGCAGTGCGCGTTTCACGCCCCAGAGACTGAGCGGGTTGAATCCGGAGATCACGATATGGCCATCTGGCATCAGCACGCGCGCCGCCTCGCGCAGGATGCGGTGCGGATGCGGGCTGAACTCGAGTACATGCGGCAGCACCACCAGATCGATGCTGCCGCTGGCCAGGGGCAAGGCCCCGCTGTCGGCGACCAGGTCGCTCGCCGGATCCATGCCGAGCTGGGTGTGCAGCGCGATGCGGCTCTGGCGCAGCAAATCGAATTGCCGCAGGCCTATCTGCACCGCATTGAAGCCGAACACGTCCTCCACCGCGCTGTCGAACTGGCCCTGCTCCCAGCGCAGCACGTACTCGCCCTCGGGCGAGGCGAACCATGCGGCCAGGGTTGACTTTTTCTGCTCTTCCACGAAAACTTGGCTTATGTCCGAAAATAATGCATTCGAAGTCGTTCCGCTGCGCGCGTTCAGGGACAACTACATCTGGACGCTGCGAAACGACCGTTACGCCGCCGTCGTCGACCCGGGCGACGCGCAACCCGTGCTCGACTACCTGCGCGATGAGCGGCTGGAATTGTGCGCCATCCTCGCCACCCATCATCACCCCGATCACGTCGGCGGTGTCCCCGCCCTGCTCGCGCACCGTGCGGTTCCGGTGTACGGGCCCCGCGGCGAGCCCATACCCACGCTCACCCATGCGGTCAGCGAAAGCGACGAGGTCGAGATTCCCCAGCTTGGATTGCGCTTCGGCGTGCTCGACATACCCGGACATACCCGGGCGCACATTGCTTATTATGGCGCAAATTGCCTGTTCTGCGGCGACACCCTGTTCGCCTGCGGCTGCGGCCGGCTGTTCGAGGGCACGGCGCCGCAGATGGCGCAGTCTCTGTCCAAGCTAGCGGCGCTCCCGGACGAGACGCTGGTGTACAGCGGTCACGAGTACACCATGGCCAACATCGGCTTCGCGCGGGAGGTCGAACCGGAGAACGAGGATCTCAAGGCGCGCGCCGCGAGCGACGCGCAAAAGCGCAAGGAAGGGAAACCTACGCTGCCTTCGACCATCGGGCGCGAAAAGAAGACCAATCCCTTTTTGCGCTGCAAACAGCCTGCGGTGATTGCGTCGGCCAACAAATACCTCGGTAGCCGCGCCAGCGATCCGGTGCAGGTGTTCGCCGCCATCCGGCTGTGGAAAAACGATTTCTGAGCGCTGCGCGCGGCCAGCGCAGGAATCGCTTGCAACGGTTCTACCCGGGAACGAGGGGATTTCTCCCCCTGTTCCAGTATCGGCGAGCGCGCGTTTTCGTCGATCTGAATCGCTGCCTAAGATCTTATTTTTCCTTGTCTTTCCTTGACCTCGTCCGGCCGCTCCGATAACATTACGCGTTGTCTATCGGGGGAGGAGACGTAGTGCCGGCATTGCGCGTTTTCGCAGCCATCATCGTCGTCTTTGCCGCGCTCAGTTCGGGCTGCGCCGTGACGCCGCCGCAGGCCGAGCCCTCCGTAGCGGCTGTGGATAAGCCGGCTGCGGGTCCGCGTCCCGCAGCTGGCGCCGTAGCGACCGGCGATACCGCCCCTCCCGTGCAGGCGCTTGCGCCGCCGCTGCCGATCCAGGCGCTGCCCAGCCCCGAATCCCGCGAAGTCCCGGACAAGCTGCGCGCCATCCCGACCATCGACCTGACCGCAGTGCCACCCGATCTGTGGGACCGCATACGCACCGGCTTTTCCATGCCCAATCTGTCCAGCCCGCTGGTGCAGGACAGGCAGATTTGGTACGCGAGCCAGCCGAGCTACGTCAAGCGCATGGTCGAACGCAGCAAGCGCTATCTCTATTACATAGTCGAAGAACTGGAAAAGCGCGGCATGCCCACCGAACTCGCGCTGCTACCCATGGTGGAAAGCGCGTTCAACCCCATGGCCTATTCGCGCTCGCATGCTTCGGGCCTGTGGCAGTTCATCCCCTCCACCGGCAAGAATTACAAGCTGGAGCAGAACTCGTGGTACGACGGCCGGCGCGATGTCGTCGCCTCGACCAGTGCGGCGCTCGATTACCTGCAGTTTCTGTACGAAATGCACGGCGACTGGCACCTCGCTCTCGCCTCCTACAACTGGGGTGAAAATGCCGTAGCCCGGGCCATCGAAAAGAACAGGGCCAAGGGGCAGCCCACCGATTACCTCAGCCTCAGTATGCCGACCGAGACGCGCTATTACGTGCCCAAACTGCAGGCGCTGAAAAACATCATACTCAATCCGCATGCTTTCGGCGTCGATCTGGAGCCTGTGCCCAACTCACCGTATTTCGTCACCGTGGAAGATACCCCTGCCATCGACGTGCGCCTGGCCGCCAAGCTCGCGGACATGCCGCTGGCGGAATTTCTCGCGCTCAATCCAGCCCACAACCGGCCGGTGATCGTCGCCGACGGCACCCCCGGCCTGGTGCTGCCGGCGGACAAGGCGAAGATCTTCCTCGCCAATCTGGAACAGCACGGTGAACCCCTGGTTTCCTGGCAGATCTATACCTTCAAGCGCGGCGACACGCTGCAACGCGTCGCCTCCAGGCACCATATTTCGCTGGTCCAGCTCAAACAGATAAACGGCATCGGCCGGAGCACCAGGGTGGGGCCGGGCTATCCCTTGCTGCTGCCGCTGAATGGCGCGTCTCTCGAACCCTTGCCGGCCATGTTCCGGCCCCCTGCGCGGCAGGCGAGCGTCGCGGTGCGCAGGATAGACTACACGGTGAAACGCGGCGACACGCTCAGCACCATTGCCGGGCGCTACAAGGTCAGCGTGAACGACCTGCGCCGCTGGAACCAGGTCGGGCGCCTGATGGCCGGCCAGCACCTGGTGATCGAGGTGCATCAGTCGGCACCGGCGAAGAGCGGGAAGTCGGCCAAGAAGAAACCCGCTCCCAGGAAAAAGAAGTAGAAACCCGAAAACTGCATCGCCAGAACTTGAATTAGAACCAAGCGGAAACCGCCTTCGCTTTTATCCGCAACCGTGTTTTTGATGCGGATGCGCTTTCCATCCGCATCAAAAACAGGGTTGGCGCGCGGAGCGCGCAATGCTGGCGAGACGACGGTATTCGCGCCAAAGGCATTCAAGACGCCGTATACAGCAAGCAGCTTACCTCGTGGCTGTCGCCGACGTTCACCGCATCGGGATAGTTCAACCTGCATGCGGCCATCGCCTGCGGGCAGCGCGGATGAAAATGGCAGCCCGGGGGCGGATTGGCGGGCGAGGGCAATTCTCCGCTCAGACGTATGATCTTGCGCTCCCCGGTCTGATCGAGCGTGGGCACCGCCGAGAGCAAAGCCTGGGTGTAGGGATGCTTGGGCGTACGCAGTACCGCGCCGACCGAACCACGTTCGACGATCCGCCCCAAATACATCACCGCGACTTCGTGGGCGAGATATTCGACCACCGCGATGTTGTGCGTGATGAACAGGTAGGCAAGTCCGAGGTCTCGCTGCAGCTGCTTCAGCAGGTTGAGGATCTGCGCCTGCACCGAGACGTCGAGCGCACTGGTGGGCTCGTCGCAGACGATCAGCTTGGGCTTCACCGCGAGCGCGCGCGCAATGGCAACGCGCTGGCGCTGCCCGCCGGAGAATTCGTGCGGGTAGCGCAGTTTGGCCTCCGCATTCAAGCCGACCTGCGCGAGCATGCGGTCCATGCGCGCGGCGCGCTCGGCGCCGGAATCAGCCACATGCAGGGCCTGCATGCCTTCGGCGAGGATGTCGGCGATGCGCATGCGCGGATTGAGCGAAGCGTAGGGGTCCTGAAAAATGAGCTGGAAATCGGCGCGCCGCCTGCGCAGGGCGCCACCGCGCAGGCTGGTCAGTTCCTGGCCCTCGAACTGCACGCTGCCGGCACTGGGGCGGATCAGCTGCAGGATCGCCTTGCCTGCGGTCGTCTTGCCGCAGCCGGATTCGCCCACCAGCGCCAGGGTCCTGCCCGCAGCGATGTCCAGGGACATGCCGTCGACTGCCCTGACCTGCCCCACGCTGCGTTTGAACAGGCCTTTGCGGATGGCAAAATGTACTTTCAGTTCGCGCACGCTCAATAGGGCCGCGCCCGGCGGCGCGCTGCGCCCGGCATCTGAGTCATCTCCTGCGGCCGGCCCGCGCGCCGCGATTTCGCTCTCGCTTTTTACCGCTTGCGCACCATCGTATAAATGGCAGCGTACCAGGTGCCCGTCGCTGCCCGCAGTGAGTCCGGGCACTTCGGCATGACAGCGTTCCCATGCCCAGTCGCAGCGCTCGGCGAAACGGCAGCCGCGGAACCCGGTGGTCAGGGGCGGAACCTGGCCCCGGATCACCGCCAGTTCGCCGCCGCGGCGCTCGCTGCCCGGCAGCGCTTCGAACAGCTTGCGCGAGTAGGGATGCCGCGGCTCGCCGAAAAACTGTGCGCGCGTCGCCACCTCGATGATCTGGCCGGCGTACATCACGGCCACCTTGTGCGCCATCTGCGCCACCACGCCCAGGTCGTGGGTAATCAGCAGTATCGCCATGCCACTATCGCGCTGCAAGTCCGAGAGCAGGTCCAGCACCTGCGCCTGGATGGTGACATCGAGCGCGGTCGTAGGCTCATCGGCAATCAGCAGGTCGGGCCCGGCCGCCAGGGCGACTGCGATCATGACGCGCTGTTTCATTCCGCCCGAAAGCTGGAAGGAGAATTCGCCCAGGCGCCGCGCCGGATCCGGGATGCCCACGGCCTGCAGCAGCTCCAGCATGCGCTTGCGCATGGGCTCCCCGCGCAAGGCGGTGTGCCGCTCCAGCACCTCGGCGATCTGCCGCCCGACCGTCAGCACCGGATTGAGGCTGGTCGCCGGCTCCTGGAAAATCATCGCGATGCGCCGGCCGCGCACGCCGCGCATGGCCGCTTCCGGCAGGCACAGGAGATCCTCGCCGCCGAGCAGCACCGCGCCGCCGACGATCTGGCCCGCTTCCGGAAGCAGGCGCAGCACCGACAGCGCCGTCATCGATTTGCCGCAGCCCGACTCGCCCACGATCGCGAAAGTCTCGCCGCGCGCAACTTCCAGGCTGATGCCGTCTATGGCGCGCACCGTCCCGCCGGAGCTGTCCAGCCAGGTTTTCAGATCCTTGATTTCGAGCAAGGCGCTCATGCTTGCGTTCTGGCGAAGCGCAGTTTTCCCGCGCCGACGCGCACGCGCGGATCGAAGGCGTCGCGCACCGCATCGGCGAACAGATTCGCCGCCAGCACCAGGGCGAGCATGAACACGAAGGCGCTCGCGAGCGACCACCACACCATGGGCTCGCGCCCCATTTCCAGGCGCGCGGCGTTGATCATGGTGCCGAAGCTGATCATCGACGGGTCCACGCCGACCCCGACGTAGGACAGCACCGCCTCCGCCAGCACCAGCCCGGAGAAATCCATCACCACCGAAATCAGCACGATATGCATGAGGTTGGGCAGGATATGGCGCGACATGATGCGCCACTGCGAAACCCCGAAGGCCTGCGCCGCCTGCACATACTCCAGTTCGCGCAGCTTGAGCGCCTCGCCGCGCAGCAGACGGCAAAGCCCGGTCCAGCTGGTGATGCCGAGGATGATGCACAGCCAGAGCAGGCGAAAATCCGCGCGCTGCGCCGAAGTCGGGAAGGAATCGGGATGCGTTTCGATATACACCTGCAGCACCAGCACCCCGGCGGCGATCAGCAGCACGCCCGGGATCGAGTTCAGGGTGGTATAGAAATACTGGATGATGTCGTCCACCACCCCGCGCAGATAGCCCGCCATGATGCCCAGCAGTACCGAAAACGGCAGCATCACCAGCGTGGTGAGCGTGCCGATCACCAGCGCCGTGCGCACGCTCTTGAGCGAAAGGTAAAGCACGTCCAGTCCCACCTTGTCGGTGCCGAGCACGTGGTAGCGGGCCGACAGCAGGGCCACGGGGACCACGAGCAGCAACAATAGCGCGAGCGCAACCAGTATCGAACGCCATGGCAGCTCGGTCTGCCCCCGCCATAGCGCGCGCCAGAATTCGCCCGAGACCGCCTGTTGCGCCGAGGTGCAGGCCGCAACGAGGGCGATCGAACCAAGCAGCCACAGCGGCAGCGCCAGCGCCACCCCGCGAAAGCCGGTGAGCAGCACGTCGGCCCTCCAGTCGCGCTGCGGATCGCGCAGATGCGCGCCGCCGTACTTCAGGCGCGGATAGTCGCGCAGCTGCCTCGCCGGATTTCCGTCCTTTGCCGGGTATGCGACCGTCTCCTTGGCGTAGGCATGGGTCGCAAGCGGTGCGGAGTAGGTGCGTTCGGGCCGGTTCGCGAGCGACGAGAGCAGCAGGTCGAGCACGCTTTTCACGTCCACGGCATAGGCGACATTCACAGGGGCCGCGCGCCCGGCCTGCGTTCCCGCGGCCGGCGGCAGCGCCAGGCGGAAATGCACGGAATCGAGCAGGCCGACCGCTACAAAAGCCGCGAGCACCACCAGCGCGCTCATCGCCGCCGGCGACTGCGCCACGCGCCACCAGGGCGCGCGCAGATGCTCGTGCCGGCGCACATACCAGACGAAGAGCGCCACCGCCGCCAGCAGTAGGTAGATCAGCGCGTCGGTCCAGAGGATGACAGGCAGGAAAGGCACTACTCGAACCTCACGCGCGGATCGACCAGGGTGTAGGAAATATCGGTGAGCAGCAGGCCCAGGATGTAGAGCACGGAGCCGATGAACACCATGGAGCGCACCACGGCGAAGTCCTGCGCCTGTATCGCCTCGATGGTATAGCTGCCCAGCCCCGGGATGCCGAAAAAGGACTCCGCCACCAGGCTGCCCATGAACAGCAGCGGGATCGCCACCACCGCGCCGGTCAGGATCGGAATCAGCGCGTTCCTGAGCACGTGGCGGAAAAACACCACCACTTCGGAAAGGCCCTTGGCGCGCGCCGTCCTGACATAGTCCTTGCCGACTTCCTCCAGAAAGATGGTGCGGTACCAGCGCGCGCCGCTGCCTATGCCGCCGATTACCCCCACGGCCACCGGCAGCGCCAGGAACTTGAGCGCGTCGAAACCCGTGGCGTAGCCTGATATGGGCACCAGGTTCCAGAGCTTGGATATCAGGTACTGGCCGCCGATGATGTAGAACAGGCCCGAGATCGACATCATGAGCACGCACAGCACCACGCCCCAGAAGTCGATGTAGGTGGCGCGAAAGAAGGCCATCATCAGCGCAAACGTGATCTGCAGCAGCATGCCGACCAGAAACACCGGCAGCGCCAGCGCCAGGCTGGGCCACATGCGCGTGCTGATCTCGTAGGCGATGTCGCGCCCGTCGTCGGCGCGGCCGAAGTTGAAACGGAACATCTCCAGCGATTTCTCGAAATAAATGGTATCGGTAAATTTGTGCCGGCCCGTCGCCGCCTGGTTGTACAGGAGCGGCTTGTCGTAGCCGCGCTCGGCCTTCCACTTGGCGATCGCCCCGGGCGTGACGTACTTGACTCCGAGCTGCAGGCGCGCCATGTCGTCCGGCGTGTTCACCTTGAAAAACAGAGCGAAGGTGATCAGGTTGACGCCGATGAGGATGAAGACGGCGTAGATCGCGCGGCGGACGATATAGGCGGACATGGCTAAGCCCGCGCCAGTTCGCGCGCGCGCCAGCTGCCTAGCGCAGGCAGCGTCCCCACGACCAGCAGCGCTAGGAGCAGCAGCAGCGGCCAGACCACGGGGCGATTCCACTCGGCGCGCTTCGCCTCGCGCAGCGCCGGGTCCAGGCGGTAGAACTTGAGGCCGTTTCGCGCCATCTGGTTGGGTTTCACGTTGTGCAGCCAGGCGTGATACAGGCTGTAGTCCTTGGGATAGTAGGCCCAGACCCAGGGCGCGTCCCGGCGCAGTACCGCCACCATGCGCTCGATGATGGCCTCGCGCTCGGGTCCGTTCTCCATGTTTTTCATTTGTTCGAACAGGCGATCGTATTCCGGATTCAGGTAATTCGCCTTGTTCTCGCCGCCCAGTTTCACCGCGCCCTGCGGCCCGTGCAGCAGGAACATGAAGTTCTCCGGGTCCGGATAGTCGGCGTTCCAGCCCAGGAAAAACATCTGCGTATTGCCCTTGCGGATCTTCTCCTGGAAACGGTTCCAGTCGCTGGTACGGAACTCGAGCTGTATATCGATCTTCTGGAACTGCTTGCGGTACCAGTCCAGCCGCGCCTTGCCGCCGGGCCCGCCGCCGGTCGTATCCAGATACAGCACCAGCGGCGCACCGCTGCCGCTATGCCGCCCGTTGGGATAGCCCGCCTCGGCCATCAGCTTCTTGGCCTCCGCGATCGATCGTCTGTGCCATGCGCCGCCGGTCTTCTCGTACACGACGGGGTTGTAGCCCTCGTCTCCGCCGCGGTAGCCGAAAATGCCCGGCGGTATCGGTCCCTGCCCCGGAACGCCGCGGCCATTGGCAAAAATGGAAATGAACTCTTCGTTATCGACGGCTATGGAAATCGCCTGGCGCAGTTTGCGCGCGCGCTCCTGCCCGGCCGCGTCGCCCTGGCCGCCTAGCACCGGGTCTAGCCAGTTGAACGAAAGGTAATAGACCGAGGTCGCAACCGAAGTCTTGAGCCGGATGCCGCGGCTCGCCATCCCGGGCGAGAGCGCCGCGTCCCCGCCTATGTCGACGCGCACCGCGCTGTCGAAATTGTCGTTGCTGATGCCGGACTGATCGTAGTAGCCCTGCATGAACTTGTTCCAGTAGGGGATGCCTTCCTTCTCGCGCGTGAACACGACGGTATCGATGAGCGGGGCCGTCTTGCCGGCGTCGGCGAGCAGTCCCGCAGCCGCGTCCTCCGCTTCGCCCTCCGAAGGATAAGGCTCGCCGCGGAAATTGGGATTGCGCGCTAGCACCATGCGCGCATTCGGATTGTTCTCGGTGAGCATGTAAGGGCCGGTGCCCACCGGATACCAGTCGAGGCTGAAATTCTTTTCCGCCATTCCGGGTTGCGAGTAGAAGCGGTCGGCTTCAGGCGGCACCGGAGCAAAGAAGGGCATCGCCAGCCAATAGATGAACTGCGGATACTTGCCGCGCACCCGGATGCGATAGGTATAGCGGTCCACGGCCTCGACGCCGGAGATCTCGTGCCTGGCGAGACTGTCCCAGACCGGCGGCGCCGGCTCGCGCTGCGCCGCCTGCAGCGCCTTGTCTTCCTTCTCGAGCAGCGCTGCATACTCCTTGAGACCGACGATGTAGTCGCTCATGTGTCCGAGGATGGGCGATTGTATGCGCGGATGCGCGAGCCGCTTGATCTGGTATACGTAATCCGCCGCCACCAGCTCGCGGCTGCCGCTCCTGGGGAAATCGGCAATCCTGAACTTGTCGCGCAAGTCTTCGGGCTTGAGTCCCAGATACAGGCTGCGCCCGGTGGCATCCCTGGCGAAGGCCGGATGCGGCTGGTAACGAATTCCGGGCTTGATGTGGATCTCGTAGACGCTGTATGCGACCTCCCTCGCGCCCGCTGGCAGCTCGGCGCCCGCGCTGTCGTAATAGCGCGGCCTGGGAATCGCCGCAGCCGTCGCCGGGATCAGGGTGTAGGGCCGCTGCAGATAGTGGTACTGCAACGGCGGTTCGTATACCTGCCAGATGAAATCGTACTCGTCGGCGGTATAGGACTGCGCCGGATCCAGATGCTTGGGCCGCTCGGAGAACGAACTGTAGAGGATGTTCTTGCCGGATTCGCTTGCCGGATAGGGATCGTTCCAGACCTTGCCGCAGCCGGCGAGCAGGAGCAGACAGGCAAGCGCAGTGGGCAAACGCATCGGCGCAGTTTAGCCGAAGCCGCAGGGGGCGTCACGCCGGTATAATCCGACTGTCTCGTAATTCGGAGTCACCATGGGATTTCTCGCGGGAAAACGCATACTCATTACCGGCCTGCTCAGCAACCGTTCGATCGCCTATGGCGTCGCCAGGGCCTGCCATCGCGAAGGCGCGCAGCTTGCATTCACCTATCAGAACGAGCGTTTCAAGGAACGCGTCACCAGGATGGCTGCCGATTTCGGCAGCAGCATGGTGTTCGCCTGCGACGTCGCGAGCGACGAGGAGATCGCGAGCCTGTTCGCCGAACTGGGCAGGAACTGGGACGGCCTGGACGCGATGGTGCATTCCATCGCTTTCGCCCCGGGCGAGGCGCTGGACGGCGATTTTCTCGAAGGCGTTTCGCGCGAGGCGTTCCGCATCGCGCACGACGTGTCGAGCTACAGCTTCGTCGCGCTGGCCAAGGCGGCGCTGCCGATGATGCAGGGCCGAGATGCGGCGCTGCTGACGCTGACCTATCTGGGCGCGGTGCGCACCATGCCGAACTACAACGTGATGGGTCTGGCCAAAGCGAGCCTGGAAGCCGCGGTGCGTTACATGGCGGCCAGCCTGGGCCCGAAAGGCATACGCGTCAATGCAGTTTCCGCCGGGCCGATCAAAACGCTTGCGGCCGCCGGCATCGCCAGCTTCGGCAAGCTGCTGGCCTATAACGCCAAGCAGGCGCCGCTGCGGCGCAATGTCACGATCGACGAGGTGGGAAACGCCGCTGCGTTCCTGTGCAGCGACCTCGCCAGCGGCATCACCGGCGAGGTGACCTATGTCGACGGCGGCTTCAACACCACTGCACTGGGCACCACGGAAGTATAGCCGGGGCGGCAAGGCACATCGTGCGCTGCCGCCGGACGCCGGCGCCGGGAAGTTTTCGACTACCGGCTATCCGCCTTTTTTCTCCAGGTTTGCCTTGTTGATCTCTATCTTGGCGGCCGACCTGAGGCTGGCGATATAGGCAGCGGAATCGGCCTGCGCCGCCTGCTGCACCAAGCGCTCCTGTACCGCTTTCTCGAGCGCTGCCTCGGTCTTCGCCGTGTCGATCACGCGCGAAATCCGGTATATGCCATAGCCGCGGTCACGCAGCTCCACCCCCAGGTAGACGGGCAGCTTGCTCGTATCCGCGCGAAATATTGCCTTGAGGGCGTCCGGATGCACCGTCGGCTTTCCCTGGCGGCTGACTATCCTCGCCGCATCCCACTTCAGGCCCGCATCTTTTCCCTGCTGCAGTTCGGCGTATTTCGCCGCCCCGGTCTTGATCGCCAGCGCCATGGCTTCCTGATCGCTCAGTTTTTTTACGATCTCCGCCCTGACTTCGTCCAGCGATCTGGGCGCAGCGGGTTTGTGCTCGATCACGCGTCCCACCAGCAGCGTATCCCGGCCTGCATCCACCACCTCGGTGTTGCGCTTGTTCTTCAGCGAATCCGATGAGAACAGGGCGTCGAGTATCTTCTGGTTGTTGAGCACGCCGTCCTCGGCACTGGCCTCGCGCATGAGCCATCCGGACTGCTGAATCTTGATCTTGAATTTCTCGGCGATCGGCTGCAGCGTATCCGGCTGCTCATAGGCGAGGTTGCTGAAGGTTTCCGCGGCTTCAGCGAATTTCTTGCCCAGGCGCTGCTTTTTCAGGTCTTTTTCAATTTCGGCGTGCATCGCCTGATAATCCTTGGCTACCGGTGCGTTGATCAGGATGTGGCTCGCCTGGCGCTGCTCGGGTTCGCCATCCTTGGCCGGCTTGATCCCGGTCAGCTGAATGATGTGAAAGCCAAAGCTGGACTCGACGATGCCGCTGATCTGCCCCTTCCTGAGCTTGAATACCTCGTCCTCGAAAGGTTTGACCATCGCGCCGCGTGCGAAGAACCCGAGGTCGCCGCCATTGTCCTTGGAGCCCGGGTCCTGCGAATTCTGCTTCGCCAGCTCGGCGAACTTTCCCGGCGCGGCGCGCAACTGCGCCAGCAGCTCTTCCGCTTTCTTTCTAGCCGCGGCGCGCTCCTCGAATTTCGGGCGCACGTTGGTGTCGTACCAACTGCGAACATCGGCCTCGTCCACCGTCTCCAGCGCGGCCAGCGCATCCGCATCGAGCACCGCGTACTCGGCCCGCACCTGCTCGGGAACCACGAACTCGCCCGGATGGGTGTCGTAATAGGCTTTGACCGCATCCGGCGCAATCTTTACCTGGCCCGCAAACTGGTCCATCGACAGCAGCGCTTCGGACACTTCGCGTTCCTGACCCTGTATCGCGAGCATGCGCGTCGCCTGCGCCTTGCTTACCAGGCTCGATTCGCCTACCGCGGCATTGAGCTGCTGCAACTCCACGTCACGGCGCAGCCGCGCCTCGAATACCACGTCGTTCATGCCCTGCGCGCGCAGCAGCGCATCGTAACGCGCCTTGGAGAATTTTCCGCCTTCCTGAAACGCCGCAAGCCCGGTGATGATCTCGCGCAGCTGTTCGTCCGTCACTACGAGATTGCTCTTTGCAGCTTGCAGGGCGAGCAGGCGCTGCTGTATCAGCTGATCGAGAAGCTCGGCACGCTGGCTCGGCGTATCCAGCAGCGCCGGGTCAAAGTTCTTGCCCAGCAGTTCGCGCAGGCGGTCCTGCTGGTCGCGCTGCGCCCGGGTGAAATCCTGCATCGTGATCTTCTGGCCCGCGACCTCAGCCACGTCCTCGACGGCGCTCACGCCGCGCTGATACGAGTCGATGCCCCAGAACGCGAACGGAAGCACCATCAGCGCCAGCAACACCTGCACCAGAATCTTGTGCTTATGGATCAGATCGAACATGGGTTTAGGCCTTCAAGTAAAAAAGGCGAACCCTTTTCCGGGTTCGCCTTTTGTTGTTGGCGGAGTGGACGTCCGCCATTTTTCATCATAAGTGTTTGATTTTATTATTATGTTGTACAGTTAGTTCTTTACCACCCACAAAACAACCACCAATTCCACAGCACTGCATCAGCAACAAACGGCAGGTCGGATTGTACACGTCAGCGACATCCGTCGCCAATCGTTAATACACCGACGGACCAATACTCACCGCGCTATCCAGTGACCTGCGAGATCGACGTCAATACGTACAAGGTACCTACTGGATCGCCGGCAAGATCCTCACCACCTCATGCGCCAATACCTTGGGTTCGGAATAGGTCACAACTTGCGTTTCTAGCTGCTGTTGCGAGTTCACGATCTGTCCGGTTCTGTAGCACGACTGTTGATTGCGCAATGCGGATTGACCAGACTTTACAACTGGATTGACAAGGGCGACCAATCTTCAAGCCTTTGGCGCGAAAGAGAAATGGACCCCAATCCAGTTGTCAGTCCAATTTGCACACTACGGTCAATTCTATTCGCGCAGCAACGCTCTTACCGCCTACAACTCGTGCCGCGGCACCTTGAGGCCGCGACCAAAGTCTAGCTTTGCATTTCGTACCGCTTGGCATGCCGGCATATCTTGTGGCAAGCTGCGAATTAGACAAACCATGAGGTTGTCTGTTGTGCCATTCGAGATTACTCGAATGGTGCCCGTATGTGCTTTGATGGCGTGCCGGGGTCCTTCAACATTTTTGTTGGAACCTATCATGCCGTCATATCTCGCAAGGCCTCGCACATCCGCGCCCCACGCTCAATCTGGCCGCTGTTTTTTTGCGACCTTCCACTGCTCACAGGCTCACCCAAAAAGTTTGCCACGCGGTACGGCATTACTACCGCGCAAGCGAATTTATTGCGCTGCAGCGGTGATGAGTTGGCCCCACGGGAGAATGGCGGCACAAGCGCAAAGACCAAAATCGTTGCCGCCTGCTTATAATGTAACAGTCAACGGCACAGCAGACCCATTGCACCGGCACCAGTCGAGTACAGAGAGCTTGTCCGTCAGCGCGTGCGCCAGGGCCGTTGGATTTCGTTCAATTTCCGAAAGCCTGGTTCGGCGAGCGCCTGAAGTAACCGCTCGTAATTGCAGAAGACGGCGCTGGCCGACGTCCTTGCCGCGAACGCTGCCGCATGAGCCGAACCGCTGCTGAACGCGGGGCGAAACGCACGCTGCTACCTATACAATCACAGAAAGCTTCACTCGTCGTTGGGCTATATCAGCCCGATGCAGTTCGAGAATAACTCGGTGAGGTAAGCCCCCGGCTCTGCCGGGGGACTCACCAAGGTTTGACCTATACCGCGGTCATTGTGATCCTGCCGTCTCGACCAAGAGATGGAGGTTCACAATGAAAGAGTACCAGAGTTTGAGCCATACGCGATGGGACTGTAAGTATCACGTGGTGTTTATTCCGAAGAAGCGGAAGAAGAAGATATTCGAAGCACTACGACGGCATCTTGGAGAAATATTCTGAGAGCTGGCGAAGCAGAAAGAGTCGCAGGTCGTGGAAGGGCATTTGATGGGGGATCACGTCCACATGTGCTTGAGTATCCCGCGGAAATACGCGGTATCGAATGTGGTGGGTTTCATCAAGGGCAAGAGTGCGATTGCGATAGCGAGGCATTTCGGCGGGAGGGCGCGGAATTTCACGGGTGAGGTGTTTTGGGCCCGCGGATATTTCGTCTCAACGGTTGGACTTGATGAAACGATGGTCAGAGCGTACATCCGAAGCCAGGAGGAAGAGGATGAACGCTACGACCAAATGAAATTAATCGTGTAGCCGCCTTGGGCGGCTCATGGTTTGCCAGCGCCTTTGAGGCGCTCAATTGATAAGCCCCCGGCTCTGCCGGGGGTCATTTAACTGGACCACGGCACAGTTGAAAAAGACCGCATAATGGACCGGCTAAGAACTACGGAATTCAGGGGCAAGGTCAATTTACCTCGGCGTGAAGGCTGTGAGGAAATAGCGCGAACCACGGCTGGTCTTAGCTGGCGATGAGGCGGCCCTGCGGGGCCGCTTCGCATTCGGACACAACGTTGGTAGCGGCCCCGAGCGACCTACGCCGCCAACAGCATCGCCTCTTCGAGGGAGTCCGCTGCACACCTAAAATTGATGCGGTACTTAAAGGTTCTATACGTTCTACCCGCCACCCTATCCACCCTCGACCAGAACACCGAGCGTCCGCTTGAGGGTTTGAAACTGGTAAAGATCTTCACCGACAAAGCGAGCGGCAAGGACACAAAGCGCCCTCAGTTGCAGGCTGTACTCGACTACATGCGTGAAGATGACACACTTATCATTCAGTCGATGGAGCGCCTGGGCCGAAATATGTTCGATCTCTAGCAGACGATAAAATCGCTAAACGATCGGGGGTTGCCGCCCAATTCGCGAAAGAGCCCCTCACCTTTTCTTGCGAAGATGCCCCATGACGAAGTTGCAGCTGGGCATTCCGGCCGGGGTCGCCGAGTTCGAGCGTTCCCTGATGCGCGAGCGGCAGCGCGAGGGAATCGCAATCGCCAAGAAGAAAGGCGTCTACAAGGGGCGCAAGAAAGCGCTCACCACCGAGCAAGCTAAAGCCATCGTCGCAAAGGACAAGGCGAATGGTGGTAGGGGGCGCGCCGCCCTCGCCCGCGAATCGCATATCAGCCCCTATGTTTTGGCAATTGTGCAACCCTAGCGAGAAGGTTAGTCCAGATCAAACGCCTTCTGATAATGTGTGTCGGCGCGCACCAACACAATAGATAGATTCCAACAGATCTCCAGTCATTGATACCACCATCCAACTCGTAGATTATGGTGTACCCCGCGGCAGCGAGCGCAGCCGCGGTATGGGTACTCTGTTACAAGTTTTTAGATTTATCCGGTTCTGTAGCACATAAATCGTGCGCAACAGCGCACCAGACAGCGACAAATAGTCAATCAGCCGAAGGGCAAAGACCCTCCGAGAGTATGCGCCGCACAATCTACCAGAACAGTTTGCGCCGGTCAGCGGGCAAAACGCTTGACCAGGTTCATGAGTTCATCCACCGCCGCGTCCCCGTCGCCCGACTGGATCGCTGAGCGGACACAGCCGTTAGTGTGACTCTCAAGCAGTTGCATGGCGAGCGCGTCCAGCGCCGACTGGATCGCCGAAATCTGCGTCAGCACATCGACGCAATAGCGGTCTTCCTCGACCATTTTCGCCACGCCACGCGTTTGCCCTTCGATCCGGTTCAAACGCTTCAACAGGGCCGACTTGTTTGGCTGCACCACCGCGTGGTCCGCGTGATGCGCGCACTCCAGGGTGTCAGGCTGCGACTTCAAATCCCGCCTCCACCACGCTGCGCTTGAGTTGCTCGACCTGCACCTTGCCCGGATCGTACTCGACTACAGCGTTCTTCTTTTCTAGAGAGACTTCGGCTTTCGCAACTCCGTCCAGCGCCTTCAACACATTGCCCACGCTGCGCACGCAACCGCCGCAGGTCATACCCGAAATTCCCAGTGTCACCGTTTCCATATCGATCTCCTATTTGTCATGAGTTGAATTGACCACGAAAAACCCTAACCGCGGCGCCAGCGCCGCAACAGCAGCGAGTTGCTGACTACCGATACAGAAGACAAAGCCATCGCCGCTCCCGCTATCACCGGATTGAGCATCCCGGCCGCCGCCAGTGGAATGCCGAGCACGTTGTAGATGAATGCGAAGAACAGGTTCTGCCGGATTTTTTTCAACGTGGCGCGCGACAGACTGATGGCGTCTGCGACCGAGAGCAAGTCATTGCGCATCAGCGCGATGTCCGCCGCTTCGATGGCGACATCCGAGCCCGCGCCGATGGCGAAGCTCACGTCGGCCGCGGCGAGCGCGGGCGCGTCGTTGACCCCGTCGCCGACCATCCCGACCACCTGGCCGGCAGACTTGAATTCGGCGACCGCCGCGGCCTTATCCCCAGGGAGCACTTGCGCCTTGTAGTTGGCGACGCCGGCAGCCTCGGCAATCGCTTTCGCCGTCTCTGCGTTGTCGCCCGTCAGCATCACCACATCTATTCCCATGCCACGCAGCTTGTCCACGGCTTCCCTGGAACTTGCGCGCAGCTTGTCTGCGATCGCGAGATAGCCGAGTACGCGCCCTGCCCCGCCGACTGCGATGACGGTTTTGCCCTGCGCTACGAGCGGCGCGATCGCGGCGGCGTCGATGACCATACCTGCTTCAGTCAGAAACGCGGGCGCGCCCAGCAGCAACGTCTGTTCGCCCCCGAGCGCAGGCAGGTCGATCAGCGCCTGCACGCCCTTGCCCGTGACCGAACTGAATTCGCGTATCGGCGCCGCAGCGGTGCCTTGCTGTTTCGCGTATTCGAGCACGGCGTGCGCCAGTGGATGCGCCGAGCCCGACTCCAGCCCCGCCGCCGCCGCGACCAGGTCGCGCTCGGATATCCCCGCGGCCGGAACCACGTCGGTCACCACCGGCTTGCCCTCGGTCAGCGTGCCCGTCTTGTCGACGATCAGGGTGCGGATTTTCTCGGCCTGCTCCAGCGCCACGGCGTTCTTGACCAGCACGCCCACCTGCGCGCCGCGACCGGTGCCCACCATGATGGCAGTCGGCGTTGCCAGGCCGAGCGCGCAGGGGCAGGCGATCACCAGCACCGCCACCGCATTGACCAGCGCCGGCGCGAGTTCGCCGCCTATGCCCCACCAGAGCGCAAAGGTGGCCGCGCTGATCGCAACCACCACCGGAACGAACACGCCCGCGACCCGGTCGGCGAGCCGTTGGATCGGCGCCTTCGAGCCCTGTGCCTCGCGCACTAAGCGGATGATGCCGGCCAGCATGGTCGCAGCGCCCACGCCCTCGGCCGCGCAACGCAACAGGCCCTGCTGGTTGATGGTGCCCGCATACACCTTGTCGCCGGGCTGCTTGCCGACCGGCAGGCTCTCGCCGGTGAGCATGCTTTCATCGACACCGGATTCGCCGCTCGCGACCATACCGTCGACGGGGATGCTCTCGCCGGAACGGACCACGAAAATGTCGCCCTTCTGCATGCTCGCGACCGATACCTCGACCAGCACGCCGTCGCGCTCGACGCGCGCGGTCTTGGGCTGCAGGCGGACGAGCGCCTCGATCGCAGCCGAGGTCCCGAGTTTTGCGCGCGCTTCGAGCAGCTTGCCCATCAGGACCAGGGTGATGATCACCGCGCTCGCTTCGAAGTAGACGTGCTGATCCTGCAGACCAAACAGCGTCACGATGGCGGAGAGGCCGTAGGCCATACTCGTGCCCAATGCGATCAGCACGTCCATATTGGCACCGCCGCCGCGCAAGGCCTTGTAGCCGCCGATGTAGAAACGCCGGCCGATCCAGAACTGCACCGGCGTCGCCAGCGCCAGTTGGAACCAGCGCGGCAGCCACTCGTGGCCCGCGCTGTCGAAAGTCGCAAACATCTGCAGCACCAGCGGCAGGCTGAGCGCAGCCGATATCCACAGCAGCCGCAGATCGGCCCGGTAGGCCTCGGCCCGGCGCGCTTTCTCCTCTTCCGCGCTGGCCTCGACACGCTCGCTCGCGTCATATCCGGCTTTCTGGATTGCCGTAGTGAGTTGCTCCACGCTGGCCAGCCCCGGCATATAACGTACCCGCGCGGTCTCGCTGGCGAAATTGACTTCTGCGCGTACACCCTCGAGTTTGTTCAGCGTCTTTTCGATGCGCACGGCGCAGGCCGCGCAGGTCATGCCGTAAATGGTGAGTTCGGCCAGGCGATCGGGCACCGAGTAGCCGGTCTTGCGGATGGTCTCAATTACCCCGGCAGGCGAAATCGCACCGGGTTGCACCGTCACCAGCGCCGATTCCGCCGCAAAATTTACGTTCGCGACCACCCCGGGGAGCTTGTTTAGGCTTTTTTCGATGCGCGCCGCGCAAGCAGCGCAAGTCATGCCGGCGAGCGGCAGGTCCAGGCGAAGTGCTAATGACGATTCCATAAGTCCCATGTCCAAAGCTGAATTGTTAAGTGATCACATGCTATACCCATTAGGGGTATCTGTCAAATACCCATCCGGGGTATAATAATTTCCTGTTCGAGCGATGAGCAGAAATCCACGAATGCAGGAGAAGAACAATGGCGAATGGGGTCAACGGGAACGCAATCAGAGCCCGCAGGGCGCGAGCGTTCTTCGGATCGGGTATTTTGCTCTTGATCTTGGCAATCATGTTTGCGCCCGCGTTCGCAGCCGCACCGACTGCGCGCGCTGTGCTCAAGGGAAGCCCGCATCTCGCCAACCTGCAGATTGAGATCTGGCCGGAATTCGTCCGCCCGGCGGCGGCGCTGGTGTTTGTCAAAGGCGAGATTGCGTCAGACGTTCGGCTTCCGGTTGCATTAAAGCTTCGCATCGCCGCCAGGTCCGGTGGTCCGACCGCGGTTGCCTACTCGGCTGAATCAGGCGGCGAACTTTTCAATTTAGAGTATGAGCGCGAGGATGCAGGCGACTTTATCACGCTGAAACTCAATGTGCCGGGGCGTTTTTTTCACATTGAGTATTACGACCCGCTCGCTGCGAGAACACCCGGCCGTAGCTACACCTATCTCTGGGCCGGCGATTTGGGGACGGATCGATTGCGCCTAGTTCTCCAGGAGCCCGCTGCTGTAAGCGAGCTTTCGGTACAACCGACCCTGGCCGATACGGCCGTGGATCCGGACGGGTTGCGCTACCGATCGGCCGAGCTAGGTGCATTTAAGGTTGGAAAGCAACTGGATGTGCAAGTCAATTACACCAAGAGCGACCCGCGAACTACGATTGCAATACTCAGGCCTGAAGCCGCAGATACTTCGCCTCAGACCATCGCCACTCCGAGCAAGAAGGAACTCGGGCTTTGGCTCGTCACTATCGTCGTCGTTTTGGTCGCGGGAGGGATAGGGGCTTCCGCATGGTGGTACCGTCGCAAGCCTGAACCGGAAGCTCCATCGAGCGGCGCGACATTCTGCACCAAATGTGGATCGCCGCTAGCGCCAGGCGATCGTTTCTGTTCCCAGTGCGGCGTGGCCTTAACTTAGGCGAACCATGAACGACATCGTGGGCATTTCGGAAAGATCTCCCTGCCAACCAGCCGATGAGAAATGGTACGGCGACCCTGAGGTGTGGCGCTTCTTGCTGTGGCATTACCTGCCGAAATTCGCGATATTCAACCTGCTCTGGGAGGTCGCCCAGTTGCCGCTCTATACTCTGTGGACGGAGGCGCAGCCGGCTTACATCGCCTACGCGGTGCTCCATTGTACGGCGGGCGATGTGCTGATCGGGTTCGGCGCGCTGCTGACCGCCCTCATCGCCACGCGAGCCGGGAGCTTGCACGAATGGCGCTGGATCCAGGTGGGCGTCGTTGCCATCCTGTTCGGCCTGGCTTACACGGCGTTCAGCGAATGGATGAACACCGTCGTCCGTGCCGGCTGGGTCTATTCCGAATGGATGCCCATCCTCCCCGTTCTGCGGATCGGCCTGTCACCGGTGTTGCAATGGCTGGTGGTCCCGACCGCAGCGCTGACGGTCTCGCGCCGACGTGCTCCGTCGCGATCGGAGCGGCGGTCAATAGAGCGCCAATCAGGAGATCGACATTGACGTTGTTCCGCATCCGCACGATTCCTGTCATCCAGAAGGATACAACTGCAACAGACATAGAGGTGATTCCCGCCCGGCTCGCGCCGGCAAGCGGGAACTGAATGTGAAACTACGGGTCAGGGCAAAGCCCGGTGTCGCACCGATCCGGAAAATGGACATATATGAATCTATACGAGAATTGGATCCTGCCGAGTTTATTGGACATTGTCATGCGCAACAAGGAAGTGACGCGCTACCGCTCCCAACTCGTGCCGGAGGCCTGCGGCGTCGTCCTTGAGGTGGGAATCGGCTCAGGTCTGAACTTGCCGTTCTACGGGCCGCAAGTACAGCAACTCTATGCCATAGACCCTTCGGAGAGTCTATTGCGCATGGCGCGCAAGAGGGCTCAATCGATGCAGTTTCCAGTGGAGTTTTTCGCGCGCCCAGGTGAGGCAATACCAATCGAAGACCATTGCGTGGACACCGTCCTCACCACGTTCACCTTGTGCACGATTGCCGATCCACTTGCGGCGCTGCGCGAGATGCGGCGCGTCCTCAGGCCCACGGGCCTGCTGCTCTTCGCCGAGCACGGTTTCGCCCCGGATCCGTCGGTCCAGCGCTGGCAGCATCGCTGCAATCCGCTGTGGAACAGCGTTGCCGGAGGTTGCAACTTGAACCGACAAATGGACGCACTGATCAGCTCCGCTGGCTTCCATATTGCGGAACTGGCGGCCAATTACGCGAAAGGCCCGAGGCTGCTGAGTTACATCTACGCGGGATCCGCGCGGCCCGCGTAATTCCAGGTCTCGGTCCGTTCAGACCTTAGTGCATTCCGCCCATCACCACGTTTATCGTGTTCGCTGCAGCGCTTAGCGTCATCCCTGCATTTTGCATCGCGGTTTGCATGGACGCGGAGGAAGTCATATCGGCCGGTTCCATGCCGATGGTTCCGTCGGCTTTAACAATTGGCATTCTTACTGCTATGACGTTCTGGGCATTCATTGCGGCGAGCATATTTGCCGCTTTCGTTGCGTCTGCGGTAACGTAGCTGTTCATCACACCGGCCATTGCCGCGACCGCGCACGCAAACTGCTGTGACGTGGTGGTTCCTGCCGCGTTGCACGCAGTCCCGTTGGCGTCCTTGAGCAAATTCGAGTTCTTCGCCGCCATCGCCACCCTGGCGAGCTGTTTGACCATGTTAGCTTGCCGTGTCAGCATCGCCGAATCGGAGCCATTGTCCTTGAGGTCCACCATTGGCATGACGCTCATATCGACGCCCAGCGTCAACATGGTGGACTCGACTGCGGCGATCGCCTGGCTGATCTTAGTCGCGTCGATAGTAGTCGTACTTACGGCACTGGCGGCCATTTCGCTGAACGGTGTCACGTAAACCGTTGTCGTCTCGGAAACGGCGGGAACAACCGCCCGCATGGTCATGGTGTAGGGAACATCGGTGCCCGTTGTTTCATCCATCATCGTGCTCGCCGTGCCTGGCATGACCTTGACCATCGCCGGCCCGGTATAGCCATCACTCATGACGACGCTATAAGCGCCATCGTTGCCTGAGGTACCCGACGCGCAGGAAGCATCTGGCTCGGGTGCCCCGTTGACGATGCGGCAAACCAGAACCTTTGCCTGCTTGACGATGCCCTTGGCGGCGGTGCCGCTCACCGATGTCGTGGCAGGCACAACCGCGGCAGGAGTACTTACGCTTTCGCTGCCACCACCACCGCCGCAGCCGCTCAGGGTTAAGACAGTAGCCAAGGCCAGTCCGGTAATTTTGATCATTTTTTGCCTTTCAGAGAATGTAAAGAAATGTGCGTCGATCAGGTGACGCGGAAGTTGCGCATCATCCCCATGTCTTCGTGCACCAGATTGTGGCAGTGATACAAAAAGAGGCCGCGATAGTCCTTGAAGCTCAGCAGCACACGCACGCGCTCACCAGGCAACACCAGCACCGTGTCCTTCAGGCCGCTGTCGAGGAACCCCGAACGCAGGCCGTCAAGGCCGGACGGCGTGCCGATGCGCTCGAGTACGCGGAACTGTACTGCGTGAACATGCATCGGATGCGGCATGGCCATCATGGACGTACGGTTGCTGAACTCCCACACTTCGGTTTCGCCGAAGCGGATTTCTTCGTCGGGCGCCACGCCATTCATTTCAAAGGTGCGGCCGTTGATGCCCCAGCGCATGCGGCCGAGGGTGATCGCGAATTCCCGCCGCTGCGTTCCCTGTGGCGCGATGATGGGCGCAAGCTCAGACAGCCGGGGCGGAAGAACCTGGCGGTCGCCGTTTCGACTGACCGTGAATAGCGCGAACGGCTGTGGCGCAGCGGGCTGCGTAGCGCGGCCCCTGCCCTGCCCCATCATCCCTCCCATCATACCGCCCATCATTCCCATTCCCGGGCCGCCGAAATCCAGCGGCTCCGCGACGAGGGCAATTCGGCTACCGGCCGACTCGTCGTGAAAATCGATCCAGAGTTCGGCACGCTCTGCCGGGCCGAGCACTACAAACGGTTTGGTCTCGGGCGCAGCAAGCAGGCCACCGTCCGCGCCGATCGCCACCAAGGGCTTACGGTCCGATCGGACAATGCGATAAATGCGCGAGTTCGAACCGTTAAGAAGGCGTAGGCGGTACGCACCGGCTGCCGCTGGAAAAGACAGTGATGGACGACCGTTGGCGAGAATGCGCTCGCCGAAAAAACCCGTCATGCCGCCCATCATGCCGCCGCCCATCGCGCCCTCGTACACCAGCTGGTTCGCGGCATCGAAGGTGCGATCGGCGAGCACAATGGATATGTCGCGCTCTCCCGACGGGAGTTGCGCCGCGCTCTCTTCGTCGTCGCTCACGATAAACAGTCCGGCGAGGCCGCCGTAGACTTGTGTTCCGGTGAGTCCATGCGGATGCGGGTGGAACCAGTAAGTTCCGGCCCGATTGCGGACTTCGAACTCGTATAGGTACTCCCCGCCCGGCGCAACGGCGTGGCGCGGATGTCCATCCATCTGTTCCGGCACGATCAGCCCGTGCCAGTGCACGATGCTCGGCTGCGGTATCTGGTTCTTGAACCGGATGCGGACCTTCTGTCCCGTCTTCAATCGAAAGATTGGGCCCGCGTAGCTGCCAGCTATCGTCTGCACCGCATCTGCAGGGCCTTTAAGCACGCGCCCGGCATAGTGCCAGACACCAGTGGTTCGGCCGGGCAGAATCTGCAATTCATCAGGCCGCGCGACGAGTTCGATTTCCACATCCGGCGTGAATTCTTCCCGCGTCGCCGCTGCGGCCATATTCGACCAGGGCGGCAGCGCACCTGCAACCGCAACCGCACCAGCGGCCCTCAGGAAGTTCCGGCGCTGTGCATCCACGGACATTCGCCTAACCGGCGGATAGATCACGGCGCTTCTCCTCGAACTCGGCCTTGTCGATCTCGCCTCTGGCGTAGCGCTCGCGCAGAATGTCCAGCGCGGTCTTCTCCGGCAATCGGGGGGCGCTTCCCTTTGACGATCCGCCGAATCCGCGCACCAGCACCACGATAGCGGCGATGATCAATCCCCAGAACAACAGCATGCCGATACCCATTCCGAAACCTCCGTATCCAAATCCGTCATATCCCCACATCATTGCCATCTCCTGAAGCCTGCGAACAGCGCGCCATCGCGCAAGTAAATCTGGAATTCCTTTACGCGGAGCGGCATTGCCGCTCCGCTAAGTTGTACCTCAGCGGCGATACCCCCTTGGGCCACCGCGGTAGCCCTGCATCCACCCCGGGCTGAATCCGCCGAAGCGCTGATCTGCGATCGTTTTTTGTTCCGGCGTGAGCGTGGCGTATAGACTCTTCAGCGCCGCGGCGTTGGCCGCCATCTCGGTCTGACGCTGCTTCATCCATTCCGTCTGCTGTGCAAGCATTTCAGGTGCCGACCCCGCGCCGCGCGCTTCCTGCATTTTCTCGAACCAGGCCTGCCTGTTCTCACCCTGCTTTTTGGCGTTGTCGACAAATGTCTGCCATGCGGCATCCTGCTTTGCCGTGATCCCCAACTCAGATTTCAGCGCCGCGAGACCTTCATCCGCATTGCCTGCGCAGCCGCCGAGCATCGCCTGCGGCCCCATGCCATAGCCGACACCGTAGCCGCCCATCATTCCATGCCCCATGCCATAGCCCGTACCGTTGCCGTACATCATTCCGGGGCCCATGCCGTAGCCCATGCTATAGCCTGGCCCGGCAGCGTATCCCGGACCGCCGTTGCCGCCCATCATTCCAGGCCCCATGCCATAGCCCGCACCATTGCCGTTCATCATTCCGGGGCCCATGCCGTAGCCCATCCTATAGCCTGGCCCGGCAGCGTATCCCGGACCGCCGTTGCCGCCCATCATTCCAGGTCCCATACCGTACCCAAATGGTTGTGCGTTGACCGCCGCAGCCCCAAGCCCTAGGGTTAAAGCCGTACCCAGGGTGACTACAAACTTCGTTGCTAGTTTCATGATCCATTCTCCAGTAAGTAAATTTACGAACTCTGCGAAACCCGTTGCCCTTCATTGGGTCATCCAGTCGCATCAGTTCCTATTCAATCACGCGAATGTATGCGGCCTGTTGTCGTTTTGTACGCTCAGGTAGAGCCGAGCCGCGGTGTTACGCCACGCTACAATTCTGCTGCCCTCGTGCTGTTCGCTTTCAGGCAATGACTGGCGGCATGGGGCAATCCAGAACGCCGGCGAAGGCGCGGAATAGCTCTAACTCAAGCTCTGTCATTTTCTGATCGCGCCAGACGCTGGCGGCACAGGCTTTGAGCAATTTAGATTTCGCCAACGGTTTCAATTTTTCCAATCTTCCCAAAGCGAGATCCAGATCCGCAATTCTGATTTGGTCTTGCGCCAGCAAGCTAAGGCCGCCTGAGCCCAGCGCGTCAACCGCCGCAGCGAATGCGTCCTGCGCACCACTTAGGTCTTGAGCGCCAGCATGTGCCATCATGGAAAGTACGAGTCCAATTTCCTTGTCGAGTTGCGCAGTGTCGGAATAGCGCACTTTCATCGGTGCCAGTTTGAAGAACTGCCCGTCGAGATGATTGAACAGAATCTTCTGCAACGACCACTCCAGCAAGTCAACTCTGGAGTCCATTTCGATCAAGGCGAGCAGATTTTTCTTGAACGATTTGTACTGGTTGAGCGATAACTGTTTTAACGCCGGAATGGCGATATCGATAATCGGCAAACGGAACTTGCCGTCTAGCTCGCCCATCTGCGGCATCAACGCGAGCGTTAGCGCGTAGACATCCGGATCGGCAAAATCCTGCAGTTGTTTCAGTTGCCGCACGCGAACCTCCTGGCCCTTGTCAAGCGCCAGAGAATAGATGATCGCGCGAGCGCCGTGTGGTTCGCGCGCTGCCTCCTTGATTGTCGTGGACAACTCAGCCAGCAGCGCGCGGGCATAATCGACAGCTTCCTGTTTCGGGTTGCCAATATGATCCATCGCCGTCATGACACCTGCCATCGCGGCCCCGGCGGCGATCGCAGCCATCCTGTTGGCATCTGCCTCGTGCGGCATTGATTTTTCCCCAGCGGCACGTTTCGCATCCTGCGCCGCGTCGGGCCGATCGGAGGAGTCGAACTTGCCGTCCCAGCCAGGGTCAATGCGCAGGATGCGCTTGGCCAGAGGCGGGTGCGTGGCGGACAGCGCTTGCATAAACCCCGAAATCCCCTGGGCAAAAAACGCATGGCTGACCTCGGGGGCGCCCGGGTTTTCCACGATCGAACCGGCCTCCAGCCCCCCGATTCGCTTCAACGCGCCCGCAATCCCGTTCGGGTTGCGCGTGAACTGGACCGCAGAGGCATCCGCTAGATACTCCCGTTGCCGGTTCACCGCGGCCTTGATAAGGGCGCCGAAAAAGGTTCCCGCAAAACCGATGGCCATGAGTCCGACGGCGAGCGCCAAAATTGCGCCACCGCCTTTGTCATTGCCACGCCGGCGCCCAGAGAACGAGGTCGAATACAGCAGATAATAGCCAAGAATGCCGAGAATCAGAATGCCGTTCAAGGCACCCATCAGCCGAATATTGAGCCGCATATCGCCATTGAAAATGTGGCTGAACTCATGCGCAATCACGCCCTGCAGCTGATCGCGGCTCAATCGGTCGATGGCTCCCTGGGTCACTCCGATGACAGCATCGCGCGGCGTAAAGCCGGCGGCGAAGGCGTTTATGCCAGATTCGTTCGCAAGCAGATAAACCGGTGGTGCCGGCGTGCCGGAGGCGATGGCCATTTCCTCCACCACGTTCAGCAGCTTGCGTTGATTCGGGTCCCGCGTATTGCGTGGTATCAATTGCCCGCCCAACGACTCCGCCACAACCTTGCCACCGGCGGACAAGGCCATGATCTTGTAGAGGCTGCCCGCAAGCACGACGACGCTGACACCAGCGCTTACCGCGGCAAATGTTTTCCAATCCATCTGTCCGAGCAATGTTCCGCTGTCGCGCAACTGCTGGCTATTGATAAAGCCGAACACAACCATGACCAGCACATTCGTCAGGATGATCAAGGCGACCACGGCAACGACGAACAGGACGACCAGTAGCTTGGTGTGCCTGCGCACACGGTCTTGCGATTCAAAGAAATTCATCGCATCAACGCCGGGGCGAACCATTGCGATCGAAACGGGATCCGATCAAAACGCGACCTTGGGTGCAACCTTTATCGCCGCGCTGTCTTCAAATTCCAGCAGCACCGCATCCTGTGCGTGGCCGAACATCGGCGCAAAGAAGACCGGCGGGAACGACTGCTTGTAGGTGTTATAGGCCATTACCTGATCATTGAACGCCTGCCGCGCGAAGGAAACCTTGTTTTCCGTGCTCGTCAGTTCCTCGCTCAACTGCATCATGTTCTGGCTGGCTTTGAGATCCGGATAGGCCTCCATCACCATTTTCATATTCATCATGGCACCGGACAGCTTGCCCTCGGCACCCATCAGACCCTTCATCGCCTCGGCGCCGCCCGGCGTCGCAGCCGCTTTGGCCAGCATGGTAGATGCTTCGTTGCGCGCCGCGATCACTGATTCCAGGGTTCCGCGTTCGTGCTTGAGGTAGCCCTTCGCGGTTTCGACAAGATTGGGAATCAGGTCGTAGCGCCGTTTTAGCTGCACTTCTATCTGCGCAAAGGCGTTCTTGTATCGATTTTTCAGAGCGACCAATTGGTTATACATCGCGATCACATAAAAAACCACTAGCGCAATGGCGACTAAGACTCCTATGACTACTGTCAGTGTAGTGCCCATGTTCTATGCCTCTATTTGAGATTGCTGGTTATCACCGAGTAACTCACTCGGATGTTTCGAGCGCTATATTGCGATGCCAAAAAACCGGCGCAATCGGCCTCATGGCGAATCGCGCGTCCGTGAGCATCATGCGAGCCAGCGCCGCGCAAGCGCGTTCATCTGCCCGCGCTCCAGCGCGGAGCAATGCGCTGCAGGCGTTGCCGCTGCTGCGGGTTGAGTTGCGCCGCAATTTGATCCTGAGCTTTGACCGAAGATTCAAGCATTTCGCGCCGAAGTTGCTCGATGCGGTGGAATTGTGCGTCGATCTTCGCTTGATCGCGTTTCGGGGAGTCATAGAGTTCGCGCAGCGCCTCATGCTCTGCCTTGAGCCTGCGCCGGGCATTCCACTGGCGATCCTTTAACTCTTCGCGAATAATGTTGATCTCGCCAAGCTGCCGCCTGCTCAAGTCCAGCTGATTCAGCGGACCCAGGTCAAGTTCGTCTGAAAGCTCCGGTCCGTTCGCGTTCGGGAAGAGTGGCGCGTAGCGCCGGGCGCCGTCAGATCCTGGCTCGTAGCCATTGTCGTCGCGGGAGCCCATTCCGTCTCCACCCATCGTACCGCGTCCGTTGCCGCCGCCTGCGCCGAAACCGCCCATCATGCCGCCGCTACCCATCATCCCGCCGCCGCCCATTTGGGCGTAAGCACCGGTCGTTGCGTGGCTTGCGAGCGCTATTGCGCCGATAATTTGAATGAGTTTCCTGTCGGGTTTCATTGGCAATGCTCCTTTTCTTCAATCCAGGTTTGCGAGGACTGCCCGAAAACATCTTGCGGATAGACTCGAACCTTGGATGGCCACATTCGATGTCTCTTCAAACCGATTGTTGGCGACTACTTCAATTTCCAGCGGAATGTCCGCGCGGCGGTCTCGCCTTGACGCAGGATGCGCATTTCCAGCATGTCTGGGCGCGGCGACAGCGCTTTGAAGCGCAGCACGCCTTTGCGGTGATGACCGCCAGCAGGATCGCCGTCCCAGCCCAGCGCTGCCTGTTGCTTGCCCGCGGCATCAACGAGCGTCGCCGTGCGCGCCAGGTCGTCATCAAGCGCGCCGCTGTGGGTGGTCAGTGTGGCCTGAAACTGCCAGGTCTTCGCCGCGACTGAGACATCGACCGGCTTCACGCTGATGCCGACGCTGTTTGCCTGGCTACTCTGCGACTCCAGTTCGGCCGCCGCGCCACCCAGGGAGTACAGCATGGCCGCGCAAAGGACCAGCGCGCGGAATGGGGAAAACGACTTCAGGCTACGGCTACGCATTTGGCATGCTCCTTGGTTGCTTGAAAGACTTTGGAGGAAATGTAAACAATACCGGCCAGGTTGAACGCCAGCCCGACCCAGAAAAATTCGACCTGGTACTGCGTCGCAAATGTCACCAGCCCCGCCGCACCGATGATCGGCGCGATGTTCGCCAGATAATGCGTGCAGCAGGACACCATCGCCGCGGTCGAAGCCGTGCCCGAGGTGGCCAGCACGACCCCCTGATTGCGCGCACCCTGCACCAGTGCCTTCAAGTGCACGAACAGTCCCACCTGAATGCCGAAGCCGGCAGAAAGCGCAATGACAAAATAGCGAAAAGTGAGAAACTGCTCGAGCGTGAAACCCCAGCCCGAGACCAGCGTCAGCACCCCGAAATACAGCCCCAGCAGCGCCAGCGCGGCGCCGACTCCCGCAAATATCGCTTTGCCCGGATTTGTTGTCATGACGTCTTCGCTCCCAGATCGTTGCGCTTTTGCGCGAATTCGGCATTGCCGATCTCACCTCTGGCGTAGCGCTCGCCGAGAACGTCGAGCGGCGTCCTGTCGCGTAACGCCGCTACGCTTGCGCCGGAACCGGACGATCCGCCGAAGCCGCGCGCCAGCATCACGACTCCAAAGATGATCAAGCCCCAGAACAGCAGCATGCCGATACCCATTCCGCCACCGCCAAATCCAAATCCGTCGTATCCCCACATCATCTCTATCTCCTTTCGCCAACGAACGCCGCGCGAATGCTCACTCGGGTTCGAACTCTGGTTGTAATAGTTGAAGTGCGGAACGGCGCTGCCGCTCCGCTCGTTTTCGGCATTAGCGCGCGTATCCTCTGGCGTGACCTCGGGCGCCCTGAGTCCATCCCCGCCCGTATCCGCCGAAGCGCTGATCCGCGATCGCTTTCTGTTCCGGCGTGAGCGCCGCGTACAGATCATTCAGCGCAATTGCATTGGCCTCCATTTCGACCTGGCGCTGTTTCATAAGTTCCGTTTGCTGCCCCAGCATTTCCGGTGCCGAGCCTGCGCTGCGCACGTCGTGCATTTTGTCGAACCACGCTTGCCTGCTTTCATTCTGTCGCTTGGCGTTGCTGGCAAATGCCTGCCATGCGGAATCCTGCGCGGCTGTGATGCCCAAGTCCGACTTGAGCGCTGCAAGACCCGAATCGGCATTGCCAGAGTAAGCGCTAAACATGGCCTGCGGCCCCATGCCGTTACCGGGACCGTAACCGCCCGTCGCGCCAGGTCCCATACCGTTGCCCGGGCCGTAGCCGTTCATCATTCCGCCGCCCATGCCGTAGCCGGGCCCAGTGCCGTAACCGCCCATGTGCCCACCACCCATGCCGTAGCCAAAAGGCTGCGCGCTGACCGCCGCGGCCGCCAGTCCAAGGGATATCGCCGTACCGACAGTAATAACAATTTTCCGTACTCGTTTCATGATCCATTCTCCGTTTAGTGAATTTTCAAACTCTGCGAGACCGTTGCCCTTCATTGGGTCATCCAGTCGCATCAGTTCCTATTCAATCACACGAATGTATGCGGCCTGTTGTCGTTTTGTACGCCGAGGTCGCTCTGGCCCGGGCTGTTACGCTGCGCTACAAAACGCCGTTTGAAGTTCAGCCCGCAGGGGCAGTTAAGCTTCCGCCGCATTGATTGCGCGCAGATTGTCATAACCAGATCCGCAAGGCTGCCGTCTATCCGATGGCCGCAAACACGGGAAATGTTTTGAGCAGCCAAAAAGCAAACGCGGTGAGCCATCCGGTGATCATGGCGATACCCATGAAAATCATCGCGACGCCCGCGCCGACTTGCAGCCATCGTCCGGTGCGTCGCATCGACTTCAGCCGCTTCAGCATCGCCCCTGTGAAGAGCGCGGTGGCCACGAAAGGAATTCCCAGACCGAGCGAGTAAGCGGTGAGCAGCGCAATGCCGTTGGAAACCGTGGCCGCCGCCGCGCTCATCGTAAGAATCACGCCCAGCACTGGTCCGATGCATGGGCTCCAGCCGAATGCAAACGCCAGTCCGATGAGATACGCTCCGAGCGCACGCCCGCCTTTGATATCGCCGTGAAAACGCAGATCGTGTTGCAGCCAGGGCAGCTTCACCATCCCGATCATGAACAGGCCGAATACGATCACGATGACGCCGCCGACGATGTTCGCTTCGTACTGGTAGCGCAGCAGCAGCTGTCCGAGCGCGGATGCGCTTGCGCCGAGCGCAATGAATACCGTGGTGAACCCGGCCACGAAGCAAAGGCTTAATCCGAATACGGCGAGGCGTCGCACGCGATCGTTCGCATGACTGGCGTGCGAGAGGGTGTCTCCGGCCACATAGGACATATAGCCTGGAACCAAGGGCAGCACGCATGGTGACAGGAACGATATGATGCCTCCGCCAAATGCCGTCAGAAGCCCGAGTGCTGATACGTCAATCATGCGGGTTCGGCGGGTTGGCCAAACCCGATATCTGCCACCATGAAAGTCCAGAGCAACGTCGAGCACTGGAACTTGCGACCATCATTTCTGCAGTTCTCTGACCAAGGGCATGATCTTATCTCGCAGTATCTCCGGCGTTACCGCGCCGATTTGCTTATAGGCGATACGCCCTTCACGGTCGATTACAAAGGTCTCGGGCACGCCGTAGACCCCCCAGTCAATCGCCACCTTGCCGGAGATGTCCGCCCCGATGCGCGTATAGGGATCGCCCATTTCGTCCAGCCAGGCGCGCGCGTCATCGGGTTTGTCCTTGTAGTTGATTCCGTGCAATGGCACCAGGCCCTTCTCCTTGATCCCCATTAGGATCGGGTGCTCTTCGCGGCAAGCGACGCACCAGGAGGCGAACACGTTGACGATGGACACTTCGCCGCGCAGATCGGCGCTGGCCAGCCCCAGCGTCCCCCCCTTGACCGGCGGCAGACTGAATTCGGGCACCGGCTTACCGATCAGCGGCGAAGGAATGTCCCTTGGGTTCATGGTGAGGCCTATGCCTAGGAACACCGCCATCACCACGAATACGAGGAGCGGTATGTACCCTGTCAGACGCGAGCCGCGGCTCGGCGTGAGTGTGCTATCCGCGGTAATTTCTTCCGTCATATCATTCCTTTCGTAGAAGATCCTGCTGCATCCAGACTTTGGCTTCCGGTCTAATGCATCCGACCCGATTACCGCTCTCAGCAGCAGTCCTGCATCTTTTTCTTTAGCTCATTGACTTTTTCGCTATCCTCGCTCAATGCGCTGGGCGCGATCAGGAAAAACGCCGTTAGCAGTGCGAGTGCGACGCTCAGCGTCCCTAACAAGGCCCAGTGCGCCGCGGCCAGCGCGTAGGCCGCGACAAAGCCCGGAGGGATAAAAAGCGTCTTCCACAGCAGTGCTGAACGCCCCTGCGGCAGGCGCTTTTCCACCTGGTAGGCGATTCCGGCCACCGATCCGCCCAGCAGTATCGCAAGCATAGTGGCATCGACCGTATAGCCAAGTTCGCGCGCGATTACCATCCACAACCAAGTTCCCCCGACCCCAAGGCAGATAGGGCAGAGCGGGACGCGCAGCAGCTTCTTTGCTGCCCACGCCGCAGCGGTAATGGCGACAATCGAGGCGACGGTCGTGAGGATCTCGGTCACGGGAGCTAAATCGCGAAAATGATCCCGCCGAGCAAAACCATGGCCAGTCCGCCGCCCCATCGCATCACCTTTCTTTCGCCCTGCTGCCATGCCTGCACCTTGCCCAGCAGAGTCTGGTCGCTCGCGATGAGCAGGATGAGAACCAGCGGAAGGATAAAGATCAGGTTGTACATAACAAGGTATGCGGCGCCGGTGTAATAGGTCGCATGATCGTGCAGCAGGCCGAGCACCATCAGATACGGCCCACCAGTGCAGGGAAACTCGCAGATGCCGACGAGTACGCCGAGCGCGACCGCAGTGGGAATTGACGCCTTTTCCATCAGCACCGCGATTTTCTGGTGTGCGGCGTGCGGAATGCCGAGTTTTAGCGGGAAAGCGGGGAAGAACTCCTTGGTGATATTGATCAAGCCGAGCGCGATCAGCAGCGAGGCGCCGACCTTGGCCATGAAATGCGGCGTGTCAAAAATGTGCAGCGTCTGCAGCAAGCCCAGGCCGATCAGAAAATAGACCAGGAAAATACCTAGAATGTAGGCGCTGCCGATTGCCAGGACGCTCGATCGAATCTTGCCGATGCTCAGCAGGAACGCGATGGTCACCAGCAGAATCGAAAACGCGCAGGGATTGATGCTGTCAATAAGTGCTGCCACGCCGATGAGCGGCAGCAGCCATTTGCCGCCCTCGCTTAGATTCCACAGCGCGGTGGTACCGATGTTCTCGAGCCGGAATAGCATCACCAGCCCGAACAGCAGCAGGGTGCCTGCGATGAGAAATGAGAGCTTCTTGGTCATGGGAATTACGGCGAAACGAGGGCGGCAAACGCAAGCTCGAGCGGTTGCCCGCCGTTGTTCTCCAGGGTCACGACGCGTTCTATCGGGCCCACTCCGGCGGGGCCATGCGCGGCCGGATCAAAAATTACCTCGACAAAGGCCTCTTCCCCTGGGTTGATCGGTACGTTGATCGTCGGTATCGGGGTATGGCCGGGCATCCCAAACGCTTCGCCCGCTTTTCCGCCTTTTACCAGTGCGGCCGTGGTGCACATGCAGGAGGTGTACAGCTTGCTGATGACGACCGGCTCGGTGCCGGCGTTCGTGATCGGGTAGCGATGCTTCACTTTTCCGCTCGCCATCGAGATCGGACCGAAGCTGAAACTGGTTCGCGTCGCGGTCAATCGACTGCTCGACTTGTTGGCCGCGCTAGCTCTCACCAACTCGACGGCTGTAGGCGAGCTCGTGGCCGGTCCCGGCCTGGCGGCGATGACCAATCCGCCAAGGCCCAGGATCAAGGCGCCCGCACCGAGTATGAATTTTGTTTTTCGGGTAAATCCCGACTTGGCCGCTTGACGCCCGGTCGCTTTCCTCGTTGAAGCACCTGATTTCATTGTGGTGGACTTGCTCATTTCGTTCTCCCGTTTAAAGAATTTGTCGGATACGTCAGGCAATTAGGCGCGCCCGGCATTGGCGGTGCGATCCAGATTGCGTCTTGCTTATCGCCCATCGTTCTCATCTTTGCGAGCCGATCCGATGCAATTCGTCGAGATGGGCCTGGATCAGATCCTGGCGCAGTGCCGGAACATCTTCTTCGACACGCTTGGCGCCTTCGCCTGGTAGCGGCGTATGCGCGGCGGGAAATTCATCCGGCGCAAAAAAATAGACAATGGCCGCCGGCACAAGTAAAGCTAAAAAGACGGCTGCGCTCAATCTGAGCGTGTGCCGAATACCCGGGAAGAATGCTGGTGTGCGATCCAGGTAGCTGCGGTATTCGTCGCCAAAGTCAGCGAAAGCCTCCTGTTCTTCCCGCTGCGCGAGCCGCAGATACATGTACACCAGGATCGGAAACATTAGCAGCGTCAGCAGCGTCGGCCATTGCAACAGGAAACCGAACATAATCGAAATAAACGCCATGTATTGAGGATGTCGTACCAGGGCGTAGGGGCCGGATATCGCCACGGTTTTCGTGCGCTGCGCGCGGTAGAGCACTCGCCACGCCCAAGCAAGCAGAATGAAGCCACCGAAAACAAATAACGCGCTCAACAAATGAAACGGCCCAGCGTGTGGATCGCCGCCCCAACCGAAAAGCATTTCCAGCAGATGGCCGGAGTCGTGCGCGAACCAGTCGACCTCCGGATAGCGCGATGTGAGCCATCCCGAGAATAGATAAATCGTGAGCGGAAACCCGTACATTTCGGTGAACAGAGCGACGAGAAAGGCGGAAAACGCGCCAAATGAGCGCCAGTCCCGCGGCGACTTGGGCCGGGTGAAGCTGAACGCGAACACGATGAATATCAGCGAGTTGATTACCACCAGCGACCACAAACCGTAATCGGAGAATTCGTTCATGCCTGTTCTCGTATTTCCTGTTCCCGATTAAGCGCTGGCGGCGACGCGGCCACCAGCGCGGCACTCGGCCGGCAAATCTTCATTGGCGCGCCGTCGCCTGAGCGCTACCGCGCGTGCCACTTGTCGGGCGCAGGCCGCCGCCCACAGTCGCCAGGCTCTTAGCCTCGGCTATGCTTCCCTGGATCGATTTGGCGAATTCGGAGTCCGGGGGGATCGAACTGCGCAGGCGCTCCCAGTGTTTGATGGCCAGCGCGAAATTCCTGTTTTCGAATGCGACGGTCCCAGCCAGCGCCAGTGCTTTTGCGTTGTCCGGATCAGCACGCAACGCACGCTCGATGAGCTTTTCAGGTTCGCCCGACAGACGTCCGCCGCGGGCCATCGCCAGTGCGTCCGCATAGTCTGCGAGCAGTTGTGCGTCTTCAGGAAATATCTCCAGGGACTTGGCGTAGGCGGTACTCGCCTGGTCAAAGCGGCCCAGAACGGCTTGTGCGCGCGCGAGCATGACCCATCCCTTCGCGTCTTGCGGATTTTTCTCCAGACGCGCGGCAAGCCGCGCGATCATGGCATCCATCTGCTGCTGTCCCAGGCCATGCGCGCTGTCGGTCTGCTGCGGGCTGAGTGCGGCCGGGTTGCCGAGCGCCAAATACAAGGGGACTGCGAGCAACGGGACCGCTATGCTCGCCACGAATGCCGCAAAGCGGTAAGTCCGCTGCGCCGGCGCCACTGCCGGTGGCTCCACATCGGGCACCTCTTCAAGCAGCCGGCTCTCCAGGTCGCTTCGCGCCTGTGCGTATTGGTCCTTGCCAAGTTGCCCCGCGCGCCACTCCTCGCCCAACTCCGCCAGCTGATCGCGATAGACCGAGAGCTTAGGCTCTGCTCCCGGGCCGGCAATGCCTGGCTCTCCATAGTTTTTCAGCAGCGGCAATGCCACGAACAGCGGCGCTATAAAGGCGAACGCTGCCGCGATGATCCAGAATATTGTCACGATAGTTCCTCCGCGCTGTCTGTTCCGAGCAATTCCTGCGCGCGCGCGCGCGCGGCGGCACTAAGTGGTGTTTTTGCAATCTGCGCGCGGCGTCGCTGCAGCGTGCGCATCAACAAGCCTAGCCCAAGCAGCAGTAGAATCGCCGGCCCGGACCACAACAGCAGCGTGCTAGCTTTGAACGGTGGCCGGTAAAGCACGAAGTCGCCGTAACGCGCGACCAGATAATCGACGACGTCCTGATCGCTGGCGCCCCCGCGCATTTGCTCACGAATCTCGTTTCTGAGATCCACCGCGAGTTCCGCGTTCGATTCCGCCAAACTCTGGTTCTGGCACACTAGGCAACGCAATCCCGTGGCCAGGGACATCATGCGTTCTTCCAGTACCGGATCCGCCGCAAGGGGCATGGCCGTCTTGGCAGGCGCAGAGAGAGGAACAAGGGCGAGCAGCGCGGCCGCAAGCAGCAGGCGCACGCATATCCGTGATCGATCCAACATCGTGCGAACTGCGGTTTGCGTGCTCATTGCGCCCCCACGGCGCCCGCACCGAGCGGGAGCGATGCAGACGAGGGCACGTGCCGTGCCGTGCGCACAGGGACACGATATCGGCGATCAATAACGGCGAGCATTCCGCCCAGCGCCATCATCAACCAGCCCACCCAGATCAATTCGACAAACGGTTTATGGTAAATGCGTACCGCCCAGGTCCTCGGGTCGAGCCGCTCGCCAAAGGCTATATAGAGGTTGCGAACAAAGCCCCAATCGATTGCCGCCTCGGTCATCGGGTTCTTCTGGTCGCCATAGTTCCGCTTTTCCGGATACATGGTTGTCACAGCGCGACCGTCCCGGGTGACGCTAACGTCACCGCGCGACGCGATGTAATTCGGGCCCGGCACTTCTGAAATGCGATCGAGCCGGAAACTGTAGCCGCCGACTTCAATGGTATCGCCGACGCTCATGCGCACTTCCTTGTCGGTTTCGTAGCCTAGTACCAAGGTGGCGCCGGCGATGAACACGGCAACGCCGATATGTGCCAGCTGCATGCCGTAGTAACTGAGCGAATTGGCGCCCAGTTTCGCGAGCATGCCGCCCGAAACCGGAGACAGGCGCACGCGCTCGATCAGGCCGGCGAGGCTGCTGGTCACGATCCAAGCGGCAAGCAAGATGCCCAAGCTAACCGGTGTGCTCCAATGTCCCATCGCAAACGGCACCAGCAGCGCAGTGACCAGGCCGACCGCGAACGCCCAGCGCAGACGCGTCGCGAGATCGGGCAAGCTGGTTTTCTTCCAGTGCGCCATCGGGCCGACGCCGATAAGGAACATCGCCGGCGTCATCAGCGGGACGAAAACCGCCTCGAAATAAGGCCGCCCCACCGATACCTTGCCTGCCCCTAGCGCATCCAGTACCAGCGGATAGAGTGTGCCGAGCAGCACCGAGCCTGCCGCCACCGCCAGCAGTACATTGTTCAACAGCAGCATGGACTCGCGCGAAACCGGATCGAAGCTCCCGCCCAGGCCGATGCGGTGGGCGCGCGAGGCGAATAGCAACAAGGCGCCGCCGACGACGATGCCCAGGAACACGAGCACAAAAGCGCCGCGCGCGGGATCGGTGGCGAAAGCATGGACCGAGGTGAGTACCCCCGAGCGCACCAAGAAGGTGCCGACGAGGCTCAAGGAGAACGTGAAAATCGCCAACAGCACAGTCCAGCCCTTAAACGCGCCGCGCCGCTCGGTCACCGCCAGCGAGTGGATCAATGCGGTGCCGACCAGCCAGGGTATGAAGGAGGCATTCTCGACCGGATCCCAGAACCACCAGCCACCCCAGCCCAATTCGTAGTAGGCCCAAAGACTGCCGAGGGCGACGCCCAGGCTCAGAAAAACCCAGGCGAGCGTGGTCCAGGGGCGCGACCAGCGCGCCCAGGCCGCGTCCAGCCGACCGCTGAGCAGTGCGGCAATGGCGAACGCAAATGCGACCGAAAAGCCCACATAACCCATGTAGAGCATGGGCGGATGCAGCACCATGCCGATATCCTGCAGCAGTGGATTCAAACTGCGCCCGTCCGCCGGGGATGGAATCAAGCGCAGGAACGGGTTGGAGGTAAACAGCAGGAAGGCGAGAAAACCCGCACTAACCAGTCCCATCACCCCCAGCACGCGTGCCACGAAATCCTCCGGCATGTGGCGGCTGAAGCGCGTGATCGCGACCGCCCACCCGGCGAGGATCAGCACCCACAACAGCATCGAGCCCTCGTGTCCACCCCAGGTGGCTGCGATGCGATACTGCAAGGGCAGGGAGGAATTGGAGTTCGATGCAACATAGAGCACCGAAAAATCGTTGCCGACAAAAGCGTAGATCAGCGAACCAAACGCAGTTGCGATGAACAGGAATTGCCCCAACGCCGTAGTACGCCCCACCTGCATCCACGCCAGATTGCCGCGCGCGGCGCCAAGCAGCGGGAAAACACCCTGCACTAGCGCAAGAACCAGGGCGAGGATGAGGGCGAAGTGTCCAATTTCCGGAATCATGTGTGTCGCGTCCTAGTGTTGGTGCCCCGCCCCGGCGGCGATGTGTCCGGTTTTCGCGTCCCCGACCTCAGCGTGCTTGTCGTCTGCGCCGTGCCCGCCTCCGCAGCAGCCGCCTGCAACGGCGCTCTTAGCTTGCGAGCCTTCGGCTTCATGTATCTTGTCGTCTTTGCCATGCCCACCGCCGCAGCAGCCCCCGGCGCCGCCGCGGCGCATCATAAAGATCATTGCTGCAGCGAATGCCAACCAAATCCAGTTCTGCGATAGCCATTCCATGATTTTTCCTTTGTTAAGAAAACGTCAATTCCTCGGGAGCAATACCGGAGTACCTGTTGCACGTTCAATACACGCATCATGCTGGCGTCTCCCCAACTTCAATCTGACGCGCTGATTACATCTCTGTAATGTTTGCGAAATGTGCTTCTTGTGCCGGACCAAGCACGCTTTCAGCCGCGGTTGCACCGAACTACCCTTTCAATAGATTGTGTCCAGCAGATTTCCAGGCATTGAAACCGCCGCGCAGATTGTAGATTTTGGTGTACCCGGCGGACGCAAGCGCGGCCGCGACCTGGGTGCTCATGCCGCCGCTGCGACAATAAACTACGATGGAGGCGTTTTTGCCGGGAAGCTTGTCCAGATTGCGTGTGATCTGATCGAAGGGAATGGATAGATCCGTATTGGGAAGGCCCTCTCGATTTGGGACGTGCACGTTAATCAGGGTGAAATTCTTGCCCCCCATGCTCTTGGCAAGCTGTTCAACACTCAGGTCAACGAAGCCGAATGCGTTTTTGGACAGGACTGGTAGGCCTTGTGTGGCCGATGCCGCCGCTGGCGCCGAGCTGATGGCCTCTCCGCAGGCGGACAAGACCAGGACAAGCAGGGTCAACAGGCCAGCTACTCCTTTCGTGCGTACTTTCATAATTTGGCGCTCCTTTCTCGGTCTACGGCAATTGCCAAAATCAGTTCGGGGCTGGGCCCGGTCAACTACGACCCGGCCAATGCAGGCATCATGGGGGCGCTTTCCCGACGGAAATCTGACGCGGTGATTACATCTCTGTAATCTTTGATCCAGAGCAAGGTGATTCATGCACAATGCACGCTGGCACATAGTTATAGAAAGGCGACGATGAAAATCCTGATCGTCGAAGACGAGCAGAAAACGGGGGATTACCTGAAGCAGGGTCTGGTGGAAGCCAGCTTTGTGGTGGATCTTGCGCGCGATGGCCTGGACGGGATGCATTTGGCTCAGACGGGAGACTACGACCTCGTGGTGCTCGATGTGATGCTCCCGGGAATCGACGGGTGGGGCGTGCTGCAGGCGATCCGCGCTGCCGGAAAGAATATGCCGGTGCTTTTTCTTACCGCGCGCGACCAGGTCGAGGATCGCGTCAAGGGTCTGGAACTCGGCGCGGATGATTACCTGGTGAAGCCTTTCGCGTTTTCCGAATTGCTCGCGCGGGTGCGTTCGCTGCTGCGACGCGGGAAGACCATGGAACCCGAGCTGCTCAAGGCAGCCGATCTGGAACTGGACCTGTTGCGTCGCCGCGTGACGCGCGCGGGCAAGCGAATCGAACTCACCGCCAAGGAATTCGCCCTGATGGAGCTATTGCTGCGGCGCCGAGGCGAGGTGTTGCCGCGTTCCTTGATCGCCTCGCAAATCTGGGACATGAATTTCGACAGTGATACCAACGTGATCGAAGTCGCCGTGCGGCGGCTCAGGGCAAAAGTGGACGATAATTTCGAGCCCAAGCTGATCGTCACCGTGCGTGGCATGGGTTACGTCCTCGAAGTTCCGGAATCGGTTTAAATGCGCGTCAGGTCGGTAACCTATCGTCTCACGCTGTTTTTCTCCACGGTCTCCACGGCGGTGCTGCTGGCGGTCGGCTATCTGGTCGGCGCTTTGGTAGAGAGTCATTTCATCGACGAGGATATGAAGGAGCTCAATGGCACGATCGAACTGGTGGGCACTGTCCTGTCCAAGGTCAACTTCAGAAGCGACCTGGATCTGGTCCCGCAACTGCTTAACGATGCACTGGTCGGTTTTCCCGGCCTGTCCATCAAAATCGTCGGCCCCGAGGGCCGCATATTATTCGCCTCGTCGGATGCTGTGTTCACGGTCAATCCGATTGAAGACAAATCGAACATAGGTTTCTCTGGTCAGCGCGGACCCGTGGTGCTGGAAAGCGGAGGACATGCGTTCAGGGAAATCGTTGCCGCGCTGCCCCTGGGCATTGCCGAAATCCCCCCCGCCAAGGTATATGTCGCGGTCAATATCGACCATCAGCGCGATTTCATGGCGGCACTGCGCGAGATCCTTTGGCTCTCAATCGCCGCGGGCATGCTGCTCACCGGCGTGCTCGCCTGGATAGCCGCGCGGCGCGGGCTCGAGCCGATACGACGTATCGCAGCGCTGGCCCACAATATTTCTGCGAGCCGCCTGGACGAACGCCTGTCGCTCGATCGGGTCCCGCCCGAGTTGTCCGATCTGATCGCGGCATTGAATTCGATGTTGGCGCGCCTGGAGGATTCGTTTCGTCGCCTGTCTGATTTTTCTTCCGACCTCGCCCACGAGTTGCGCACCCCGGTCGGCAATTTGGTCACCGAAACGGAAGTCGCACTGTCGCGCGCCAGATCAGCCGACGAATACCGGGAGGTGCTCTATTCCAATCTGGAGGAATACAACCGACTGTCCCGAATGATCGCCGACATGCTGTTTCTGGCCAAAGCCGACAACGGGCTGATCGTGCCGCGTCAGGAGCAGGTGAATCTTGCTGAGGAAGCGCAGGGGCTATTCGCTTTTTACGAAGCGCTCGCCGAAGAGAAAGGCGTAGGCCTGGTACTTGAAGGCGCCGGCACCATGCTCGGCGACCGGTTGATGATCCGCCGGGCGCTAAGCAATTTGCTGTCCAACGCATTGCGCCATACCTTACGCGGCAATGCAGTCAAAGTAAGCATCGAACGACTGGGCTCCGGCGAGGCGCAGCTGGCGGTCGAAAATCCGGCGGAGCATATTGCGCCAGAGCAGCTTTCGCGCCTGTTCGACCGGTTTTACCGGGTGGATGCTTCCAGGCAAAAGAGCAGCGACGGCGCCGGCCTCGGGCTGGCCATCACCAAGTCCATCGTCGAGGCGCATCAAGGTGCCATCGCGGCCTCGTCGGCACTCGGGACGATCCGCTTCGAGCTCAGATTCCCGGCTGGCGCACCAGCCTGATCGGCAGTACCTGGCTCTGCCTCCAGTCTAGTTATCGTTTGCGCGGCGCAAGCGCAGCGCGCTGCCGCGGAAACGATTCGGGTAGAGCGAGCGGGACACTGCCGACAGGAGCTTCATAGGCGATGCGCCAGCGGCCGCCCTCCATGGTCCAGTACTGGCGCTTGCGCGTGCGTTGTGCGAGATTGCTCGACGCGTAGTCCTGATCGAAAGTGACCACCATCAGCGCTTTCTGTCCGGGACTGCGAAATACGCTCACGTTGTCGAGCGCGACCTTGATCCAGCGCTTGGCGGCATTGACGCGGCTCTTGTGTGCGCTCCAGGATGCGATGTCCATGCCGTCCGATCGAAATCCGCGTGCATAGTGCGCAAGATAGCGCCTGGCGTCGCGGCTCTCCCAGTCTCTGCGCCACGCCTGGAACTGGTCCATGAACGCCGCGCGCTCGTCGCGCGCCGCTGCGGGCGTCGTCCACTCGATAGTGTCGGCGATGATTACCGGCGTCATGCCGACCTGCACGTGCTTTGCCAGCTCAGCGATGTCCGTATTGGAGAGCGCGACGCAACCATCGCTCGCGCGCGGTGCGCGCGCATAGGTGTTCGAGGGAACCCCGTGCAGCCAGATGCCGTAGCCGGTTCGCCCGGCTATGCGGTCCCACTCGTTCGGGTAGCTGATCGGGAATGCGCCCCAGCCGTAGAGATCAGGCAGCTTGTTGCCGGCGATCTTGGCAGTTACGTAATAGACGCCGAGCGGCGTCTTGCGGTCTCCTTCGCGCAGCTTGTCTACGCCATTCTTACCCAGCGTTGAATAGAAGTCCTGTACCAGACGCGGGGTGCCGCCGGCATTCTCGTAGACATAGACACGCGACCGTCCGGCGTCGACCACGATCGCATTGCTTTGCATGCGGTCAAATTGCAACAGGTAGCGGGGAATTGCGCCCGAGGGCGGCGGGTCGCGTACGGCGCGCAGGCGTGTCAGTGCCTCCGCACGCAAGTCTTGCAGGCGTTCGCCTTTGGTATCCGCCGCGTTGCCGAATCCCGAGATCGCCGCGCTGCGGGCGAGCAGCAGATCCCCGTGCACCAGATGCGCAAGGCGCCAATTCGGGTAGCGTTCGGCCAGACGGTCCATCTCGGCCAGCGCGGCCGGCAGCTTGCCGCTGCTTACCCCCTGCAGTACACGCTCCAAGCGCGCTTCGGCGCTGTTCACGACTACAACGGGTCGCGGGGCCGCGGCGAGCGAGGTTTGCGAGGTCAGCACAAAAGCGCACATGGCAAACGCTTGCGCCAACGCGCGGTTAACATTTTTGCTCAACATCTCCAATCTTTTCGCCACCCGCATTTGTACCACGCGCAAACCCTGGGCGGGCTGTACGCGGATAGCGCTATGCATTGAATCGGGTGACGGTCAGGAGGTATGCATCTTCGGGTCGTTACAAGGGCAGTCCAGGTCCCAGCGGAACAGGCGAGGCGCCTTCTCACTCGCGCGCTGGACGCGCAACTCGATCGCCTTGGGCAGGGGCGTCAAGGCCTTGAAGCTGAGCACGCCCTTGCGATGGTGGCCGCCTGGGGCATCGCCTTTCCAGGCAGTCGGCATAAGCTTCTTATTGCCGGCACGGTCAAGGATGAACGCGGTGCGCACCAGATCGTCGCTCAGGTCCTGGCTGTGCGTGCTGAGCGAAAACTGGAACGACCAGGTGTTCGCTTTGGCAGACACCTCCACCGGTTTGACTTCAATCGTTACGCCATCACTTTCGCTGCTTTGCGACGCGAGATCGGCGGCGAACGCGGGGGCGCCGAAAAGCAATGCCACGCCGACGAGATGAGAAAGTACGAACCTGATTGAGTTACCCGGATTCATAGTTGCACGCTCCTTGGATGCTTGAACTGCATAGAGTTGGGAATGTTGGCCGGTAAGGTTAAGAGTTCGCCGCTATCTCGGACATGACGAGGACATTACAAAACTGTAAGAAATGAGACATCGCGCGCGATCGTTCGTCGCGCATGTGATCGCCATGTGCGTCGCTCATTGTGCAGGCCTCGGCCGAAAATCCTGTCGGGGTTCTGTGGCAGGCTCCGTGCAAGCTGACGGCGCGATGACTTTCCTTACAAATAAGTAATCAAGCCGTCATGTTGACGATAAGCGCGCAGCGGCAGACTCTGTTTATCGTCCAACCAACCCAGATAGACAAAGGATAGAAATGAATATTCGACCCAGGCTTTTCCCTGTATCTCGCTTGCTGCTCGGCGCCTTCGTGCTGAGCGCGGCCGCGCTGTATACCTACAAAGTGCAGGCCGCAAGCCCGCAACCGCCGATTCCTCGCGGCGTGGCGATGAAATCGTGGCAGGAAAACGGTCGTGACGGGCGCTATCTATTGCAGGTCATCAAGGGTAACGCGCCGAAAACCGGCAAACCTGTCATCGGGATTGTGACCACCGATACCGACTGCGATGCCGATGCTGACGGTCTGAGCCATTGCCACAACACCATCAAACTGGCGAACGGAAGCGAAATCACCGTGATTGATTCGCACAATATGCATATCAATCGTTGCCTGGGAGCCGGGGATCGCCTCTCGCTTACCGGAATCGACAAGACCTGGGTCATGGGGACGCTGCCCGCAAAGTGAGTGCCCATCATGGGGTTGGTCGTCGCGGTCCGTACTCGGCCTCCGCGAAGGTACCAGACGGCGCCGTCGGCGGGTCAAATTGCGAAGCGTATACGATTTGACTCCCTGCTTTGGCGTAACAACAATCCTGCCACTTACTCTCTATAGGGCGCGGAGGGAATGAGTACAAATCTGCCGCTTGGCGAAGAAATCGACCGCCTGCAAAAAGTCAACGATGATCTTCTAGTCGCGCTGATTGCTATTGTTGACCTTATCCCAGATACAGATAGTAAAAAGAGTTCTAAGGATTGGTGGTGCGCTGATAGCTTCATGCAAGCTAAAGAGAAAGCTCGCGCGGCCATCGCCCGCGCCATTTTGAATGCATCCCCCCCCCGGAAACACTTATCCAATTAGTTTTCATAAACTAGGTCGCACCTTATGATAGGAACCGCGTCGTGGCCACGTTCTATGTTTCACGCCCAACGTCTTCACCGACGACAAGCGTCCATTTCGAAATGATGGCGACTGCCATTCGCGCGCAAAAGACCCGGGGCTCCTATCCCAGGTTGTATGAACGCGACGGCACAGGCGTGTACTGGCGGTACGCGGAGGATCGATTCGACGCTTCGTTTGCCAAGGCGGGGATGTGATCTGGCTTGGAGCGGAACCTACTGTGGCGACAGAAGTCCTGGAATACCTCCAGCAACGGGAATATTGAATCCGACGGACGGCGCATGCACCAATTCAAAGCGAGAGGAAACATTGTGTCTATTGCGAACCTTTTTCGAGTAATGATGGCCGGGTTTGCTTTGTTCTCCACGGCAGCGAATTCGCAAACCGATGGCAGCAACGCCTCCAACGCCGCACTGGTCGAGCGGGTCAAGGATGCGGTTATCAAGGAGTTGCGCGAGAGCGGTGCGATCGACCGCGAAATCGATGCGGGCATTACCCGCTATGTTGAACGACAGCGCGCCGAGGCGGAGCAGCGCGAGCGGCGCGAAGCCGATAAGCGGGTTGGCGCATTGCGGCCGGTATCCAAGGGACGTGATCACATACGCGGAGACACCGCCGCACCAGTTACGCTGGTCGAGTACTCCGACTTCGAGTGTCCGTTTTGCAAACGCTTCCACGCGACTGCGAAACGATTAGTGGACGAGTCCAAGGGCCAGGTGAAGTGGGTTTATCGCCATTTCCCGCTCGACGAGCTCCATCCGGGCAAAGCGCGCAAAGAGGCGGTGGCGTCCGAGTGCGCGGCCGAGATAGGTGGAAA
>JACZJU010000065.1 GCA_014860395.1 Burkholderiales bacterium | reverse complement strand
GGTTGCGCCGACGGCGGCACGGGGGCCGGCGAATGGGCACTTTACTCGCCCGGGGCCTGTCGTATAGAATCCACAGCCCTTTGACTATTGGCCGCGAGCGGTTTGCAGCCACGGAAGAGTGAAAACGATGAAAACAACCCTAGCTATAGTGCTGTTCGCTTTGGCCGCTCCGGCGCTGGCGCAGGCGCCGGTGGGCAATGCGGAGGCGGCGAAGAGCAAGATCTCCATGTGCGTGGGCTGCCACGGCATTCCTCAATACAAGACAGCTTATCCCCACGTCTATCACGTGCCGAAGATCACCGGGCAGCAACCGGTGTACATCGTCAACGCGCTGCAGGCGTACAAGTCAGGCGCGCGCAGTCATCCGTCGATGCGCGGCATTGCGGGTAGCCTGTCGGAGCAGGACATGGCCGACCTCGCCGCCTATTATTCCAGCGAACACAAGTAAGGGTGCGACCATGAAAACAGCGCTGCTCATCGCTCTGCTGGCCCTCGCCAGCCCGTTCGCCCAGGCCGGCGGCAATGCCGAGGCCGGCGCGCAAAAAGCCAAGCCCTGCACCGTCTGTCATGGCGCCGGTTTCGATACGCCGATTTCGGCCGATATTCCCCGCCTTGCCGACCAATACGAAGACTATCTCGCGCGTGCGCTGACCGATTACAAATCCGGTGCGCGCAAGAACCCGGTGATGGACGGCCAGGCTGCCGCGCTGTCGGCGCAGGACATTCAGGACCTTGCGGCCTACATCAGCGGCTTGCCAGGCAAGCTGAAAGTCATCCCGCTGCACCGGTTGGTGCAATAGCTTACGCCGGCGTTTAGAACGGATTTTTGAATGAGGGGACACGCCCCGAAGGAAGTCCCCTTGGGGGACGTCCCCTCATACTCCCCTATATTGGTCGTTGCAAAATTCGTTTTGCAACGGATTCTCAACGCCGTTTGAGACATTCCAGGTAGGCCGGCGTATCCGGCGCCGTGCCGTCGCGCTGCGCGCGCCACACGGTTTCGGCAAGACACTCCATGACTTCGTGGCAGGCTGCGTGCCTGTCACCGAGTTTTGCCGCGATGCGCGCGAATTCGCGTTTGATGCCCGGCGGCTGATCGACGGACAGCTGCTCTTCGATCGCCAGGTGCATGCTCATATGCAGAAACGGGTTGGTATCGCCCGCCTCGGGCCGGTACTCCCGTTCCTGGTAATGCTCCGGGTTTTCCAGCACCGGGTGGTATTCCGGATGCAGTAGGATGACATCGGCGGCGATGAGATCCAGTCCGGCCAGCACTTCGCGTTCGCGGTGCTTGCGCCAGGCATCGAAAAAGAACTGCCTGACCTGGTCGCGAGTGGGATTGAACATGGTATGCGGTTCCTCCGGCTTAGGCCGCGCGCGTCTTCGCCTTGAACTCGCACAGATCGGAGATCGCGCAGCGCGGACAGTCTGGTTTCCGCGCCTTGCACACATAGCGTCCGTGCAATATCAGCCAGTGATGCGCGTGCAGGCGAAACTCCGGCGGCACGAATTTCAGCAGCTTCTGCTCGACTTCCAGCGGGTTTTTTCCCGGCGCGATGCCGCTGCGGTTGGCGACGCGAAAAATATGCGTATCCACGGCGATGGTCGGCTCACCGAAGGCGATGTTCAGCACCACGTTGGCGGTCTTGCGCCCGACCCCAGGCAGTTCCTCCAGCGCTACACGCTCGCGCGGCACCTTGCCGTCATGGCGTTCCAGCAGCAGCGCACAGGTGGCGAGTATATTCTTCGCCTTGGCGCGGTACAGACCGATGCTTTTGATGTGGGCGATCAGACCATTCATGCCCAGGGCGAGCATCTGTTTCGGCGTGCGCGCGACCCGGTACAGGCTGCGTGTGGCCAGGTTCACGCTCTTGTCGGTCGCTTGTGCCGACAGGATCACGGCGACCAGGAGTTCGAACGGCGTGCGGTATTCGAGCTCGCCGCGCGGCTCGGGATTCGCTTTCTGGAAGCGCTCGAAAATCTCCCGTCGTTTCGCGGCATTCATGGCTTTTTCGCAGCCTTTCGCCGCGCGTCGATGGCGGCGATCTCGGCTGCGACTTGCGGCGGCAGGTTGTCCATGTTTCGCGGCGCGATGCCGGCTTTTCTCACCCTGGCGCGCTCCATGGCGGCGAGGATCAAGGCCTTCTTGGCGTCCGGCATGGGCTGCTCGAGTTTTTCCTGCGCCTTGCGCGCAAGGCGCCCGGCGCGCTCGGTCTGCTCGCGCGCGAGGCGCAGGCTGCGGAACTGAAAGCGCGCGCGCGCCGCGTCGGCCATGGTCTGGATCCACTGTGCCTGTTCTTGCTCCAGCGGCACCATGTCTATGCAATCGACCGGGCAGGGCGGCAGGCACAGGTCGCAGCCCGTGCACAGCTCGGCGATCACCGTATGCATCAGTTTGGGTGCGCCGACGATGGCGTCGACCGGGCAGGCCTGGATACACAAAGTGCAGCCGATGCAGCGCGTCTCGTCGATCAGCGCCACAGCGCGTGGTCGTTCGATGCCGTTGGCCGGGTTGAGCGGCTTCGGCTCGCGCCCGAGCAGGGCGGCGAGTTTGCTGATGCCGGCGGCGCCGCCGGGCGGACATTGATTAATGTCGGCTGTACCCGCCGCGATCGCACGGGCATAGGGCAGGCAGCCGCTGTAGCCGCATTTGGTGCACTGGGTCTGCGGGAGCAGGGCGTCGATTGCTTCGGCGAGTGCGTCGCCGCTCATGATTTGGCCGCGGGCAAGGCGCGCAGGATTTCACCTATCAGTTGCGGGCCGCGGTAAATGAAGCCAGTGTAGATCTGAATCAGGCTCGCTCCCGCGGCGAGCTTGGCGCGCGCGTCGGCTGCGCCCATCACGCCGCCGACGCCGATGATGGGCACGCGGCCCTCGAGCAGCCGCGCGAGCTTGCGGATCACTTCGGTCGAGACATCGCGCAGCGGCGCGCCGGACAGCCCGCCGCCTTCCTGCGCGTGGCGCAGGCCGGCCACGGCAGTGCGCGATATCGTGGTGTTGGTGGCGATGACTCCGTCCAGCCTGTGCTTGAGCAGGCACTTGGCGATGGCATCGATCTGCGCGTCGTCGAGGTCGGGCGCAATCTTGAGCACCAGCGGCACGTAGCGTCCGTGCACGTCCGCGAGGCGCTTTTGTTCGGTCTTCAGCTTGCCCGCGAGCGCGCCGAGCTCGTCCGCGCCCTGCAACTGGCGCAGGTCCTTGGTGTTGGGCGAAGACACGTTCACGGTGACATAGCTCGCGTGCGGGTACACTTTCGCCAGGCAGAGCTCGTAATCGTCGGCGGCACGCTCGATCGGCGTGTCGAAATTCTTGCCGATGTTGATGCCTAGTATGCCGCGGTAACGCGCGCGCAGCACGTTGGCGACCAGGCGATCTACGCCGTGGTTGTTGAAGCCCATGCGGTTGATCAGGGCTTGAGCTTCGGGCAGACGGAACAGGCGTGGTTTTGGATTGCCCGGCTGCGGCCGCGGCGTGATCGTGCCGATCTCGATGAAGCCCAAGCCCAGTGTCGCAAGCGCGTCGATGTACTCGCCGTTCTTGTCCAAACCCGCGGCCAGTCCGAGTGCGTTCGGGAATTCCAGGCCCATGAGTTTGACCGGCCGCGCCGGCACGGAGCCGGCCAGCATCGAGGCCACGCCGCCGCGCTCGAGCAGTTTGAGCGAGGTGAGGGCGAGGTGGTGCGCGGCCTCGGGATCCAGTGCGAACAGTAAGGGGCGTGCCAGGGAATACAGCATGGCGCGATTTTACAGGGAGAACGGAGGGCTTGAGGGGCGAGATGGTTTATGCGATGTCTTGACTACTGTTGCATATACGGCCAGGGTTTGCCTTTCCACAAGCCCTGTCACCGCGGCTCGAAGTGTGTCGCTATGTCCGTGAGGTTCGGAGACCGGCCATTGCGCGCTCCGCGCGCCAACCGTGTTTTCCACGCGGAGGTGAAGCGAGACCGCGTGGAAAACACGGTTATGGTTGAAAACCAGAGTGACTTGGGTTTCTTTTTATACAAGATCGCCGCTTGTGCGCGGACACACTTTACCTCCGCGTACAAGCGGTGATCCGCGCGGACGGGACGCCGGCCGCGCAAGTCCTGTCACCGCAGCTCGAAGTGTGTCGCCGCGTCGGCCAGGGTCGGAGATCGGCCATTGCGCGCTCTGCGCGCCAACCGTTGTTTTGGTACGGAGGTAAAGCGTGTCCGTACCAAAAAAGCGGTTATGAATAAAACCAACTGCGGCTGGGGGTTGATTTCATCCGCTATCGCCGACAGTGCGCGCTACTCGAGTTCGTCGTCCCGGAGGCGGCGCCACTCGCCGCCGATCAGGCCTTCGATCGGCCGGAACTTGGCTTTGTAGGCCATTTTTCGGCTGTCGCGGATCCAGTAACCAAGATAGAGGTAGGGCAGCCCAAGGCTGCGGCACTGCTCGATCTGCCACAGGATGTTGTAAGTGCCGAAGCTGGCCGCGGCGATGCCCGGCTCGAAGAAGGTATAGACCGAAGACACGCCGTCTCCGAGCATGTCGACTATGGACACCATCACCAGCTTGCCCGCATCGCGGAACTCGATCAGGCGGGTGTTGACCCGGCTTTGTAGCAGGAAGTGCGAATACTGGTCGCGGCTGTCCTGGTCCATGCCGCCGCCGGAATGTCGGTAGGCCTGATAACGCAGGTAGAGCGCGTAATGCTCGTTACGAAAACGCAGGCTTTGCGACGAGGCTTCGAGCGCGCCGTGCCGCTTCCATGCCCGGCGTTGCACGCGCGCGGCCTCGAACTGTGCCACCGGGATGCGCACCGGGACGCAGGCGCGGCAGGCGTCGCAATGGGGGCGATAGGTGAATATGCCGCTGCGGCGAAAACCGGCCCTTACCAGCCCCCCGTACACTTCATTGGAGATCAGGTGGCTGGGCGTGGCGACCTGCGAGCGCGCGAGCTTCTGCGGCAGATAGCTGCAGGGATAGGGCGCAGTCACGTAGTACTGCAGTACTGCATGCGGCAGATCGTTAAGCAGCGACATCATTTCCAGCTTCCGGGGAGCTCCATTTCGTCGGCGTCAGGGCGTAGTCTACCAATTCCCGCAGTCGCTGCGAAAATTCGCTGCGTGGGATGGCGCGTGCGCCCAGGCTGGCCAGATGGGTGGTATGCATCTGACAGTCGATCATGCCGCAGCCCTGGCGCTCGAGATGCTGCACCAGATGCACCATCGCCATTTTCGAGGCGTCGCGCACGCGGGTAAACATGGACTCGCCGTAGAACATTCGGCCTATGGCCACGCCGTACAAGCCGCCCGCCAGTTCGCCTTCGATCCAGGTTTCGGCGGAGTGGGCGTAACCGAGTTCGTGCAGGCGCAGATAGGCGGCGCGCATCGCGTCGGTGATCCAGGTGCCGCTTTCACTCCCGCCGCGTGCGGCGTGAGTGGCGCCCCGGGTGGCGCAGCCGTGCATCACGGCCTCGAAAGCGGTATCGAAACGAATCTCATGGCCGCGGTTGCGCAAGGTCTTGGCGAGAGAGCGCGAGATTTTCAGTTCGGACGGTATCAGCACCATGCGCGGGTCGGGACTCCACCACAGGATGGGTTCGTCTTCGGAATACCAGGGGAATATCCCCAGTCGGTAGGCGGCGAGCAGGCGCTCGGGCGACAGATCCGCGCCCGCGGCGAGCAGGCCATTGGGGTGCATCAGCGCGCTTGTCAGCGGCGGAAAAGGATCGTCGCCTTCAAGCCACGGAATCATGGATGCCAAGAGTTTCTTGCATGCGGCACGCTAGCACAGGGTACTCACCGGCGTCCATGACGCCGGTGCAATACAAACCACGCGAAAGACTTCATAATGCGCGAAATATTTTTTCGGCGCACGCCGCGGTCCGGTCAATTCAAATGCCAATGGAAAGGGAGGAGTATGGAAAACCTGAAATCAGGCGGTGACGTGCTGTTCATCCTGCTCGGCGGGATCATGGTGCTTGCCATGCACTCGGGCTTCGCGTTCCTCGAACTGGGCACGGTGCGCTGGAAGAACCAAGTCAATGCGCTGGTGAAAATCCTGAGCGATTTTTCCGTGTCCACGGTCGCCTATTTTTTTATAGGCTACGCGATCGCCTACGGCGTGGGTTTTTTCGACGGCGCGGAACATCTGGCGCAGAAGAACGGCTACGAACTGGTGAAATTCTTCTTCCTGCTGACTTTCGCTGGGGCAGTGCCGGCGATCGTCTCCGGGGGCATAGCCGAACGCGCCCGCTTCTATCCGCAACTTGCCGCCTCTTTCCTGCTGGTCGGGTTCGTCTATCCTTTTTTCGAGGGGATCGCCTGGAACCACCATTACGGGATACAGGGCTGGATCAAGGCCGCATTTGGGGAAGAGTTTCATGATTTCGCCGGTTCGGTCGTGGTGCACGCGGTTGGCGGCTGGATCGGGCTGGTCGCGGTGCTGTTGTTGGGGGCGCGCAGCGGCCGCTACAGCAAGGACGGCAAGGGCATGACCGCGCATCCGCCTTCGAGCATTCCCTTCCTCGCTTTGGGCGCCTGGATCTTGTCGGTCGGCTGGTTCGGTTTCAACGTCATGTCGGCGCAGACCTTGGACAAGGTCAGCGGCCTGGTGGCGCTCAATTCGCTCATGGCCATGGCCGGGGGTACGCTGGCGGCGCTGGTTGCAGGGCGCAACGACCCGGGCTTCGTGCACAACGGCCCGCTCGCCGGTCTGGTTGCGGTATGCGCCGGATCCGACGTGATGCATCCGATCGGCTCGCTCGTCGTCGGCGCAGTGGCCGGTTTCATTTTCGTTAATATGTTTACCCTGACGCAGAACCGTTGGAAGATCGACGATGTGCTCGGCGTATGGCCGCTGCACGGGCTGTGCGGCGCCTGGGGCGGCATCGCCGCGGGGATTTTCGGCCTCAAGGCGCTGGGCGGCATGGGCGGGGTGACATTCATGTCGCAGCTCGTGGGCACGGCGCTGGGCATTACGGTCGCGCTCGCCGGCGGCGCTCTGGTCTACGGTTTGCTCAAGGCTAGCGTCGGTCTGCGCCTGGACGCGGAGGAGGAATTCAACGGCGCCGATCTGTCGATACACAAGATCAACGCGACGCCGGAGATCTGACGCCACGGCAACACGTCAGCCTTGTTTCAGGGGCGATATGGCGCCGGAGTGGCAGCCGTAGTGCCCCTTTTTGCGGTCCTCGTAGTAGTGCCGGAGCGTGCTCGAGATGGTGCGAAAAGCGATTTCTTTCCACGGAATCTCGGCCTCCTCGAACAGCGCCACCTCCAGGCTTTCCGTCCCCGGCGCGAACTCCAGATCGAGCAGCCGCGCGCGGTAGAAAATATGCACCTGGTTGACCTGCGGCACTGACAGCATGGTGTACAGGTCGCCTATCTCGACGCGTGCATTGGCTTCTTCCAGCGTCTCGCGTAGCGCCGCCTGGGCGGTGGTTTCGCCGTTTTCCATGAAGCCCGCGGGCGGCGTCCAGCAACCGCGGCGCGGCTCGATGGCGCGCTTGCACAACAGTATTTTGCTCTCCCACTCGGGGATGCAGCCGATCACCATCTTTGGGTTTGAGTAATGGATGGTGCTGCAGGCTACGCACACGTGGCGCGCAAAGCTGTCGCCCTCGGGTACTTTGAGGGTGACGCTGGCGCCGCAATTGGGGCAGAAGTTCATCGAGACGAGTGCAGGATGCCGGGAAGCTGAAGCATGCGGGCTATGATACCAGCCGCCGGTCGCGGCCGGCGGCCGGGCAGGGCGGAAAATGCAGCTAGCCGACCAGCGCAGTGAGATCGCTAAGTCGCGCGATCATGTGATCGGGTGTCGCATCCAGCGCGTCTAACGGGGCGCCGGCGCGATTGATCCAGTAGGTGCGAAAGCCGAATGATTTGGCGCCGCAAGCGTCCCAGCAGTTGGACGATACGAAGCCGATCGCCTCTTTTGGCACGCCCAGTCGATCCACCGCGATCTGGTAGACGCGCGG
>JACZJU010000064.1 GCA_014860395.1 Burkholderiales bacterium | reverse complement strand
GCGGCGGAACTGGGCGCCGAGGCGCCCCTGCCCGCCGCGATGGCGAAGACCGGCAGGAAAGCGGCGATCATCGGTTCCGGGCCCTGCGGCCTGACCGCCGCATACTATCTTGCGCTGCTCGGACACGAGGTGACGGTATTCGAGGCGCAGGAGCGCAGCGGCGGCATGCTGCGCTACGGCATCCCCAGCTACCGCCTGCCCGACGAGATCGTCGATGCCGACATACGTCTGATTGAAGCGAGCGGCGTCAAGATCATCACCCGCAAGCGCGTCGCTGCGGCGGAATCGCTGCTGGATGAAGGCTACGACGCGGTGTTCATTGCCTCCGGCGCCTGGCGCGCGGCGCGCATGGGCATCCCCGGTGAAGACGGGACGGGAGTTATCAAGGGCATCGCGTTTCTTGCCGCCGTGAACGCCGGACGGCCGCCGGCGATCGGAGCGAAAGTCATCGTCGTCGGCGGCGGGGATACCGCCATCGACGCAGCGCGCGCGAGCCGCAGGCTGGGCGCCGAGGTGGCGCTGCTCTACCGCCGCACGCGCGCCGAGATGCCGGCCAGCGCGGAAGAGGTCGAAGCGGCGATCGAGGAAGGCGTAAGTATGGAATTCCTCGCCGCGCCGCTGCGCATGGAACGCGGGATGACGACCTGCATCCGCATGGCGCTGGGCGCCGCGGATGCGAGCGGCAGGCCGAGACCGGAGCCGGTCGCGGGCAGCGAGTTCGGCATCGCCGCGGATACGGTGATCATGGCCATAGGCCAGGAAGTCGAGATCCCGGCGCAGGCCATAGCCTGCGAAAAGAACGGCGTCGTCCGCGCAGATCCCGCCAGCCTCGCCACCTCGGTGCCGGGCATCTACGCCGGCGGCGATGCCGTCAGCGGTCCCGCTTCCATCATCGATGCCATCGCGCAGGGCCGCAGAGCGGGCGCGGCAATCGATCGTTTTCTAGGCGGCAGCGGCGACCTGGAGCGCTTTGCCAGCGGCAAGCCGCCCGCCGACGCGCACACCCCCGCTCCGCGCGGCAGCGCGCGCAAACAGTGGCAAAACCTTTCCGTCGCAGCCCGTCTCGACGGCTTTGCGCTTGTGGAACAGGCCTACACCGAGCAGACCGCAATGGCCGAAGCAAGCCGCTGCCTTTCCTGCGACTTGAGCGCCTACGCGGTGAACGTCACTGCGGCGCTATGCAAGGACTGCGGCTACTGCAAAGACGTCTGCGCCTTCGAAGTTTTCGTCAGGTCGGACGAATTCAACGCGAGCGGCTACCGGCCTTATGTGGCCGCGAAAGCCGAGAACTGCATCGGCTGCCTGCGCTGCCTATACATCTGCCCGGACTTTGCGATCAGCATAGGCAAGCTGCGGGAGTCCTGCGAGGCCGGTGCGGAAAGCGTGGCGGTTTAGTCAGAACTGCCGCTAACCGGGCAACCTTCGATCTGCTCGGATGCTACCCCGGCCCAGGTACCCGCGCGCATGGCCGGGCGTTTCCGGAACGCGCAGGCCTGCCCATTCCGCGGATTCGCGCTATGCTAGGCGCAACGTGGCGAGTGCACCAGCGCCTCGCCCCGCCGTCGGTGGCAGTATCGTTCATTCACGAAGAAAAAAGGAGAGCAGCAATGGGCAATCGCGACAGGCAAAAACGGGAACAGAAGAAACCCAAGCAGCCGAAGAAGCCGGCGCCTCCGGTTCACGCCGACTGAATCCAGCCAAATAGACGGGCGCGGGTCAACTTGCAATTCCGACGCTGCGCCCCGCGCCTCCCGCGGCGGCCGTCGGGCGCTACACGCCCAGGTATTTGACGTGCAGCTCCGGCTGCGCGCGCAGTTCCGCGCTCGCGCCTTCGTACGCGGTGGCGCCTTTGACCAGTATCACCACACGGTCGGCGACGGCGGACACGGCGGCGAAGTTCTTGTCCACGATCACCGCCGCTATTCCCGCCTGTTTAATTTGATTGATGATGCCCCAGATCTCGCGCGAGATTTTCGGCGCCAGGCCCTCGGTCGCCTCGTCCAGGATCAATAAGTCGGGATTGGTCATGAGTGCGCGCCCTATGGTGAGCATCTGCTGCTCACCGCCCGACAGTTGCGCGCCGCCGTGCCCCAGACGTTGGGCCAGGCGCGGAAACGTCTGCATCACCCGCTCGAAGGTCCAGTCGCGCCGGCCGCCCACTCCGGCGCGCGCGGCCATGACCAGGTTCTCGCGCACCGACAGGTTGGGGAATATGCCGCGCCCTTCGGGGACGTAGGCGATCCCCTTGCGCACGATCGCATGCGTCGCCGCCTGCGTCATGTCGACGCCGTCGATTTGCACGACGCCCGCGCGCGGGCGCACCAGCCCGAGCACGCTCCGCAGCAGGGTGCTTTTGCCCATGCCGTTTCGACCCATCAAACCCACGGTTTCGCCGCGGCGCACGGCGAAGTCGACGCCGTGCAGGATATGGCTCCTGCCGTAGTAGGTGTG
>JACZJU010000063.1 GCA_014860395.1 Burkholderiales bacterium | reverse complement strand
CGACCGACACGACCACCTCGACCGACACGTCCGACGCAGCCGCGCCGAAATAACTACGCGGTCTTCGGGTGCGCGGCAGCCTTAGCCCGCCGCGGACAGCCCCTTGGGCAGGGGGAAGGTCACACCCTCTTCCTTCCCTTTTAGCTGCGTCACGCGCTTCGCCCCCATAGCCTTAAGCCTGGCAATGACTTCCAGCAGCAGCACTTCCGGCGCCGACGCCCCCGCGCTGACGCCGACGCGGCTGCGGTCCTGCAGCCATTCCGGGCGCAGTTCGGACGCATTGTCGATCATGTGCGCCTCCACCCCCAGGGTCTGCGCCACCTCGCGCAGGCGGTTGGAGTTGGAACTGTTGGGCGATCCGACCACGATCACCAGATCGCACTGCGGCGCCATGAATTTCACCGCGTCCTGGCGGTTCTGGGTGGCGTAGCAGATGTCGTCCTTCTTCGGTCCGACGATGCCGGGAAAGCGCTTTTTCAGTGCTTCGACGATGGCGGCTGCGTCGTCCACGGACAGCGTGGTCTGGGTGACGTAGGCGAGCTGACCCGGCTCCTCGACCTCCAGCCGCTCGGCATCAGCGACCGTCTCCACCAGGTACATGCCCTGCGTCGCCTGTCCCATGGTGCCCTCGACTTCCGGGTGTCCGCGATGGCCGATCATGATGATGCCGCGGCCCTGCTCGCGCATCTTGGCGACCTCGACATGCACCTTGGTCACCAGCGGACAGGTGGCGTCGAACACATTGAGGCCGCGCTGCGCAGCCTCGCGCCGGATCGCCTGCGACACGCCGTGGGCGCTGAATATCAATGTGCTGCCCGCAGGCACCTGGTCCAGGTCCTCTACGAATACCGCGCCCTTTGCGCGCAGATCGTCGACCACGAACTTGTTGTGCACCACCTCGTGGCGGACATAGATCGGCGCGCCGTGCAATTCCAGCGCGCGCTCGACGATGCTGATGGCACGCTCGACCCCGGCGCAAAAGCCGCGGGGATTGGCTAGCAGGATTTCCATGGCAGAACCTCGACGGATGGGTAGGCGGGGACCGGATCGCGCCCGGCGGATGCGCTCAGGGCGCCGCTCCTGCGCGCTTCGCGCCGGACCGAAAGCTGTCAGCCACCAGCAGCACTGCACCCGCGGTGATGGCCGAATCGGCCAGGTTGAACGCCGGCCAGTGCCAGCCGGACAAATGAAAATCGAGAAAATCGACGACGTAGCCGAGCACGATGCGATCGATGACATTGCCTATCGCCCCGCCCAGAATCAAGGCGAGCGAAAGGCAGAACAGCTTGTCGCGCGCATGGCGCGCCAGCAGCACGCCGATGACGACGATCGCGATCAGCGCAATGGCGATGAAAAAGCCGCGTTGCCATCCCGCGGCGCTGGCGAGAAAACTGAACGCCGCGCCGCGATTGTGCGTCAGCACCAGATTGAAAAACTCACCGTAGGCGCGCGCCTCGCCATAGCGCAAGCTGGCGCTGATCCAATACTTGGTCAACTGGTCCAGCAACACCACCAGCAAGGCCAAGGCGTACCATGGCAGGAGCTTACGCATGCGCCCTCGCTTCGCCCGCGCCGTACAGATTGGATACGCAGCGGCCGCACAGACCGGGGTGTGCGGCATCGGCGCCGGTGTCGTCACGATAGTGCCAGCAGCGCTCGCATTTGGCGTGCGTACTCGGGTGCACGTTCACCGCTTCTTCGGCTGGCGCCGCCACCGGCGTGACCACCGCGCTCGAGGTGATCAGCACGAAGCGCAGGTCGTCCTGCAGCGATTGCAGCAGCTCGAGCTTGCTCCCGCTGGCGCGGATCTCGACTTCGGCCTGCAGCGAGGAGCCGATCTTCCCGGCGCTGCGCGCTTCCTCCAGTTGCTTTTGCACCTCGGCGCGCATGCTGCGGATCCCGGCCCAGCGCTCGAGCAGCTCCTGCGAATAGCCCGCGGCCGGGAACTCCTCCCAGGTGTGGGTGAATACGCTGACGTTCTGGTCCTTGTCCTTGCCCTCGCCGGCCAGCGCCCAGATCTCTTCGGCGGTAAAGGAGAGGATGGGCGCCATCAGCCGCACCAGGCGTTGCAGAATCTGGTATAGCGCATTCTGCGCCGAGCGCCGCGCCCTCGATTCCTTGCCAGCGGTATACAGCCGGTCCTTGAGAATGTCTAGGTAAAACCCGCCCAGATCCTCGGAGCAGAAGCCCTGCAGCTTCTGCGCCACGAAATGAAAGTCGTAGCTTTCGTAGTCGCGCATCATCTCCCGCTGCAGCGATTGCGTGAGCGCCAGAGCATAGCGGTCTATCTCCAGCCAGTCTTCGATCGGCAGCGCGTGCACCTGCGGGTCGAAGTCGGCGGTATTGGCGAGCAGGAAGCGCAGCGTGTTGCGAATGCGGCGATAGCTCTCGACCACGCGCTTCAGGATTTCGTCGGAGATCGATAACTCGCCCGAGTAGTCCGTGGCCGCAACCCACAGGCGCAGGATTTCGGCGCCCAGGCTTCCGGCGATCTTCTGCGGATCCAGGGTGTTGCCCAGCGACTTCGACATCTTGCGGCCCTGGCCGTCGACGAAGAAACCATGTGTCAGCAGGCCCTTGTAGGGCGGCACGCCGTTCAACATGCAGGAGACGAGCAACGAAGAGTGGAACCAGCCGCGATGCTGGTCGGAGCCTTCGAGGTACAGATCGGCCGGGAATTGCAGATCCATCCCGTGCGAACCTGCGCCCGTGGTCTTTCCTTCAGGCCCGCCCATCACCGTCTGATGCGTGGAGCCGGAATCGAACCATACGTCTAGCGTATCCTTGATCTTGAGGTACTGCTCCGCCTCCGCGCCCAGCAGTTCCCGCGGATCGAGCGTCTGCCACGCCTCGATGCCGCCCTTCTCCACGCGCTCGGCCACCTGCTCCAGCAGTTCGAGCGTGCGCGGATGCAATTCGCCGGTTTCCTTGTGGATGAAAAAGGGCATCGGCACGCCCCACTGACGCTGGCGCGACAAGGTCCAGTCGGGGCGATTGGCGATCATCCCGCGCAAGCGTGCCTGGCCCCAGTCGGGATAAAAGCGCGTGTTCGCTATGCCGCGCAGCGCGGTGGCGCGCAGGGATTCCGCGGGCTTCGCGCCGTCAAAGCCCGGCGGCTCGTCCATGGCGGCGAACCATTGGGTGCTGGCGCGGTAGATGATCGGCGTCTTGTGGCGCCAGCAGTGCATGTAGCTGTGCGCGTGGTCTTCGCTGTGGAACAAGGCGCCAACTTCGTCTATCTTCTTGACAACCTCGGGATTGGCTTTCCAGATCATCATGCCGCCGAAGTAGGGCAGTGAGGACACGTACTTCCCGTCCGCCATCACCGGGGTAAGAATCTGCTCGTCCTTCATGCCATAACGGCGGCAGGAATCGAAGTCCTCAACGCCGTAGGCTGGAGCGCTATGGACGATCCCGGTGCCGGTGTCCAGCGTGACGTATTCGCCCAGATATACCGGCGCCAGCCGCTCATAGAACGGATGGTGGAAGCCGATTAATTCCAGCGCCTTGCCCTTGCACGACGCGAGCGTCTCGCCGGCAAGCTGATAACGCGCGAGGCAGGCGTCCTGCAGGTCGGCGGCGAGGATCAGCAAACCGCGCTCAGTCGCGACCAGGTTATAAACGTGCTCCGGGTGCGCGTTCAGCGCCTGGTTGCCGGGTATGGTCCAGGGCGTGGTGGTCCAGATAACTATCCAACCTTTGTCGGTCGGGAGTTTGGCCAGACCGAACGCCGCGGCGATTTTTTCCGGCTCGGCGAAAGCAAAGCCGACGTCGATGGCGAAGTCCTTCCTGTCCGCATACTCGACCTCGGCTTCGGCCAGCGCCGAGCCGCAATCGAAGCACCAATTCACCGGCTTCAGGCCGCGGTAGACGTAGCCCTTTTTCAATATCTTCCCGAGCGTGCGGATTTCATCGGCTTCGTTGCCGTAAGCCATAGTCAGGTAGGGGTGGTCCCAATCGCCGAGCACGCCCAGGCGGCGGAAATCCTTCTTTTGCTGCTCGATCTGCGTGCTCGCGTAGGCGCGGCACAGGCTCTGCGTCTTTTCCACCGGCAGGTTCTTGCCGTGCTGTTTCTCGATCTCGCGCTCGATCGGCATGCCGTGGCAGTCCCATCCGGGCACGTACACCGCGTCGAAGCCGGCCATGTTGCGCGACTTGACGATGATGTCCTTCAGGATCTTGTTAATCGCGTGGCCAAGATGGATATTGCCGTTCGCATAGGGCGGCCCGTCGTGCAGGATGAACTTCGGCCGGCCTTTGGACGCGGCGCGAATTGCCTGATAAATCTTCTTCTCCTGCCATTGCTGCACCCAGTGCGGCTCGCGTTTGGCGAGATCGCCACGCATGGGGAAAGGCGTGTCGGGAAGATTCAGTGTGTTCTTGTAATCAGCCATTTTGCATTTCGAGAGTATTGGTGAGTCATTTCAGGATCAAGACGTGGTGTCGCGGAAAAAACCGCGCCAGGAATACTGTGCTCATCCGCGTTCGCTAGCCGCCAGCAAGTCTTTGGCGATTTCGCAATCCCGGGCGATGCGGGCCTTCAATGCATCGAGGTCGGCAAATTTTTCTTCGTCGCGTATCTTGTGCAGAAAATCAACGCGCAAATGCTGGCCGTAGAGCTCGCCGGCGAAATCGAACAGGTGCACTTCGAGCTTGGCCCGCCCGCTGTTATCCACCGTCGGGCGCAGTCCCAGGCTCGCGGCGCCATAGCGCGTGTGGCCTTTCCCGTCGAAGGTGCGAACCGCAAAGATCCCGGACAAGGGCGGCCGGTTGTGCCGCAACTGCACGTTCGCCGTGGGATAACCGATTGTCCGCCCGAGCTTGTCGCCGTGCACCACCCGGCCACTGATGCTGTAGGGCCGGCCGAGCAGTGCTTCGGCCTCCCCCAGCCGCCCCGCCGCCAACGCCGCGCGCACGGCCGAACTCGACACGCGCACCCCATCCTGCGCTACGGTAGGCATCGCTTCCAGACCGAATCCATGTTTGCCGGAAGCCGCCTGCAGCAAAGCGAAGTCGCCGGCGCGGCGGGCGCCGAAACGGAAGTCGTCGCCGATCAGCAGCCAGCGCATCGCGAGGCCGTCGAGCAGCACATGCTCGATGAAGTCCTGCGGCGAGCGGCTGGCGTAAGCGCGGTCGAACCGGCTGACATGCACGTATTCGATGCCGTGGGCCGCAAGCAATTCCAGCTTCTCCCGCAGTGAGGTGAGCCGCGTCGGCGCAGTCTGCGGCGCGAACAACTCGAGCGGATGGGGCTCGAAGGTGAGCACGCAAGCGCAAAGGCCGAGCGCATGCGCTCGCTCCTTCAGGCGCTCAAGCATCGCCTGGTGGCCTCGATGCACGCCGTCGAAGTTGCCGATGGTAAGCGCCGTCGGCAACCGGCTGCGTTCGGAAAAGGTGCGGCAAACCCGCATGTTCAAAATCCGCCTTGAAAGGCTAAAATCCTGAATTATAGCGGCTTTCCACCACCTGAGGAACACGAATCAGCGCTGCGCAATAACAAGGCGAAGCTCAGGTCGCCGCGCCTGTGCGCGCTGCAGACAAGCATTTGGCGGCGAAAATAAGCGCGGCAAGAAACAGCAGGCTGAACCAGATGAGCGACCACTCGGGTACCTGCAGGCCCAGGATCGGCGCATGCGGCGCGGTGCATTCTCCGCTCGCGTGAAACAGCCAGGGCAACAGCTTCGCCGTGGGCAGGTCGTTGACGAACTGCGCCAGCACGTCGATGCCGCAACCGAATTTGGGGTGATACAGGACCCACACGTGACGTATCGCGACGCCCAGGCCGGCCAGTGCCGCCAACGCCAGCGCAGCACAATACCCGGCCGCGCCGCGCCGCCGCGGCTGGTGTATCGCCGCGACCAGCGCGATCAGCGCAACCAGCACATAGCCCGCGCGCTGCAGCACGCACAGCGGGCAAGGTGCCTGGCCTTTGAGGTGCTGCAACACCATCGCCTCGGCCAGCAGCGCCAAGGCAACCAGTGCAAAGCCGGCAAACACCAGTCTCGACCGCGTATCTATCCGCATCTTGCTGCCGGTTCCATTTGACCTCTAGCGATCGTAGTGTGAGTTATGAACAGATTTGCGCCGAGGAAGGGGCTCCCCCTCCCCCCCCTTCAATCCGGGCCGGGAAATGGCGCATCAAGTCGAAGACTGATCAGAGTTCGTTCAGCCGAGTTTCGGATTGAGCGTGTAGATGCCGGTGAGGCTGGCCTTGGCCAGCACGTGCCCCTCGATCGCTTTCAGCACATCGCCACCCCCGAACGTACCGCTCACGGGACAGCTTGCGCAGTCCAGCGCGTACAGCGTGAACACATAATGGTGCAGAATCTCGTCGTTCCACGGCGGGCACGGACCATCGTAGCCGAAGTAGTTGCCGCCCATGTCCTTGTCCCCCGCAAACCAGCCGGTGTAGTCGTTGAGCCCCTGGCGCGTCCCATGCTTTGCCTGCGGACCGGGCTTGCCGCGCGGCGTCACGCCGTCGGAAAATTCGCCCTCCGCAATCGCACTCATGCTCGCGGGAATATCCACCAGGCTCCAGTGATAGAAATCCACGCGCGGCAGGCTGGCCGGAACGCTGCGTCCCTCCTTGTTCACATCATCACCTTTGCTAGGCACGTCGTAATCGTGGCAGATCAACACGAAGGATTTGGTGCCCGCCGGTGCGCCGCTCCAGGCCAGCTGCGGATTGCGGTTCGATGAAAGCGTGACATGCTCGGTCGCGTGCGGCACCGCGAATGCGTAGGCGCCGGGAATGCGCTGGTTGTCGCTGAAGCTTGAGCTGCTGAGTTTCATCATCTACCTCCTGCACGGGAATGATATCAATGCCATGGCCACAAATATCCAAACCACTTCAGAATCTTTTCGCACCGGTTGGATTCCAGGTCTGCGTTTTAGTTCAGCCGCGCGCACACCAGCGCGAGCGCGGCAGCCTTGCTCCTGATCTCGTTCGCGTCCGGCGCATCGGGGCGGCGCGCCAGATAGTCCTGCAGATCAGCGAGCGCCGCGCGGAAACAATCGAGCCTGTAATACGCGAGGCCGCGGTCGCGCACTTCCTCTGCCGCATGCGGCGCCACCATGACCATGCGTTGCATCACCTCCAGCGTATTCTGCGCCTCCTCCAACTGCAGGTAAATGCCTTTGAGGTTGCGCAGCAGGCGCGCAAGAATCTGCCGCGGCGTTGCCGGCTGCAGAAACTGCGCGAGCCGCAGCGTGTCGGCCTCCCGCTGCGGCAACACCAGAGCCAGGCGCGCACGCAGGTCCGCTTCCGATTGCGCCTCGCCGCCGCAGAATGGATCAAGCACCAGTTGCCCCCCGCTGACGCGCAGCTTGACCAGGAAATGGCCAGGAAAGGACACACCCTGCAAACGCAGGCCCAGACGCCGGCCGACTTCCATGTACAGAATCGACAGCGTGATCGGAATGCCGGTGCGCCGCTCCAGCACCTGGTTGAGGTAGCTGTTGCGCGGATCGTAATAGTCGATCGCATTTCCGCTAAAGCCCAGCTCGGTGAACAGGTGACGGTTCAGCGCCACCAGTTTCTGCTTCGCGAAGGCGTCGTCGGCGACGCGGCCCCTTACCGTCGCGGCAAGCGCATCTATGCGCGCCAGGTAATCCGCTATGTCTAGATCGGGATAGGCGTCCTGCGCGATCAGCAGGCAGGCTTCGGCAAGGTCGAACTCTTCCCGGCACAGCAGTGCGGAAAAACGTTCCAGGCGGAATTGTGTTTCCATACCTTACATAGCAGCTTTTCTATTCAGCAGCGCGCCGCGCAAAATCCGCAATGCGAAACCCGAGCAGCCACAGCGTGGCAAAGTAGACAGCGGCACCCAGGCAAACCAGGCCGACCAGGCCTGCAATGCGCTGTTGCCAGGGCGCGATCAACCACCAGCCCTCGCTGCCCATTGCGCCCCACAACACCGCGGCCATCACGAGCAGCGCGAGTGCAAGCTTGTAGGCGAATCGCGCCCACTCGGGTTGCGGCTGAAATATGCGGTGCTGGCGCAGCTTATAGTAGAGCAGGCTGGCGTTGAGGCACGCCCCCAGGCCGATCGCCAGCGCAAGGCCCGCGTGTTTGAGCGGCCCGATCAGAACGAGGTTCATCATCTGAGTCGCGACCAACGTGATGACCGCGATTTTCACCGGCGTGCGGATATTCTGGCGCGCATAAAAACCAGGCGCCAGCACTTTCACCAGAATCAGGCCGACGAGTCCGATGCTGTAGGCAATCAGCGCCCGGCGCGTCATCCATACATCCTCTACACTGAATTGGCCGTAGTGAAACAGCGTGCTGATCAGCGGCACCGCCAGCAACGCCAGCGCCACCGCAGCCGGCAGCGCCAGCAGCAAAGTCAGTCGCAGGCCCCAGTCGAGCAGGCGGCTGTATTGCTCGGTGGCGTCGCTGGAATAATACTTGGACAGACTCGGCAACAGGATGGTGCCCAGCGCCACCCCGAGCATGCCGGCCGGGAATTCCATCAGCCGGTCGGCATAATAGAGCCAGGACACGCTGCCGTTGGCGAGAAATGAAGCAAAGATGGTGTTGATGAGAAGCGACACCTGGGCGATGGAAACGCCGAACACCGCCGGCCCCATGAGCCTGAGAATGCGCTGGACACCTGGACCCCAGAAATCGCGGCGCGGGCGTGGCAACATGCCGATCTTTGCCAAATACGGCAGCTGCAATCCGAGCTGCAGCACGCCGCCGGCGAGTACTGCCCAGGCCAGCGCCATCACCGGTGGATTGAAGTAAGGCGCGAGAAACAAGGCACAGACAATGAAACTGATGTTGAGCAGCGTCGGCGTAAATGCCGGCACGGCGAAGCGGCTCCAGGTGTTGAGGATGCCGCCGGCAAGAGAGACAAGCGATATGAACAGGAGATAGGGAAAGGTGATGCGCAGCATCGCCACCGTGAGCGCGAATTTCTCCGGCGTGGCGGAGAATCCCGGTGCGCTGACATAGATGATCCACGGCGCCGCGAAAATGCCGAGGATGCTGACCACTAGGACCGCGAGCGAGAGCACGGTAGCGACGCGATCGACCAGCAGCCTGGTCTCCCCCTCCCCGTTTCGGGTCCGATACTCAGCCAGAACGGGGACGAAGGCCTGGGAAAACGCTCCTTCGGCGAACAGGCGCCGCAGCAAATTTGGAATGCGGAAAGCGACAAAGAAGGCGTCGGTGGCGAGTCCAGCGCCGAAAAGGCGCGCGATCACGGCGTCGCGCACGAAACCGAGAATGCGGGACACCAGGGTCATACTGCTCACCGTGGCGAGCGCGCGCAGAAGATTCATGGCCCCGATTATACGAAAACGGCGTTTCAGTGCAGGCTAATGCGCGAAGCGCGTTATGCCGGAGCTAAAACGAAGTTTCAGTGGAGGTTAATGCGCGAAGCGCGTTATGCCGGAACTAAAATGCGCTTGCGTAACAGGGACTAAATCAGTATGATTGCGCCCTTTCTTGTTCCTTACCTGGGTTCTACCATGGCCAACACAGATTCAGCGCGCAAGCGCTCCCGCCAAGCAGAAAAACAGCGGCGGCACAACTCCGGCCTGCGCTCGACACTGCGCTCGGCGATAAAGGATGTGAACAAAGCGATCTCCGCCGGAGACAAAGACGTTGCGAAGCAGGCGCTGAGCCGCTCCTCCAGCATCGTTGACCGTATTGCCGACAAGAAAATCATCCACAAGAACAAGGCCGCGCGGCACAAGAGCCGCCTTGCTGCAGCTATCAAGGCCATGGCCTCCTGATCGGGCGACCAAACCGCGGATGCGACACGGCCGGCTGAATGCCGGCCGTTTTGTTTTCTGCTTTCCCACGCGCCGCCCGTGCCCGTCATCCTGGCAGCGGGCGAGGCGTCAAGACGCAGAGAATTAGGAAAAATTCTGTTAGAACAAAATCTTGTGTTGAGTTTATCGAGGGTGTATGCTGTTAAGCCCATAAGCTCTTGAATGAGGGGGGTTTGTGGCGCAGACGGCAATAATAAAATATGGGTTCCGTATTCGCACTCGCAGTGGACTGATTGTGGATAAGCTGTTGATACACGGCAGGGATGAAGGCGACGCCGAACGCAAACTGCGTCAGATGTATCAGCATTGCAGGATTCTGCAATGCACGGTGCACAAACCCGGAAAGGGTACGGCGCTCGCCGCAGCAAGCCAAGCCTAGGCGGGGAATTCGACAGGCGTAGTCGCGACGCTGGCACCCTGCCGGTCACCGTGGCAGTGTGCTAACATAATCACCATGAAAGTTGGGCACACGGCGGCAAATGCCGCCGTGTGCGTTTTGTTTTAGCGGGGTGTAGAGCAAGGGGGACACGCTCCCTTTCATTTCCCCCGATTCAGAGGCTGCGGGAAAATGCTTCCCTTTGGGGCTGTCCTATCTAAACGCACAATGGTCCGCCCGGGAAGCGAATTTCAACAGCCTGTTAAGGCAAGCTGATGTCTCACGTAATGAACACCTATTCCAGGCTGCCAGTGGCATTTACCCACGGCCAGGGCGTTTGGCTGTGGGATGCGCAGGGCAAGCGTTACTTGGACGCCCTTGGCGGCATCGCCGTGAACACGCTCGGGCACGCCCACCCGAAGCTGGTGCAAACGCTCGCCACGCAGGCCGGCAGGCTGATTCACGTCTCGAACATTTATCAAATCACCGAGCAGGAGAATCTTGCCGACAAGCTCGCTGCGATCAGCGGCATGGACAAGGTTTTTTTCTGCAATTCCGGCTGCGAAGCGAATGAGGCGGCGATCAAGATCGCGCGGCTATACGCCAAGGGCAGGCAAATAGAAAATCCCGCGATCGTGGTAATGGAGAAAGCGTTTCATGGCCGCACCCTCGCCACGCTGTCGGCCACAGGCAGCCGCAAAGTGCACGCCGGATTCGAGCCGCTGGTGTCAGGGTTTGTGCGCGTACCTTATGACGATCTTGAGGCGGTACGGCAGGTAGCGCAGAACAACCGCAACGTGGTCGCGATCCTGGTCGAGCCGATTCAGGGCGAAGGCGGCATCAACGTCGCGCATTTCGAGTACCTGCGCGGGCTGCGCGAATTGTGCGATCAATACCAGTGGCTACTCATGCTCGATGAGATCCAGTGCGGCCTGGGCCGCACCGGCAAATGGTTCTACTATCAGCACGCGGGTTTTGTTCCGGACGTAGTTACCCTGGCGAAGGGTCTTGCCGGCGGAGTACCCATCGGCGCCTGCCTCGCCAAGGGCGCCGCAGCCGAAGTGTTCAAGCCGGGCAACCATGGTTCCACATTCGGCGGCAATCCCCTGGCTTGCGCCGCCGCGCTCACCACGCTGGAAACCATCGAACAGGAAAAACTGCTGGCCAACGCGGTCAAGATTGGCGATTTCATCCGCACCGGCATTGCCGCTGCGCTGGCCGATGTCAAAGGCGTGGTCGCGGTGCGCGGCATGGGCCTGATGCTCGGCATCGAGCTCGACCGGCCGTGCACCGAGTTGACGCAGCGAGCGCTGGATGCCGGGCTGCTCATCAACGTCACCGCCGACAAAATCGTGCGCCTGTTGCCGCCGCTGATCATGAGCCAGGACGAAGCGCAGCAGCTGGTCGATCGCCTCGGCGTTCTGATTCTGGACTTCCTCGGCCAGCCGGCAGCGGCGAGCTGAACCTCGGGGACCGACCATGAAGCTGCGGCACTATCTGCAATTCAGCGAATTTTCCCGCGCCGAGTACGAGTACCTGTTCGAGCGCACGCGCTGGATCAAGGCTCAGTTCAAGCAGTACAAGCGCTATCACCCGCTGGTCGATCGCACGCTGGCGATGATTTTCGAAAAACAGTCGACGCGCACGCGCCTGTCGTTCGAGGCGGGCATGCAGCAACTGGGCGGCGCGGCGATTTTCCTGAGCACCCGCGATACTCAGCTCGGTCGCGGCGAACCGGTGGAGGATATGGCCCAGGTGGTGTCGCGCATGGTCGACATCGTCATGATCCGCACCTTTGAGCAGGACATCCTCGAGCGCTTTGCCAACGTGTCGCGCGTGCCGGTGATCAACGGCCTGACCAACGAATACCACCCCTGCCAAGTAATCGGCGACATTTTCACTTTCACCGAACACCGCGGCCCGATTACCGGCAAGACCGTGGCATGGATAGGCGACTCCAATAACGTCTGCAATAGCTGGATGAAGGCTGCCGCGATTTTCGATTTCACCCTGCACGTGTCGACACCTCCCGGCTATGAGGTGGAGGCGGAGCGCGCCGGCGCCTATGACGCCAGGCATTACAGGCACTTCGCCGACCCCATGGACGCGGCCCACGGCGCCGACTTGGTCACCACCGACGTCTGGACCAGCATGGGTTTCGAGGCGGAGGATGCCGAACGCAAACGCGATTTCAGCGACTGGCAGGTCGATGCCGACATGATGAAGCGGGCCGGCCCCGACGCGCTGTTCATGCACTGCCTGCCTGCGCATCGCGGCGAAGAAGTGTCCGCGGACGTGATCGACGGGCCGCAGAGCGTGGTCTGGGACGAAGCCGAAAACCGGCTGCATACGCAGAAGGCGCTGATGGAATTCCTGCTGCTGGGTAAAGTCGCGTGAACAACGTAGCCGAGCAAGCCCAGGTCTTCCGGCGCTGACAATTCGATTTCACCATCATTTAGAGTCTCGAAATGCCAAAAAAGAACAGTGGAGTAAAGAAAGTCGTGCTCGCCTACTCCGGCGGGCTGGATACCTCGGTTATCCTGAAGTGGCTGCAGGACCAGTATGGCTGCGAGGTGATCACCTTCACCGCCGACATCGGCCAGGGCGAAGAGCTCGAGCCGGCGCGAAAGAAGGCCAAGCAGTTCGGCGTGAAGCAGATATTCATCGACGATCTGCGCGAGGAATTCGTGCGCGACTTCGTCTTCCCCATGTTTCGCGCCAACGCCATCTACGAAGGCGAATACCTGCTCGGCACTTCGATCGCGCGTCCACTGATCGCCAAGCGCCAGATCGAGATCGCGCGCCTGACCGGCGCCGATGCGGTTTCGCATGGCGCTACCGGCAAGGGCAACGACCAGGTGCGCTTCGAACTCGGCTACTACGCGCTCGAGCCGAATATCCGCGTGATCGCGCCGTGGCGCGAATGGGACCTGGTGTCGCGCGAAAAACTGCTCAAATACGCGGAGAAACACGGCATACCGGTGGAAGGCAAGAAGAAAGCCGGCTCGCCCTACAGCACCGACGCCAACCTGCTGCATATCTCCTACGAGGGCCGCATCCTCGAAAATCCGGCGAAGGAGCCGGAAAAAGACATGTGGCGCTGGACGGTGTCGCCCGAGGAAGCGCCGGACCGCGCCGAATATGTCGAACTCGAATACAAGCAGGGCGATATCGTCGCCGTCAACGGCAAGAAACTGTCGCCAGGGAAGGTACTCGAAACCCTCAACAAGCTCGGCGGCAAGCACGGCATCGGCCGCCTCGACTTAGTGGAAAACCGCTATGTCGGCATGAAGTCGCGCGGCTGCTATGAAACCCCCGGCGGCACCATCATGCTGCGCGCGCATCGCGCCATCGAGTCGGTGTGCCTGGATCGCGAGGTCGCCCACCTCAAGGACGACCTGATGCCGCGCTATGCCGCGATGATTTACAACGGCTATTGGTGGAGCCCCGAGCGGCGCATGCTGCAGACCATGATCGACGCATCGCAGGCGAATGTGAACGGCTGGGTGCGGGTCAAGCTGTACAAGGGCAATGTGATCGTCGCCGGCCGCGATTCGAAGGCGGATTCCCTGTTCGATTCCAATATCGCGACCTTCGAGGATGACCGCGGCGCCTACGACCAGATGGACGCGGAGGGCTTCATCCGCCTGAATGCGCTGCGCATGCGCATCGCCGCGAATCTGCGCAAGCGGCAGAAGAAATAAGCTCTAATATACGATGTTGAAAAACGCTTCCCTCTGAGATCATGTCGTGATCTGACGCATTTTTTCTATTCGGGAAGCGCTTTTCAACAGCCTGCTAAGTATTCATCGCGCCAGAGCCGGGCTGGCGCGATGCGCGCGCCGCTTAGTCGTAGCGGTTGCTCAGCGTGCCGATGCCGTCGATGACGATGCTGACGCTGCTGCCCGGCTTCATCGAACCCACGCCGACCGAAGTGCCGCAGGCGATCACGTCCCCGGGCTCCAGCGTCATGTCCTGCGAGATCAGGCTGACCAGCCTGATCGGCGAAAAGATCATGTCCGCCACCGGGTAGTTCTGCCGCTCCTGGTCATTTAGTATGGTCTTGATCACCAGCCCGGACGGATCGAGCCCGGTGGCGATCACCGGGCCGAAAACCCCGAAGGTATCGAAACTCTTGGCGCGCGCCCATTGCCCGAAGGTCGCGTCCTTGGTGATGATCTCCACCGCGGTGACGTCATTGATGCAGGTATAGCCGAATACGTAACCGGGCGCGTCGGCCTCCGACACTGCCTTGCAGCGCCTGCCGATGACGATGCCCAGTTCGCCCTCGTACACCACCTTGCCGGAGTACGAGGGCGGGACGCGGATGCGCTCGCCGTGCGCGAGAAACGAGTTGTTGCCCTTGAGGAAGTACAGCGGCTCCGGCGGCTCCGGGTTGCCGAGCTTCGCGGCGAGCGTGTGGAAATTGTTCCACAGCGCCACCATCTTGCTCGGCTGCGTCGGCGTAAGGACCTTCACCGCCGCCAGGGCGACGACCGCGCCGGTCGGCTTCGCTCCGCCGAACATGTCGCCAGAATGAACCCTGATGTTGTCGTTCTCGAGCACGCCGAAACCGGCTTGGCCCTGATACTCGAAGCGTATCCAATGCGCCATATTCTTCTCCATTGACGAGGTTTTCCGTCGGGTTTCACGCCGCCGGCAACTACAATTGTAGCGACTTGCGCGCGCGGCGTCAGTCGCGCCGTGCAGTATAATCATGTCACTACACCAATCGGTATCACCTGACGCGAGAGACCAGCCATGCCCTCCTTCGACATCACCTCGGAAGTTAACAAAGTCGAACTCAAGAACGCGATCGATCAGTGCAACAAGGAGGTCGCCAACCGCTTCGACTTCAAAGGCTCGGACGCGAGAATCGAGCAGACCGAGTTCATGCTGAGCGTTTACGCCGACGACGAGTTCAAGCTCGGGCAATTGATGGACGTGTTCACCGGGAAATGCGCCAAGCGCGGCGTCGACGTGCGCGCACTCGAACCGAAGAACAAGGAAAAAATGAGCGGCGACAAGATCAAGCAGACAGTGGAAGTCAAGAACGGCATCGAGTCGGAGCAGGCGAAAAGAATCGTCAAGCTGATCAAGGATGCCAAGCTCAAGGTGCAGGCGAGCATCCAGGGCACGGCGGTGCGCGTTTCCGGCGCGAAAAAGGACGACCTGCAGGCGGCGATCCAGTTGGTGAAGAAATCCGTCGCCGACATCCCGCTGCAGTTCCAGAATTTCCGCGACTGAGCGAACGGAGCAGAGGAACCCGCAGCCCTGCTATGAACGCGGGCGGTCCTTCAAACCGTCGATCCAGCGATCGT
>JACZJU010000062.1 GCA_014860395.1 Burkholderiales bacterium | reverse complement strand
CGCTCGGAATGACAATTTTTGGATGTGTCACATTGCAGCACGCTCAGCCTGCGCCCTTTTCAGCGCCGCGCGCAGCCGGTGCGGCAGCACCGGCACCTGGCGCATGCGCACGCCGGTGGCGTGATGGATGGCGCCCAGTATCGCCGGCGCGGTCGGGATCAGCCCGGGTTCGCCCACGCCTTTCGCACCGGAGGGACCCAGGGGCTCCGCATCCTCGATCAGGATGCATTTCATGTTCGGCATGTCGCCTATGGTCGGGATCAGGTAGTCGTGCAGGTTTTCGGTTTTGCCCGGCAGATATTCTTCCATCAACGCCAGGCCCAGACCCTGCATGATGCCGCCGTGTATCTGGCCTTCGACCTGGGTCGGATTGATCGCCTTGCCGACGTCGTGCGCGGCAATGATTTCGAGCACCTTCACCGTGCCCAGGTCCAGGTCCACTTCGACCACCGCCATCTGCGCGGCGAAGGCATAAGTTGCGTAGGGCACGCCCTGGCCGTTCGCATCCTGTGGGCTGGTGGGCGGATCGAACGTGCCCACGCCTTGCAGCACGTCGGTCCCGTGGCGCGGCGGCACCCAGGTGAGATCGTACTGATGCTCGCCATTCGCGTCCCTCGCCTTGATCAGCTTGCCTTCCAGACTCAGCGCCGCGTCGGGGGCAGCCTCCAGCAGTTGCAGCAGTTTGGCGCGCAGATCGCGGCCGGCGAGTTCGACGGCCTTGCCCGAGACGAAGGTCTGGCGCGAAGCGGAAGTCTTGCCCGCATCCGCAGTGAGATCGGTGTCGCCCATGACTATGCGAAACTGTCCCATCGGCAGGCCCAGCGCGTCGGCTGCGATCTGGGTGAGGATGGTGTTCGATCCCTGGCCGATGTCCACCGCCCCGTTGTACAGCGTCAATTCGCCCTTGGCCGAAAGGCCGATGCGCATGGTCGAGGGGTTGGAGAGCGAAGTGTTGCCGATGCCGTACCACATGCAACCCAGGCCGACGCCGCGCCGCTTCGCTCCGGGGTTCTGGTTATAGGTGGCGCAATCGGCGAGCGCTTTTTCCCAGTGCGGCTTCAAGGCGTCCAGGCATTGCGGCAGGCCGGCCGAGTGCGCGAGCACCTGGCCGGTGGCGGTGGCATCGCCCGCTTTGAGCGCATTGATCCGGCGAAACGCGAGCCGGTCCATGCCGAGCTTGTCGGCGAGCTCGTCCATCATCGCCTCGTGCGCGATCGCGCCCTGCGGCACGCCGAAACCGCGGAAGGCGCCAGAGGGATGACAGTGGGTGAAAAAAGCGCGGCCGCGCGCAGTGACATGCGGCACGAAGTAGGGGCCGCTTGCATGGATGGGCACGCGCGTGGCCACGGTCGGGCCCCAACTCGCGTAGGCACCGGTGTCGAAGTCAGCCTCGGTTTCGACCGCGACCAGTTTGCCGCCCGCATCGCAGCCGGATTTGATGCGCACGCGCGAGGCATGGCGCTTGGTGCTAGCCGCCATACTCTCCGGTCGGTTATAGACGCAGGCGACCGGCTTGCCGAGCAGCCAAGCCGCGACGCCGATCAGGGGCTGCACCGACAGGTCGAGCTTGCCGCCGAAGCCGCCGCCGCAGGCCGTCGGCACGATGCGGATCTGTTCGCGCGCGAGTTTCATCACCAGCGCCATTTCGTCGCGATCCATGTAGGGCGTCTGCGTGGTGACGTGGATTTCGAGGCGGTCGCCGATGCGCAGCGCCCAGCCTGCCTCGGGCTCGATATAGGCATGCTCGACGAAGCCGGTTTCGAATGTGGCCTCGGCGACGGCGGCGCAGCCGGCGAAGGCCGCAGCCGCATCGCCTTTTCTGACCCAGCCGTCGAGTAGCAGGTTGCCCGGCTTGTCCGCCTGCACCAGCGCCGCGCCCGGCGCTTGCGCAGCGTCCAGTCCCATCACCGGCTGCAATTCCGTGTAACGGATCGGCAGTTCGGAGTCGCTCACGCATTCGACTGCTGCACGCGTGCCGACCAGCGCGAGCACGGCCTCGCCGCGAAAACGCGTCACGCCGTCGGCCAGCACCGGCTGGTCCTTGATATGCGGATAAATGCCGAAGCCGTTGCTCGGCACGTCGCGCGCACAGAGCACGCGCGCTATGCCCGGGTGCGCCGCGGTGAAAGCGGCGAGATCGCCCAATTCGAACCTGGCATGATGGTGCGGCCCGCGCACGACGCGCAGCCACAGGGCGTCGGCGGGGATGCTGTCGGCGCCGTAGCGTTCCACGCCGATAAGTTTGGCCACGCCGTCCACCTTGGGCGCGCGTGCGCCGATGGCGGCGCCGGTCGCAAGCGCGGGCGGGAGCTCGGCCTGCGCCGCATCCAGCACGGCTTCGATGATCTTTTGATAGCCGGTGCAGCGGCAGAGCACGCCGCCCAGGGCGTCCTTCACCTGTTGTGCGTCAGGCCGCGGGTTCCTCGAGAGCAAGTCCGCTGCGGCGATCAGCATGCCCGGCGTGCAGATGCCGCATTGCGCCGCGCCGTGCTTGTGAAAAGCGCGCTGCAGCCCGGAAAGCCTGCCGCCGCCGGTCAGGCCTTCGACGGTAGTCACCTCGCGCCCGCTCACCTGCGCGACTGCGGTGAGGCAGGAGCACACTTGCTTTCCATCCAGCAGCACCGTGCAGGCGCCGCAGTCGCCGGCGTTGCAGCCTACCTTGGTGCCGATCAGGCCGAAATCGTCGCGCAGCACGTCGGCGAGGCGCCTGGCCGGATCTCCGGAATATTTGAGCGCCTGACCGTTGACTACGAAGCGTATGGTCTGTTCGCTGAGTTTCGCTCGCGGCCGGTTCATGCGCGCGCTCCCAGCTCGCCCAGCACGCGCCGCAGCAGTGTCAGTCCGGCATCCAATCGATATGCGCTGCTTGCGCGCACGTCGGTTATGGGTGCGAGCGGCGCCAGATGTTCGTCCCTCACCTGTACGCCAAGGCTAGCGTCGCAAGCTTGACCGATCAGAGCAGCTTCAAGCAGAGGGAGGCGTTGCGCCACCGCGGAGGCTGAGCCGACGGCGATTCGTGCCGCGCTCACGCGCCCGGCGTCGACCTCCAGCGTGGCCGCGACCATGACGATGGAAACCACGAGATACTTGCGCGCACCCAGTTTGGCAAAGTGGCTGCGCGCCGGGTGCGCGGGCTTGGGGATCAGTATTGCGGTGAGCAACTGATCTGCTCGCAGCAGGGTTTTGCGATTGCCGAGGATGAAATCTGCGAGCGCGACCTGCGTGTTGCCCTTCGTGTCGGCGATTTCGACGCGCGCATCCACTGCCAGCAGCGGCGGCACGCCGTCGGCCGCGGGCGAAGCGTTGCAAAGATTGCCGGCGACGGTGCCGGCGTTCTGGATCTGCACGCCGCCGATTTCGCGCGCGGCGAGCTTCAGGCCGTCGAACAGCGGCGGCAATCCGGCCGCGATCAGATCGCTCCAGGTGGTGGTAGCGCCTATGCGCCAGTGATCCGCGTGTTCGCTGATACCGCGCAGATCGGCGATGGCGCTGATGTCGAGGATATCGTCGTTTAGAGGCTTTCCGACCCGGGCCGGGTAGTAATCCGTGCCGCCCGCCAATACCGTAAGCCGACCTTGCGCGAGCGCGGCAAGGGCATCGGACTGGCTGGTGGGTCGCAGGTAGGCGGGCACGCGGGAACCCCAATAGATGTCGAAGCTAATTTATCACACCCGGCCGGGGCTTTCCCTGTGGAGTGCAGCGTTCTCAATAACTATGCATTTCATTTACACTAGCGCCGCACGGAGGCCAGCGTCGATGAACGGAGACCTTTCCCGGAGCATGCGCGAGATCGTGGACGGCGTCTACCGATCGGAGTCGCGCCGCGTGTTCGCCACGCTGATCCGCGTGCTCGGCGATTTCGACACCGCCGAGGAGGCGCTGCACGATGCTTTCAGGGCGGCGCTGGAGCAATGGCCGCGCGAGGGCGTGCCGGCGAATCCGCGCGCCTGGTTGGTTTCGGCCGGACGTTTCAAGGCTATTGACGGCCTGCGCCGGCGCGCGCGCTTCGAGAAACTTGACGATTTCGCCGAACACGCCGAAAGCATTGCCGACGAGAGTGTCGCGCCCGACGCGGACGATATCGAGGACGACCGGCTGCGCCTCGTGTTCACCTGCTGCCATCCCGCGCTGTCGCCGGATGCGCAGGTGGCGCTGACGCTGCGCGAGGTCTGCGGTCTTACCACCGAGGAGATCGCGCACGCGTTCCTCACGGCGGCGCCGACCGTGGCGCAGCGCATAGTACGCGCGAAATCCAAGATACGCGAAGCCGGAATTCCCTATCGGGTGCCGTCGCCGGAGGAACTGCCGCAGCGGCTGGACAGCGTGCTGCGCGTGGTCTACCTGGTGTTCAACGAGGGTTATTCCGCGTCCTCGGGCGAGTCGCTGACGCGGCACGATGTCTCGGGCGAAGCGATCCGCCTCGCGCGCCTGCTAGTCGAACTCCTGCCCGAGCCCGAGGCGATGGGCCTGCTCGCCTTGATGCTGCTGCACGAATCGCGGCGCGCGGCGCGCACATCGGCATCGGGCGATTTGATCCTGCTCGATGCGCAGGACCGCTCGCGCTGGGACCGCGGGCAGATCGCCGAAGGCATTGCGCTGGTCGAGCGCGCGCTGCCCCGGCGTGCGCCCGGACCCTATTGCCTGCAAGCGGCGATCGCGGCGGTGCATGCGGAGGCGCCCAGCGCGGAGGCCACCGACTGGGAGGAGATCGTCGGCCTGTACGATTTGCTCGTGCTGGCTGAGCCCTCGCCCGTGGTCGAACTCAACCGCGCGGTGGCGGTGGCGATGCGCGACGGCCCGCTCGCCGGGCTGGCCCTGGTCGATGCCATACTTGCGCGCGGCGCGCTGTCGGACTACCGCCTTGCGCATGCGGCGCGCGCGGACCTGTGCCGGCGGCTGGCAAGAACCGCGGACGCGCGCCTGTCCTATGAGCGTGCGCTGGCCCTGACCCGGCAGGAGCCGGAGCGGCGGTTTCTCGAACGCCGGCTGGCGGAACTCAAAAAATAATCGGGGGCTTGTCGAATTCGGGATTTGCCGTTCGACTATGGGTTGAATACGGCCGATTCACGCAGTGGGGCAGGGCGGTCTTCGATCGCCCGGGCGGCCCCGATTTAGACCAATACGACTAGGAGTTACAACCATGCGCTTCATGATTATCGTCAAGGCCACCAAGGATTCGGAAGCCGGCGTCATGCCGGACGAAAAGCTGCTTTCCAGCATGCAGAAGTACCACGAGGAACTTGCGAAATCCGGCGTGCTGGTGGACGCTTCCGGGCTCAAGCCGAGCTCGAAGGGCTGGCGCGTCAGGTATTCCGGCGACAAGCACAGCGTCGTCGACGGGCCGTTCGCCGAAACCAAGGAGCTGATTGCCGGCTACACCATCATCGATGTGAAGTCGCGCGCAGAAGCGATCGAACTGACCCGGCGCTTTCCCAATCCCTCGATCGACGGCAAGGCGGGCGAAATCGAGGTGCGCGAGTTCTTCGAACTCGAGGATTTCGGGCCGAGCGAGGCTGTCGACCGCTTCCGCGAGATGAGCGTCGGCAAGGCCAAGTAGCGAGCCGCCGCCTGTCTATGCAGAACCACTGCAGACGAAAAAGTTGGATATTGCAGTCCTGCGCCAGGTGCGCGGCATAGCGCGCCTGCGCGGGTAACCATTCAAAGGAGTAAGACATCATGCCAGCAGTGAAACCGATTCCGGAGAACATGCATAGCGTAACGCCGCACCTGGTCTGCGCCGGCGCCGCCGATGCGATTGAGTTCTATAAGAAGGCGTTCAATGCCGTCGAAGGCGGCCGATTGCCGGGCCCGCAGGGCAAGCTCATGCACGCGATGATCCGCATCGGAGGTTCGGCCGTGATGCTGGTGGACGAAATGCCCGAGTGGGGCTCGCTCGGGCCGAAGGCGCTCAAAGGCAGCCCGGTGACCATCCACCTCTACGTCGAGGACGTCGATGCGGTCGTCGCGCGCGCGGTCGCCGCCGGTGCGAAGATCACGATGCCCGTCGCAGACATGTTCTGGGGCGATCGCTATGGCAAGCTTGAAGACCCGTTCGGCCATCACTGGTCGGTGGCCACGCATTTGCGCGACGTGAGTCCGGAAGAGATGCAGCAGGCGATGCAGAAAATGGGGGGCTAGGTGTCGGCGCGCAGCAGCGACACCGTGCCGGAAGCCTATCCGTTCAGCACCATCACGAATCGGAGTGAACCATGAAATATCTGTGCCTAGTCTACCTCGACGAAAAGAGACAGGACGAACTGCCCGACGAAGACTGCGTGGCCTACGACACCGACATTCGCGCGAGCGGCTACTGCCTCGCGTCGGAGGCGCTGCAGCCGGTGCAGACCGCCACCACCGTGCGCATGCGCAACGGCAAACTGTCGGTCACCGACGGTCCGTTCGCTGAGACCAAGGAGCAGCTTGCCGGCTTCTACATGATAGAGGCGACGGACTTGAACGAAGCGATCCGGATCGCCGCGAAAATCCCGCCGGCGCGCGTTGGCTGCGTCGAGGTGCGGCCGATCCGCCCGATCCGCGAAACCGTGGCCGCGCGTACGCGTAGCACCTGAGCATTTTGCGAAACGCTGTAGGCGCGAGCCCCTGACGCGCTCGGGCGGCGCCGACGATCCGGACTAAAGGAGAAATTCATGGCAGTCAAGAAGCGGAAAGCAGCAAGTCGCAAGGCGCCGTCGGCGCCGCGCGCGAAATCTTCGCGCAAGCAGTCCCTGCTGGTGGCCACGCGCAAGGGCGCGTGGATTTATCACGGCGATGCGGCGCGCAAAACCTGGCGCGTCGACGGGCCGCACTTTCTCGGTCATGTCGTCAGCCAGCTGATGCTCGATCCGCGCGACGGGCGCACGCTGCTGGCCGCGGCCAAGACAGGGCATCTGGGACCAACGGTGTTTCGCTCGCTCGATCGCGGCCGCAGCTGGAAGGAAGCCGCGCGGCCACCCGCGTTCGCCAAGGCGCCGGAGGGCGAGAAAGGGCGCTCGGTCGACCACACTTTCTGGCTCACCCCGGGCCATCGCGACGAACCCGGCGTCTGGTATGCGGGTACCTCGCCGCAGGGACTGTTTCGCTCGGGCGACGGCGGCGTCAGCTGGGAGCCGTTCTCGCCGGTCAACGACGACGCCGAATACCGCAAATGGATGGGCACGGTGCAGGACGGCACGCCGGACGGCCCGAAACTGCATTCCATCATCGTCGATCCGCGCAACCCTGCGCATCTTTATTTCGCCATGTCGGGCGGCGGCGTGCACGAGTCGACGGATCGCGGCCGCAGCTTCAAGCCCATCCTGCAGGGACTGGAAGTCGTCGAAGGTTTCGATCGCAGCGACCCGAGCTTCCACGATCCGCATTGCGTGCGGCTGTGCCCCAGCAACCCGGACCGCCTGTACCAGCAGAACCACTGCGGCATCTACCGGCTCGATGCGCCCTCGCGCGAGTGGGTGCGCATCGGCCGCAGCATGCCCAAACGCGTGGGCGACATCGGTTTTCCGCTGGTGGTGCATCCGCGCAACGACGGTACCGCCTGGGTGTTCCCCATGGACGGCACCACGGTGTGGCCGCGCACCAGTCCGGAGGGCAAGCCCGCGGTCTATGCGACGCGTAACGGCGGCAAGACTTGGCAGCGGCTGGACGCCGGCCTGCCCGAGAAGCAGGCATGGTGGACGGTGAAGCGCCAGGCGATGACGGCGGACGCGGGCGATCCGGTCGGGCTGTATTTCGGCACCACCAGCGGCGAGCTGTGGAGCAGTTGCGACGAAGGCCGGCGCTGGTCCTGTCTGGCGCGCCACCTGCCCGAGATTTACGCCGTCGAGGCGGTGGAATTCCCTTAGACGAATGCTGCCGCGATGAAAGTGCTGATACCCGGCGGGCTGCGTTCCTATACCGAACGCAGCGAGGTCGAGGCGAGCGGCGCCACGCTGGGCGCGGTCTTGGCCGAACTCGAGCGCCTGTATCCAGGCATACGCTTTCGCGTGATCGACGAGCAGGACCAGATACGCCGGCACATCCGCATTTTCGTCAACGGCGCGCAGCTGCGCGACCTGGCGCAGCCGCTCAAGGCCAGCGATGAGCTGGTGATCGTGCAGGCTTTGAGCGGCGGCTAGGACGCGCCGGTCCCTGAAACAGCGCCCGGTAGGCGGACTGGCGCGACGCGGCGTCGCGCCCCAGGGCGCAGTAGTGCGCATGCGGGGTAAGCAGCGCATCGTCGCGGCCCAGCGCATTCGCGTGAAAACTCGACCACCGATACTGACCCGGCGAGGCAACCACGCAGGCGCGCACCGGATTGAGCTCGATGTAGCGCATGCAGGCAAGCAGGTAACGCCCGACGTGGACCGGAAAAGCCTCGACGCGATCTTCCCATAGCGGGCCATCACGGCGGCGCGCCGCCCCGACGTAGCGCGCATAACGCTCGCCCAGGGAGGACATCAGCCTGGCGACGCCGTCCGCGCTTGAGGGAGTCAACAGCAGGTGTGCATGGTTGCTCATCAGCACGTAGGCGTGCACGGAGCAACGGCAGCCGCTGGCGTATTCGGCCAGCCAGCCGAGATAGGCGGCGCAATCTTCGTCGCCGAAGAAGCACGCCGCCTTGAGGCGACCGCGCTGGATCACATGCAGCGGGTGGCCGGGGATTTCCAATGGAATACGATAGGAGGTCTCAGTCACTTTGCACAAACCCGATTCTGCGCTTCTTCATGGGCTCGGGCGGGGCCATGAGCTGGCGAATGGCCTCCAGGATGCCGGTAATCGCCTGGTCGTGGGTGGCGAGTTTTCGCTCCAGGCGTGATTCCAGCTCGTCGAGCCGTTTGGCGAGTTCCTTGTGTGTGAGGAGCGCGTCCCGCAGCTGCACAAATGCGCGCACGACGTAGACTGAGACCTCGGTGGCACGGGGGCTGTTGAGGACCATGGCAGCCATGATGGCGCCGTGTTCGGTGAAAGCGAGTGGCAGTTTCCTCGTGCCACCCCAGCTTGATGTCGCAAATTGCGACTTCAAGCTGGCGAACTCAGTGGGGGAGGTCTGAAAAACAAAATCTTCCGGAAAGCGCTCGGCGTTGCGGCGCACTTGCTCATTCAGTCGTCGTGTCTGGACGCCGTAAAGCACGGCAAGATCGGCGTCGAGTATGACCTTCTGGCCGCGGATGACGAGGATTTGCCGGGCGATTTGCGCGGTGACGACGAGTGCTTGCGCCTCGTGCTTTTTGTTGATGCCGCGGTCTTTCATGAGGAAAATAACGGCTTCGGTGGCTGGTGAGTTGACATCGCGATGCGTGTAATCAGTCGGCAATCGGCCTGAGAGCCAATATGGGCAAGGGTTTCCGGACAGCCTGGCTCTGCGCACGCATCTCTTAATGAAAATCCCGCGAACTGGTCGCCAGTCTGCCGAGCAGCTCGCTGTGATCCGCCAGCCGCCGTGCGATCACGTGCACCACCTCGCCCTCGCGCTCGACCGATCCATACACCGCCATCAGCTGCGCCGAGAGCAGCTCGCGCCGCTGGCGCTCGCCCAGATCGCGCCAGACGATGACGTTGACGCAGCCGGTCTCGTCCTCCAGCGTCACGAATACCACGCCGGAAGTGGTGTCGGGGCGCTGTCTGCCGATGACGATGCCGGCGGCACGCACCGCACTTCCGTGCGGCAGGCGGCGGACGTCTGCAGCAGCGGCCAGACGCATGCGCGCAAGACGCGGGCGCAGCAGCGCCAGCGGGTGCCGGCCCAGGGTGAGGCCGAGGCTGGCGTAATCATCGACGAGGCCTTCGCCTTCGCCGGGCGCTGCGAGCCGCGGCTCGGTTTCATGCACCGGCGCTGCGGATAGCAGGTGGCGC
>JACZJU010000061.1 GCA_014860395.1 Burkholderiales bacterium | reverse complement strand
CACGCGCCTCGAACGGGCGCCGCGCCGGCAAACGCCTACGCAACCGGCTGCTTCAACTGTTCCAGAATCGCCGGATTCTCCAGGGTGGACACGTCCTGTGTGATCTCCTCGCCCTTGGCGATGGAACGCAATAGCCGCCGCATGATTTTCCCGGAGCGGGTCTTGGGCAGGTTGTCGCCGAAGCGTATGTCCTTGGGCTTGGCGATCGCGCCGATTTCCTTGCCCACCCAGTCACGCAGTTCCTGCGCCATTTTCTTCGCCTCCGCGCCGGTGGGGCGCGGGCCTTTGAGCACGATGAAGGCGCACACCGCCTCGCCCGTCACGTCGTCGGGCCGGCCTACCACTGCCGCTTCGGCCACGAGCCCGGTGTTCGCCACCAGCGCCGATTCGATCTCCATCGTGCCCAATCGATGACCGGAGACGTTGAGCACGTCGTCGATGCGCCCCATGATGCGGAAGTAACCCTCCAGGTCGCGGCTGGCGCCATCGCCGGCGAGATAATACTTGCCGTGGAAATCCTCGGGGTAATAGCTCTTCTTGTAGCGCTCCGGATCACCCCAGATCGTGCGTATCATTCCCGGCCAGGGGCGTTTGATCACCAGGATCCCGCCCTTGCCTTTCTCCACCTCCTGCCCCGTTTCATCCACGATCGCGGCCATGATCCCCGGCAGCGGGAAAGTGCAGGAGCCGGGCTTGGTCGGCGTCACGCCGGGCAGCGGCGAAATCATGTGTCCACCGGTTTCGGTCTGCCACCAGGTATCGACGATCGGACAGCGCGAATCGCCCACCACCGTGTGGTACCACATCCACGCCTCGGGGTTGATCGGCTCGCCCACCGTGCCCAGGATGCGCAGCGACTTGAGGTCGTATTTCTTCGGCAGGTCGGCGCCCGCCTTGATCAGGGAGCGGATCGCGGTCGGTGCGGTGTAGAACACGTTCACCTTGTGGTCCTGGATGATTTTCCAGAAGCGTCCGGCGTCGGGATAGGTCGGAATGCCCTCGAACATGACCTCGGTGGCGCCCACCGCGAGCGGCCCGTAGGTAATGTAGGTATGCCCTGTCACCCAGCCGACGTCGGCGGTGCACCAGAACACGTCGCTCGCCTTGTAGTCGAACACCCATTTCATGGTCATGACCGCCTGCAGCAGATAGCCGCCGGTGGAGTGCTGCACGCCCTTGGGTTTGCCGGTCGAGCCCGAGGTGTAGAGGATGAACAAGGGATGCTCCGCGCCGACCCAGGTCGGCTCGCACTCCTCGGCCTGGCCCTGGATCACGTCGTGCCACCATTTGTCGCGCGGCGCCTGCATGTTGACCGCGCTGCCGCTGCGCTTGTAGACGATCACGTTCCTGACATTTTCGCAGCCGCCCATCGCGAGCGCCTCGTCTACCGCCGGCTTGAGCGGGATTTCCTTGCCGCCGCGGAACTGCCCGTCCGCCGTGATCACCTCGGTCGCGCCGGCGTCGACGATGCGTTCCTGCAGGCTCTTGGCGGAAAAGCCGCCGAACACCACCGAGTGCGTCGCGCCTATGCGCGCGCACGCCTGCATCGCCACGACCACTTCGATCGACATCGGCATGTAGATGAGGACGCGGTCGCCTTTCTTGATGCCATGCACCTTCAGCGCGTTCGCGAGCTGGCATACCTTGTGGTAGAGC